>JAKSRY010000023.1 GCA_024403415.1 Lachnospiraceae bacterium
TTCTGTCTGTTCTGTCTGTTCTGTCTGTTCTGTCTGTTCTGTCTGTTCTGTCTGTTCTGTCTGTCCAGAGCATACTTTTTCATTACCTCCTGTCAAGTACTTATTATCAATTCCATTTCAAAGCTTCTCTATCGCATTTTCCATTTGCATTTATTGGAAATTCTTTCCATGATCTAATGCCAAATTTTACATTTTCAGGCAAATACGATGTTATTAATTTATAAACTTCATCCTCAACTTCATCTTTGTCAGAGGCGGTAATAATGTTAATAAAAAGCATATTCTCTTCATTAGCAACCACTTTACATTCAGAAACATTGGTTTTCATTAAAATCTCTTTTTCAATATCAAACAGATATATTTTTTGTTCAGACACCTCCACAACATCTATTGCTCTTCCTAGCACATATACTTCTCCAAACTCATCTACGTACCCAATATCCCCTGTCTTATACCAAGCTCTTCCTGTAGAATCCACCCACTTAAACTTTTCAGTAAGTTCTTGATTATTCGCATAACATTTCATTGCACATGGGCTCATAGCCATAAGTTCACCGCGTTCATTAATTCGACATTCCATACCATTTTTTGTATCAAATGCCGAAACAACTACTCCTGGCAAAGGAATTCCAGTGCTTCCAGGATTGTGCTTTTTAAATGAAGAAGTTGTCAAAGTGCCATTCAACTCTGACATACCATAACCTACTACTATTTTATTCCTACATCCACAATCACTCAGTAGTGCGTTGATATCATTTTCCATCTTCTCAGTGTTAGGCTCTCCTCCTTGCACTGCGATATTTATATATGAAAGATTCTTATCAACAAACATATTTTCATGGACAGCAATATCCCAAAAGCTCTTGGTTGCACAAATCACTTCCGGCTTATATTTTAGTATATCTTCGACCCATTTTTGAGGCTCATATTTCGGTTCAAGAACAACCGTAATTCCTAACATAAGTGGTGCCATAAGCATAAATGAAAGACCTGATGCAATAAAAAATGGAATCTGATTTAAAAACAAATCATTCCTCTTAAATGGATATTCACATATCCTATACTGTTCAGACATAGCTGTATAACTATGATTTGTATGAACTATAGCCTTAGGTTTTCCCGTTGAGCCAGATGTATATACTATTACCAACTCACTTTCGGGGTTAGCGTTGACTTCACATTGTCTTGTAGCATTTTGCAGGAATTCCTTCCAACTAATAGTATTTCCTAAGTCATACTTCTCTTTCTCTGAAATCTTCACAAGAAGTTGAATTATCTTAGACAAAGAAAAAGTTGCCGGTATAACTACAACTTTCTTATTTATCTTCGTTAACAATCCTTGCATTTTTGAAAAAATTCTATCAAGGCAAAAAACATATTGAGCATTAGATTCAGACAATGATGTTGAGATTGCATCACTTCCTAATGATAGATTTATCATCTCAGCACAAGCACCAATCATGCTACATGCCAGCAACAAATACACTGTTTCAGGCGTACCAGTTGAACAAATGATGATACAATCGCCATTTTTTATTCCATTACCGACCAAAGCATTAGCCACTTCTTTTGTTTTTTCAAATATTGTTTTATAAGCAATTTTCTTGTTTTGAAAAATAAGCGCGATATTCTCAGAATGCTTTATATTATTCTGAAACACATTTTCCCAAACCGTACGTGTTAAAACTTTATTATCTTCAATCGCTCCATCGTACCATTGCATCCAAGGCCTATCTATAGAAGGATAGACTATTCTGTTCTGTTCTGTAGAATTCATATTTTCCCACTTTCTCAAATACAAATTATAAATAACCTGTTAAATATCTATGCTTTTAGTCTTTCAGAATATATAGTTTCGCTACTGTACCCTTACAGCCTTCTCAATGCCTTCTTCTTTTAAAGCATTTACATTTCTCTTTGTTGTAAATAATAATGGGAAGCTTTCCTCGAAAGATCTTATTCTAGACAAAAGTTTGTCCTCAAATTCCTTACCAAACTTTTTTATACATCTCGCCTTTGCCTCCGAAAGAACTTTTTCAACATCTATGTCACGTCTAATAAATTGCATCTCAACATGTGCAACGTAATATTTCTCTACAAGCACCCTAGGCATTCTTTTCATTTTTGTTAAATCCTTAGTTTTTCTTTAACTGTATGCGCAGTCAAATGTCTATACAGTTAATTTTATATTACTATTTTTGCCTATACAATTCAAGGTGAGATGAACTTAGGAAGGTGATACCAAATGGATTATTATGAGATTGGACAAAGAATTCGCAGATTTAGAAAAGCTTGTAATATGTCGCAAGATGAGCTATCAGAAAAAGTAGGTATATCCGTCACACATATGAGTCACATTGAAAATGGAAATACCAAACTTAGCCTACCTGTTTTTGTTGCTATAGCTTCGGTACTTTCCGTCCATACTGATGAGCTCTTATATGATATATCTCCTGATAATAAAACAGCAGCTAAGAATGATATCTTAAATATTATCGACTCCTGTACCGTTCAGGAGGAATACATTATTAAAGATATTGTAAAGGCAACAAAAGAAGCTTTCGACAAATACAAAGGATAGTTGAACCTCTTCTTATCCGCAAACACTTTTGCTAAGTTATATATGTAATACACGGGTTATCCTAAATCTGAAAAATATTATGATAACAAATTGATTTTAACCAAAGTATTTTCTTTGGTTATTTTTATTGTCTAGTTACCAATTTCCTCATTCATATTTATATGCGAAAGGAGGAAACATAATGGGAAGAAAAAATAAAAGCTATCACAAAGACCTAAAGCAGCAATTCCACGAAAAACTAACAGCTATGCTTGATACAGGTGTAGGAAGAAACAAAGCCGCTGACATGAAAAATGGAAACTATAGAAATTACATATATTCCTACAGTACATACGAAAATTATTGGAAGCACGCAAAATATTTTGCTAATTATCTAAAAGAACATCATCCAGAATGTACTACACTAAAATCTGCCCGTAAATATGTTAAAGAGTGGTTACAATATAGAGTTGATAACGGAGGCCTAAATGGCAAACCATTAAGCGCATGGTGAATATTATTCACTTAAGGATGATGCTGGCAAAGCTTATAACATCAAAAAATCTATCGAGTCAGAATATAAACGACTGAAATGTCCGGCAGAAATGGACAGACCTAAAAAACACAGAAAGGAACATGAGATGTTTGGGTAATATTTACAAGAAAAAATAGGAATTATAAGAAAAGTGCGATTGTACCCCAGTTGTACCCTTGTCTTTGCAAAATAAAAAACTCAGAAACACCGATTTCTCGGTATTTCTGAGCTTATCTGTGAGAGCACGAGACGTCGCAAAACGTCCGGTGGACGTTTGCTCTGCGACGACCGGAGCGAAGCGGAGAAACTCGAACCTTCGAGTTTCCGGATTCGCTCTGGTAAACAAGAAAAAAGGACATCCTCTTGGATGTCCTCTTCTTGTTTACTCAGAGCACGAGACGGGACTCGAACCCGCGGCCCCGACCTTGGCAAGGTCGTGCTCCACCAACTGAGCCACTCGTGCATATTCGTCAGTTCTGCAACCGACTTGTACATAATACAACAGATATTTATATTTGTCTACACCTTTTTTAAATATTCTACAAATATTTTGAAGGCTATAAAGGTGCGCTATTACTTTCAGCTTTACAGCCTTCAATATAACCTATTCCTCAAACAAACATATTTTAGTTCCTAATGCATCATTCATTTCAGGAAGTAACTTTTCTTTGACATTACTGATTATCTCTGTACATTTCCTTTCAGTTTCTGACTCAATAAGATTATCACTTTCATCAAAATGTAATCCTTTTCCGAATCCGATTACTATCGAATCATTATCAAAAACATATTTGATATCCGGATATGGCCCTATACAGGTTGCCTCATCCTTCTTCTCCGGATTTACACACATAACATCATTATAGGTTCTTTGCAGTATTTCCACAAAAACCTTCATATTATCTTCGGAAGGGTCTTTGATAATATCCATAATCTTATCCAGATCATCTTCTTCCAGTCTGTTTATTTTTGCCTCTGTCATTAAGTAAAAATATTTAAGTCCTAAAATATTTCTCGTTTGCCACTTGTTTTTTTCACTTTCTTCAACAACCGGAATATTTACCTTTGAAAAAAGTTCATCCAGCTCCATGAAAGGTGAATTAGCGAGGAAAAATAATGCAAAGGTTTTTTCGTATGCTCTTTTAATCTCTTCTATCATATCAGTCACCAAATCCTAAACACTTACACTTTAGCTGCTGCCGACTATATCTCATATCTTTGTCATTACAAACATATAGTCCTTCAATTACGGGATAGTATCGAATGTAAAGTAAGTGTAATAAGCGTTACTATACTGCGAAGGATCTATATAATATTTATTTCCCCACGATGAAACAATAAGTCTTCCATCGTTGGTGATTCCTGTTACTGTCATATAATGAGCTTCGTCAAATGTCAGCACCTTACCGCCTGTCGTTGTAAGTGAGAAACCACCCTGTGTGCTGAAGGCAAGCACTCCATGTTCAACATCATTTGGTATATTATTCCAGTCCGGCTCATAAAAATATTCAGCATTATAATTATTTCCCATTTCAGGAACCATAACATCCAGCATATCTCCCATATGTCCCGGTGTCAGTCCATCCATGTTGGGATCATCAAATCTTGCATAAATATATGCTGTCAGTGCATCATAATTCAGATCGCCGTTTTTATACATTGAGAATCCAAAATATGCTTCAAAATCCTCTGCCCTGCCTTCATATGCTCTCATAATAATATTAGTCATTCCGGCATATGCACAGCCTTCAGGTCCAAGTCTCTTAATGAGTGCTGCACACTGCTTATCGGTAAGATTCGGATCTGCCTGACGCATTGCTGCATATAAATCCTTATCCGATGAATCAAGTCTTTGACGTGCTCCATATGCTCCTTTATCATCAAAAACCCTGTTTGAATAATCGGGATCTCTGTTAACCGGCTTCGGTTTTGGCTGTGCCGGTGGCGGTGTAACTGGCTGTGGGGGAGCCGGCGGATCTGCAGGTGGCGCCGGTGGATCTGCGGGCGGGGTTACCGGTGGTTCTGCAGGTGGGGTTGCCGGTGGATCCGCAGGAGGTGTTGTCTTTCCATCATCCGGAAGCGGATCTATAACATAAACAACATCCAATTTATCATATAAATATAGTCTGTATTCTTCGAGATATTTCTCATATTTATCTTTCCATAATTTGTAAAGTCCAAAGAACTTAAGCAAGGAAACAATAAGCTTATCGAGTTTGGCTATGTAAGCATCAACCTCTTTGTCCGTTACATAATCCTTTTTCTTTGCAGACACAAGTTTGACACTCTTTGCATCCTTACTTATGCGCTGCTCTGTTTTTTCATATTGAATCAGAATCTGTTCAATAGCATTTTTATAGCTGTCAAAGGAAGCTTTTTCGTTCTGCATATCGTTCAATACTTTTGCTATTCTGTTCAAAATACCGGCATATGATGCGACGTTATTGGTTGAAATCTTTGCCTTCTCAAGGGTATTAAAAGCGACAAGCAGCTGACTTGCTTCCTGCGAAAGTGCTGACACTTCATTATAGATATTGTTATATACATGAAATTCTGACATAACCGTCCTCCTCTCTTATATATACACTCTACCATCTAATGTACTGCACTTATTTCATTTAGGACCAACTGCATCTTTTTCTGACGAAATACAATATGTCTATGTATTCTTACCATCCCAGAACATGATGGTTTCTCCATCATATCTGACATTACCTGACTGTCCCTGGTCATCAGACTGGTTATTTATATTACTTATTGCTTCAGGATCCATACGATATTCCTCCGGAGCGGCTTCGAAATCTTCATCTTTATTCTTCGATTTAATGAATACAATCACCAGCACCACTATTACAGCAAATACTATGCAGGCCAGCGCAATCAATATATAGATAACTGTCGGATAATTGCCTGAATTCTCCGACTGCTTTTCGTCAACCGCAGGTTTTACTATCTTTTCCGGCTCTTCAGGTTCAGTTTTAATCGAAGTGTCATTCGGCTTTTCATCAATGACGATACCATCTTCAGGTTCAGTTTCGGTTGTTTTTACTTCGAGTTTCTGTGGCATACGTACATCAACCGTAATGGATTTTTCGCCCAGGATAATCTTTACAGTTTTTATTGCACCATCCATCTGTTCGGCTTTTGGAAAGATTTCATATACTGCACCCTGAAAATCACCGATAAAAAGATTTGCTATCTCGCGTGTATCTTCACTCTTATCCAGTGTACAGAAACAACCCGGTGTGGATTCCGCCAGGTCTTTCATATTCATAAGCCTTGTATCGTTAGATTTGTCTTTATTTTTACATCCGACTGCATAAAGCGGAATGTTATATTCTTTTAGTATTTTTTTAAGATATTCCGGTGTCTTTTTATCAGAATCTACAGGTCTGTTATCGACACCGTCTGAAATTACTATTATTCTGTCCAAAACAGATTCGTTGGGATAAAAATTAGATTCAACATACCCTGCCAGAGCATCTGTAAGATATGTTTCCTGATTATAAAATTCAATTCTTTCGGCAGCATCTTCAAGAAGGTATCCGGCATTGGTATAATCGCAGGTTATTATGATATCTTCGCTTATCATACCGATTGCAACCATACTATTGATATTGGGTTCAAGACATTTATCTGCAATGTCCGAAACCAGCTGCTTTATTTTTGCTCGGTCAGTCTGTGGAATTGAAAAAGAATTGTCTACAAGAATTAGTGTTCTGATCGGTCCACCAACATCTTTCAAATCGGTAATAATCACTTCTTCTGCTTCTGATGTTCCGATCTGTGCACTGACATTGGTGTCATATATTTCGCCACGTACATAGACGCTTATTGAGTCCTCTCCTGTATAGGTTCGAACAATATTGTTATCTGCAGCATATGCTGAAAGCCACAAGCATAAAGATAATATATAAGAAAATAAAAGCGGGATAGATTTTTTCATTCATTAGTGCCTTCTTTCCTAATATTTAGGATACCGGCGTCGGGGGGACCTAACCGGTATCCATAAATATTATATCTGTAATATGGGTCCTGTTAAAGGATTTATTACTGAATTACATCACCCTTAAGAGCATTTCCTGTTTCAACATTCATGTTCTCTGCCTTAATGTATTCATCTGCCATATCATTGAGATCCTTAACATGCTCATTTACCATTCTGTAGATTCTGTCCATATCATCCTGGAGCTGATTAAATCTTGATGTGTAAGCCTCTGATGCTTCACCCTGCCATGATCCCTTAAGTGAATTGATAACAGCCATCATCTCATCTGTAATAGCCTTAATTGTATTGCTTGTTCCGCTGAATTCTCCAGCTGCTCCCTTTAACTTTTCAGGTGTAACTCTTAAAATTCCTTCCATTGTCGTATCTCCTTTTCTTCTATCAAATTAATAAGTTATTTTCAAAAATATATTAGTAAGTTCTTGTATTTGCTGTTGCCACATTTACTGCTTCTGCCTGCTCGTACTTTGCAGCAATCATTTCAAGAGCATTTACATATTCGTTAATCAATGTGAAGAAACCATTGAACTGCATCACGTCCTTCTTGAACTGCTGATCAAACATATTTCTTGCCTGACCTTCCCACATTCCAATAAGTTCTCCCTCCTGTGACTCAAGATTTGAAACATGTGTCTTAAATCCCATATTCTTATCTTTAAGTTCTCCTGCCTTTGCTCTTAACTCCTGTGCTGTAACCAGAATCTGTGCCATATTGTTTTCCTCCTTTATGTTCTGGCATTACTGATTTAGTTCTGTTTCTTTGTAATGCCTGTTCCTTTGTTTTCCTTTGAAAACTGTTTCCTGTTTGTTTATATCTTTATTATATTCAGACTTTTCATTAATACTTATTTGTCTGATGAATGACACTATATACTGATGAATGACACAAAAGGACCTTAAAGGGACATCTATGCAATATTCTTTGCAAGCATGCAGTCGATTTTCCTCGTCGCCATAACATAGATGCAAGCATCTATGATTAGCGGTCGTCAAATCTCCTTGCATGCAAGCATACAGTCGATTTTCCTCGTCGCCATAACAAAAAAACGCATTCCTTACGGAATGCGTTCTTTCATCATAAATTTAATCCTGATTAATAATCTCTCTTTGCTGCTATTGCAAGTGCTGCCATTTCTGAATCATAAATTCGTTTCGCTATTGTTCTTATGTCTTCAGCTATTTGGCTTAAATCATATGCAGTTCCATCCATCTTTCCCTGCAGTTTTGAACCTTTACTAAGATACTGAGCAGATCTTTCACCCTTCCAGTTAACCTGTATATTCTGAAGAGTTCCCTGGAACTTGTTATTTGCAAGTGTATTGAGGGCCACTGACAATTCTTCTATTTTTTCTGCCTGAGCAATAGCCTGCTGAAAGTCAAATTCAATACTTTCTCTTGTTGCCATAATACTCTCTCCTTTACTCTATCACGTCGCCGCTTAATGACTCTCCAATTGCCCGAACTTCCTGTTCGACTACTTCGTACTGACCGGCAATTGTTAAAAGATCTCTCGGATGCTCACTTAATCTTCTCATCATCTCAACTACTGCATCCTTTTGCTTCATATACATCTGTCTGTGCATATCTCCCGCATTACCTATCCAGTAGTAACCGGTCCTGTTAATTATCTGCTCAAGTTCATCGAAGCAGGTCTGCATTGCGTTGATATTGGAAGTAACTGCTGCAGCCTTTTCTTCAAGCGCCTGAGGTGTGACTTTAATCTGAACGTTTCCAATAATAGCCATTTCAATTTCCTCCCTATATGCTTATTGCTGCAATAATATCTCCGATTTCATTATCACATTTGATATATTCGCCTCTTGCCATTGTCATGCATTCTATAATTGAACTAATGGTCTCAAACAGTTCCCTGCAATTATCATTGTCTATTCCAAACTGTTTAACGAATTCCATATTGGCAGGACCATCCCACATGCTGTCGAGTTCTGTCACATGTGTAAACATAATCTTCAGCTGATCTTTTGCTCTCTGAAGAGCTTCCTGCAACTCTGTTATATCTCTTTGCATTGTATCTGTATCTGCTGCTATCTCACGAATTGCCATATATTCCTCCTATTCCAAAGTTACATCTTTAAGCATCGATGATATTTGGTTCAAATCAACACTTCTGAGATCACGTCTTGTGTACTGTATCACTCCAAGCTCTGCATAGTCACAGATTTTATTCTCTGTATTAACATATGCGTAATTGATCTTGTCAAGTGCCTGAGCCATCAGCTTTAGGATATGTGTTTCATCTTCCATACTTTGGATTACAGCTTTTAAGCTCGCCTGCACCTGTTCCATCTGAGTAAGTGCTCCAAGATTCTTCTTTGCCGATTCAGCATCCGCAATCAGCTTTCTCAGGAAATTCACTTCATCCATCAGCTCATTACAATCTTCAATTGTGTGATTAGTCAAAATATCAAACATCTTTTCTCCCTGTTCTCGTTCATTCTACTTCATTTATTGAAGAGTAGTTGCTCATCTGATGAAATGCACTTTTTGATGATGAACGACATCCTTTGGAATAATATGTCTATCTTAAACCAGTATCAGACTGTCCCCTGTCTGAACATTACATTCTCTTAAAGTATTGTTAACCGACAATATCTGTCGGTTCTTACTGCTACACAATCTTAAATCTTCAAAATTGCCTACAATATTACAATGTTCTTTCTGCGAAATCAGCTCACTTATTTCCGCAATTATATTATAAATATTTGCATCTTCATCAAGCTGAAAATCATATGACTTATCAACTGAAGGAACCTTTATTTCAAGTAGTATCATTTAAGCCTCCATCTCTTTTTTAAGAAGTTCTTCCAAAATGTTTACTGAATAAAAATATGCAGCATTTTCATTACCGGTGTCATATATAATACAATCCTCAAGGCCTTTGGTTACCAGTGTTATCTGAGACAATTTCTGCATATCACTTATTCTGTACTTCATGGCAACAGCTCTGATACCATCCTGCTTAAAAAGATTATCTTTATCCTTTTCAAACATAACCTTGGCATCGGCATCGCTGTTTTCCATACGACCGTCACCTACAATAAGCCTTGAAACATTGTTATTCATCATGAATCCACAATCCATAACATCCGTGACAACTTCATTCTTCTCCATCCTTCTTATATGAATGCGTCTGCTTTCATTCCCATCAAATCTGAGAAGAACTATATTCTTGCCAATATATACACACTGTTCCGGAATTGAATCATCCTTAACACTTATCATTATTATTCTGTCAGATTCAATTATCTCATCCAGAAGACTGCTGACAGAATTCTTGATTCTGACGCCATTGTCACTTTTTTCAACAATGCCCTTGCGTCCCATTCTGAACAAAGCTTCGTTAACATCTCTTTGTGTATAGTCTTTTTCATCTTCTGCGAAAAGACTGCATATCGACGGGACCTTTTTTAGTGACATTAATATTAAGAATTCAATAACAGTCAGATTTACCGATTTTTCAGCCATATCACATCTCCTTAAAATCAGGCTTATAACTTCTGGACAATGGTACCTCGTACTCGTCCTCCAAATATATCGTATTTTGTGAAAGTGCTACCCTGACTATCTTATTTTTATTTACAATGAAACTCCTGTGACATCTCAAAAATTCTTCAGGAAGATTTTCCATCAGGCCATCCAGTGTATCATAAAAACCATATTCATCCACTCCGGTACAAACATATACTTTCTTCTCCATTGCTTCAAAGTAGTATATCTGATCATATGGGATACTTATTTTTCCCTCATCCTTTGATTCTACAATGAAAGTAGCTCTGTTATCCTCGGATGAGTTGTGAAAAGCCTTAACATATCCACCTATAAACTCAGACAGACAGTTTAATGCCTGTTCCCTTGAAAATGGTCTTAAGAGCAACGACTGCGCCTGAATGGAAGGCTTCATATACTTCATCGGCGAAATACTGCCATCTGCAAGCAGCATAACAAAAGCAAGCTTATATTCCTTTCTTACTTCTTCAAGATACTCAAGATCTCCCGTTCCGGTAATATCATAAAGAAGCATATCCATAAGTGGTTTGTCTTCAAGAAAAGATCTGAGTTCATCCTGTTTCTGAAGCATTTCCAAATTCCACTGTTCATCGGTAAGCCTTGCCGCGACATCTCGTATTATTTTATTCAGTTCTGAAGCTTCATCTTTAAGCTTATTGTAGGAAACCGAAGTAATCACACTAATCTCCATCTCTCATTTTTGAGAAAACACATATCTTTAATATTTTACAAGCGGAACTATAATCTTTCTTACGTTCTCACCATTTACATCAGGAAGCATTCCAACACCGGTCTGCTGGGATTTTGTCTGCTCCATAAACGGGACATAATCAAAATTAAATATTCTCTGATTCGCAACATTTCCTCCAAAATGTATTCCTGTTTTATATTTGACAAACAAATCGTATACCCTGTTGCCTACAACATCGATAGCCTCATCATAATTCAATGTTGCAAACCAGAATACGTTATGCAGAGCACCCTTCTCCAGAAGGTTTTCGACAAATGGCTTCATCGGTTCAACACCCTCCGGCTTGGTAACATGCTTAACGAATTCAACAAGATCTGTAATGAGAATAATTCTTTCAGGTTTGTTTCTTAATTCACTGAATATCTCTTCATCCGAGCATCCGCTGTTTTCAAGTGATTTTTTAAGCTTGTTTCTTTCAACAAAGTCAGGCTTTAAGTCAATAAAGAACTTATACAGCTTGCTGTCATCATCTATCACATCAATATCATTTATTGCCGCAAACTGCTTCAAATCTCCGTTAAAATCAATTACGGTTATCTGTGACTTACGCTTTATGACACCGTTAGCAATTACTCTTAACATATTGGTTTTGCCGCTTCGGGTTTTTCCACCTATCAGATAGCAGTAGTTCTTTGCAAGATCAATGCTGTAGATGGAAGCATTCTCGCAGTTATATCCAACAGGTATATGTCTGTCATCAGCTACGGCACTTACTGCATCATCCGTCTCCATAAATTCCGACCACACAGGATTTTCGGGAATAACAGGCACCGGTCTTGCCGATTTGCCTCCCCACACCTGTCTCATTCTAAGCGCAAGCTTTTCTATTCTTTCCATTCTCTTGAAGTCATCACCTTCATTAATGGCAAGAGCTGTCTGGTATTCAAGAAGTGCATCACCAACTCGTCCAAGTCCTCTACCCTTTATATTTACCTCAGGAAGAGTCTCAATCCTGTTTGTGTGCAAAACATCTGAATACTGGAATTTATCTGCAAGTTCCAGGCACATGGTTGTTCTTATGTTCTCTGCAAGCCGCACAGGAATTTCCATCGAGTTGTAACCTGCTGCCGTAATCACAAGATAAATGCCGTGGCTCACACCATCCTTTGCAAGCTGAAGCACAATATTGTCATACATATTGTTTGTTTTAGACTTGAAATTCGAATAGTTATCTATGCATATGACTATAGCCGGATATTTTACTCCGTTGGCAGCTACATACTTACTGTAGTTACCACCCTTGAACAGATTTTTTCGCTCTTCCAGAATATTTCCCATCATATTAAAGAATTTAGCCAGCTTATCGTCGTCATTTTCGTACATGACACCACCCACGTGCGGCATCTTCTCGAACGCTGCTGCCATCTTTGCACTAAAATCTATCGCATAAATATTTACATAGTCAGGGGTATATTTCATGGTCAAACCAAACATAAGAGTCTGAATAAAGGTACTCTTACCACTGACTATGGTTCCGATAACTGCATGATTACCATTCTTTGAAAGATTTAATGTCATTGTATCCTGTGTCTGATTTGCAGGATCATCATACATACCGATTGGAACTTCTATATTCCACTCGCCATTATGCACAGGCCAGTTAATTCCATCAAAATAATCCTTTTCATTAAAGCCATTGAGCTGACTTAAGGCAATTCTCTCCGGCAATACAGGAAGCCACAGCTGGAGGTTATTGTTGTAGCCATTGTTCTCAGCCAAAGCAGAAAGATATTCGACTACCACATCAAGCTGTGTTTTTTCTTTTCTTTCAGGAAGCTTAAAACGTAATAACTCCGCCTGAACAATAAATGCATCAATCGCCTTATCTGAAATAATGTTATCAGCCTTAACTTTGAAAAGATTCATGGCCTTTACAAGATCTTTAATTCTCAAAAGATTATAATCACTGTATGGATATTCTATTCCTCTGTTTTTGAGGATTTCAAAAATATACTCTTCATTTCCCGGCATGATTTGCGCATCACATACGCATTGCATAAGTGTTCTTATCCAATTTCTCTTAGCGGATTCTTTCTGCTTGATTTTCATTCGGTTTCCAACAAGAGCGGTTCTTCCGTTATTTGAAATCATCCTTGCAATATCAAGCTTAGTGTTTCCTGTTTCCTCATCATACTGAGCGCCTGAATAACCTGACTGGAATAATTCGTATAACTCATCGTTACCAACCTGCATATAGCAGCGGCCGGCCTGAGTTATATACGCAGCATCAGGTCTATGAAGCATATCATTACTATCCTGTCTGTCCTGAACTCTCAGACAGAGTCTGAATTTAGAGTTACTCCAGATATTATCGTCAACAGTACCCGATGGTTTCTGCGTAGCCAGAATAAGATGAACACCCAAAGATCGTCCAACCTGCGCAACACTGATTAACTCACGCATGAATTCAGGTTCTTCCCTTTTCAGTTCCGCAAATTCATCAATAATGATAAACATATGCGGAATAGGAATACTTGCTTCATTATTCTTATATAATCTGGTATAAAGATTGATATTATTCACACCATGCTCGTTGAATATGCGCTGTCTTCGTTTATTTTCACTCTTAATCGAAACCATGGCTCTCTTAACCTGATTTCCGGATAAATTTGAGATCTGGCCTATCATATGTGGAAGCCCATTGAACATGTTGGCCATTCCACCACCCTTATAGTCGATTATGAAAAATCCCACATCATCGGGACTATAATTGATTGCAAGAGACAGAATATATGTCTGAAGTATTTCTGATTTACCTGAACCTGTAGTACCTGCAACCAGTCCGTGCGGTCCATGATACTTTTCATGTATATCAAGAAACCAGGGTGTACCGCCTGCACGCTGACCAATAAGTGCTCTCATGCTGTCATAAGTACGATTCTTACGCCACTTATCAAGAACATTCAGTTCCTCAGGCTGATTCACGCCATACATATCGAAGAAAGATAAAGAATTTGGTATATCTCCACCGGTTTCTATCTCGCTCACTTCTATATCTGCAAGTATTCTTGAGAGGTTTTCAAGCTGAGCATTTGTAACCATATCAAAATTGATTGGTGTCCTGTCTTCTATATCAGTATCTGTAGCATACATCCCACGGAAATAGTAATCATTTTCAATGATATAATTACATTCATTCGGAAGATTTCCAAACTCATCCGAAAGAATTATTGTAATAATATCCCTGTTTGCTTCATCGGTAAGATACTTGGTGATGAGTTCCCCTTCAAGCATCTTGGGATTGGAAACAAAAAGAATATACTGCGGACAGGGCACGTCACCTTTTAATTTGGCTGATACAAAGGTTCCTCTGTTTTCCGCTCTGTTTCTCATAACTCTTGTCAGTTCGTAGAATACGTCTGCAGCCTGGTTTTCATTTGTAGCAAAGAACCTGGTTCTCTTATCTTCGCTCCATACATGCGGAAGCCATTTCAGATACTGCCAGTCATCCGAGTCCTCTTCACCTTCATCAAAAACAAAGGCAAGCTTAACATCCGTATAACAGTTGGATGATACAATCTGTGCAACCAGAGAATGCATTATATCCGTTGCACCCTTTTTACCATCCACACTTACTATACCTACCATCCTGTGCTCAAGAAAATTAATGCAAAGAGGAACAGAATGCAGGTTTTTATAGCTTTCCTTGATCATTGCCGGTTTTTCCGCAAGTGAATCATTGATTAATGTAAATCTTTCTTTAGGCACAGTAATCTTGACCTGAAACGGCATATCACCTATTCCAAGTCTGTGTGTCAAAAAGTCCTCATGGCTTTTATTTCTGTTCCACAAAGTCATACTTTCGGCATCCTGATTGCAGCATACCTCTGCTGACTGGTACATATTATGAAGACTGCTGTAATTCTTGTCGTATTTTTCCTTTATTGTGTTCGCAGATTTAATCAGGTATTCACTATATGCTTCAAATCTGTGAACCTCCTCTTCCTTTGTCCTTTTCTTTTCAAAAAGAAGATTTACAATTGCCCAGGTAGTTCCAATAAGAGCAGAAGATATAGCTGTAATCAGTCCTGTATACATGAAAGCACTGCTGCTGTTTCCGCTCAAATTAGTACTGTAAATTGCAAGTCCGCATCCTAAAAGCATCGGAAGCGCCATTGTCATTGACGGACCAATAATCATTCCAAGTGGCTTCTTATTCTGAGTCCTTGGCTGAGGTGGAGCTTCAATTTCAACAGGTTCGCTGTCAATCTTATATATTTGTCTTGGCGATCTGTGGAAGAATGATTTTCCCTTTTTATATTTAGCATGAGTTACTGATGGATCCACAGACTCCATCCTGGCCTTTTTTAAGGTTCCGTTATTAAAAACGGCCCCGGCAGCTTCCCTGTTAACTGCGATTATGTTATCAAGAAATACTATAGTCAGTCCAAACACTGAAATTGTATCTCCAAACTCAAGCTGTCTTTGTCTTATAACTCTTCTTGCATTTACAAAAACACCATTAGCTCCTGTATCTTCAATTATCCAGCAGTTTCCCTGAAATCTGAGTATTGCATGCTGACCTGATACAAGACCTCTGTTGTTGTACTGTATATCATTCCCCGCATCACGGCCTATCGTCACGTAACTTAAGCCATTCAGGACAAATTTATCGAAAACGCTGAATGAAATGTCACTTTCCTCATACATTACCGACAGGCTCTCACCGCTTGGAAGTATTATGGATACAAGATCATCCCTATTCAGCGGACAGCCTTCATATGGCATTCTTGTGGTTGTCGAAATAACGGAATATTTATCTGATGACAGAAAATTCCATTTATTGTCGATAACTTCCATATCAAGTTCAATATCCCCATCCAGACAGAATATATCCTTGTTTATAATAATGGAATGATTTGAATTGTTAATAGCCGGCAGTAAAAACGACTTAAATGCCTTTTTACTGTATATTGAAACTATATGGCTCATATTGCCCCCTTAATCAACTATTGTAATAGTATATGAATATGTTCCTATTAACAGCGTATCCCCTGATTTTATCGCCAGGCCTCTTGCATCAACTACTGCCTGTTTCTTATTTCTTTTTATAATAATTATAGATGCCGGCATGTTATTTTTCACATAAAGCTTATTTTTGATAACAAATAATTCACATTGAAACATCACCCTGTTTTCGCTGATTATTTCAATATCATCTTCCTTTGAGGTTCCAATTCTTATACCCTTTGATGCGTTCAGTGCGAATTTACGTTCCGACAAGCCCGTTCTTTCTATAATCTGTATCATAATGGGATTACTCACACTACGATTATTCAAATCGTACTGAAGTCCGTTTATTCCGTCACTGTAATCAACGTCGTACGGAACATACACTTCTTTATGATCAGAAGGTGAATACCTGTTCAGTATGAAACTATTCAGTTTTTCGTCTCTCGCCCTCTCAAGTGCTGCCTGTCGCAATTCTTTCTTCTTCTGATTTGCTTTGATAAGTTTTCGAAGAACTATAATCAGTATTACCAGGCTACAGATAATAATCAGAAAAGTGATTTTATTATCCCAAAAGAACATTCCAAGACTTTTAAATATGGCTCCCATATATTACTCTCCATCTTTTACTGTCCAAAATCATAGTCATCGCTTAACGCTTTTTTAATGCTTTTGGCTTTAGTCTTTCCATATATGATATTAATTGCTGATAGAATTATCCCCAGTGCTATCAGTGCAATCCCAATAATCATTAAAGTCGATCCATTCATATAATTATTTCCTTATGCAAAACTGCTGTTATATAAATCAATACCATCCGGCCTTTTTAATATCATCTACCATTTTATTAAGAAGCTGCATATCAACATCATCATCCTTATTACAATAACTCACTGCCTTGTCATAATAGTTCATCATTTTGTCATAGTTTCTATAGGTGATATCGATATTCTGCTGCTTGTCTGCCTCAAGAAATGCCAGTCTGATATATACACCATAATTATCCGGATACTTATCAAGCATTTTTAAGAAAAATGATTCGGCATTTTCAAGGTCTCCCATATTCTCATAGAGAACACCTATATTTTCCATTACTCTGTAAGTTGAATACCCCTCGTTATAAATATCTTCAAGAAGACTTATGGCCTTACGATAACATTCTGCAGATATTTCAGGATAAAGCGCGGCCTTTCTGGAATATGCATTGGAAAGATATTCGGAAACCATTATCCTGCTGCCTTTGTCAGACTTATTAAGTGCTTTTGTAAGAATGTCTATTTCATCGTCTATTGAACTGTCACCTATATTTTTATAAATATCTGAGCAGAGCATAACCGACCTTCTCAGCAGCACCTTGTCATCAGTTTCCTGAATCAGGCCCTTAACTATACTAAGAGCTTCTCTTTCGTTCCCTCTTTTATGATTAATCTCTGCCTCAACAAGCTCGGTTGTCAAATCATTAAGCCCCAGACTCGAAGCTTCTTTAATATAAGCTTCAGCTTTATCGGCATCTCCATTCATTGCCGTTATTACTGCACAATCCCTAAAATACAGAGGATTTGAAGAATCATTTTCAATTGCCATTTTGATTAACGACAAAGCCTCTGCATTTTTACCGAGTTCAAAATATGCATTACCTACCAGATAATAGATATCCGCAAGATAACTTTTATCTTCGGCCGATTCAATATAGAACGGAGTCGTTCTTATATATTTTTCCCCAAGCTCTATACATCCTTCAAAATCATCATTCATGTATCGAAGATACACGTCTTCTTTATAGGCTGCGGCCTTTGTTGAGTCTTTTTCGATTGCTTCATTGATAAGCCTTGCCGCTTCATCGGAATTCATATTGCTAATTGCAGCATCAGCTTCTTCTATTATTGAATAATATTCTGTGTGTCTGTCAGCATTGAGTCTGAATATTCCAAACACAGTAAGTATTGCACCGATTACAAATAAAACACTTGCCGTAAGGCTCATTCCCAACTGACGCCTGCGCATGGAAATATATCTTCTGTCAAGCTTCCGACAGTTTCGCAAAGCTTCAAGGTACTGTGTACCATTGGCATATCTGTCAGATGGCGCAATTTCTGTCATATTATCAATAATGGTTGCAAACCCTTCCGAAATCTGTATTCCGTAATCCTCAATCCTGTAATTATTAAAACCGGGGTCAGGCCTTGAACCTGTAAGGAAAGTTACAAGGCACATACCAAGACTGTAAATATCGGATCTTGGCGTTATTCCCATCCCCACATATGGAGCAACCCTGGGATTACTGTACAGTGTATTTCTGACAAAATCTTCACTTAAATATCCGGTATTCACAGGATTAGGATTATACATTCCGAATCCTGTATACTGCTCAGGCGGAGAAAATCCGGGGCTTACCCCTATCGAATTACCCATATTTCCACCAAGTGCAAGTGAAATATTAAAGTCAATAAGACATATATTTCCATCATTGGTAAGCATAATATTGGAGGGTTTTATATCAGAATGAATTATTGGAGGATTTTGCCTGTGCAGATAATCAAGAGCCTCTCCAAGCTGAAGTGCCCACTTTCTGACATTGCTTTCCGTGAAACTTCCCCACTGCTGCAGAGCCCTTTCCATATCTATCCCGTCTACATAGTCCATAACTGTATAGATACCATCATAAGTCTCTACAAAATCGTATATGCGCGGAAGGTATGGATGTTTTAAGTTCTTCAGAAGGTCTGCTTCCTGTCTGATTCTTACTCTGTCGACGACATCATCCCTTATCTTTTTGATGACAACATATATCTGAAGTCTTCTGTGAATGGCAAGATAAACAATTCCATTGCCGCCACGACCAATCTCTTCAATTATCTCGTATGTGCCTGCAAGCACATTTTTCTGGCTAAACATTAATATTTACTCTCCGGAGATTAATATTATTAACAAATCAGTATGGTAAAAATTCTCTTCTGTCCCAGTCTATGGTCATTTCAATTCCATACGCTCCGGTGGGATACCTTAAAACATACTCCCGAACATCATATAATGAAAAAGGAGTGTCACCGCCATCCATTGCGGTAAATGTAAGGTTTTCACCTACAGAATAATAAGCCTCAGTCTCGGTAAGTGCAGGTATTGGAGCAATTACTATTGATGTAAGCGTTGCATATTCTGCAAGCTGAAACTCCATAATTCCCTTACTTGTTTCACTGTTATAATCCTGCTCAATATTAAGGATAACTACACCGTCTGTAGCTTTAAGTCCCCAGCCTCCACCTAAAATTTGACCTTCGGTTGTATCGAATATTTTAAAATACAGGTCTTCCTTTGCCGAAGCTCCCTCAGGTTCAAAGGTTGGATGAATTCTTAAAGAATAAATTGTATCTTTATAAGAAATAACAACATCATATTCAGGTATTGAATCATAGCCTGTTATTTCGTCGTAGCTATAATATGTAACTCCTTCGATTAAAACAAGACTTTCCCTGCCTTCATCCTCTCCTTCAACCTGTTGAATTTCCGTTACATCAGGTGTTGGTGAGGGTGATTCATTATCATATGGTGCAGGTGTTTCACTATTCTCCGGTATCGGAGAGGGTGTTGGCCTTCCACCTTCTATTTTGTTTGCTTCAAGCTCTGCGTAATATTCCCGCCTTTCGTTAATCTGTTCCATAATGACCTGCGATTGCGTAAATAAAGATACTTCGTCGAGACATTTCACAGCTTCTGTGAAACGGTCAGATTTTGCATAAGCATCTGCCAAACCAAGATATGCATCTTCACATTTAGGGTCTATTGAAATAACCTTTTTAAAGACTTCAATAGCCTCGTCGAAATTACCTTCGGATATATATTTTTCTCCTAACGCGAGCTGCTTTTTAATATCAGTATCACCCTTATTAATTGTCATATAAGTCAGGACACCAATAACCCCAACCAATATTGCTGTTATTGTTATGATAATAATATTAAATTTAGTATTTCCCTTTTGTTTCATCTTATTTACCCCATTATTTTATATACTCAAAAACCACATTTTGCGTATAAATACACAGAGTAATTTTATCACTCAAATGCTTATCTTTTCAACAAAAATGCTATAGCATTTACTCTGTTTTCCATCTTCTTTGTCTCTCTAATAAGAAAAGAGACGTATTATACAATACGTCTCCCTGATATTCATAAAAATATGAATTCTTATTCAGTTAATCTTATTTGTATGCATTCTTTGCGTTAAGTTCAACTGTGTGCTTTTCAATATCGAATGCTGTAAGATCAGCAAATCCGATACCTTCAAGTGTAGATGTCATTTCATCCCACATTGAATCAAATTCAGCATCATCCTTGGCAAAGATCATCTTCCAAGAGTAGTCACATACAGATTCGTTACACTGGTTACGGATAACACCGATATCATTTGTATCAGCTGCAAGTGATACTGATACGTTAGGGCTGATAACAAGCTTGTTATTCTGCTTCATCCAGTCTACAGGTTCTGCAGCGCCGAACTTAGCAGCCCAATCCTTCTTCATCTGAGTCATTGTAGTCTCTTTCCAAGACTTCCAGTAATCTTTTGCATATGTTTCGCCTGTTACAGGGTTAGTAGAGTTAGCACCTACAATCCACTGGTTGATAGCATTGTTACCATCGTTGTAACCAGCTCCGCCGTACTCTTCAGGAACCGGAAGGTTATCCATCAAAGCGTTTGTATTGATTGCTGTATATGTTCCATCTTCGTTTACTGTGTAGTTGAATCCTTCAATACCTACATGCTGGAATGTAAGTCCTTCAGGAGATGCATACCAGTTAAGGAACTTCATGATTCTTTCATACTTTTCACCTTCAACACCTGAACCTACACCAAATACACGTCCGCTTCCGAAGTAAGCATCTGCATCTGTATAGTAGTTCTGATCTGCTACAGGGATAAAGATAAATGCTGTACCATTTTCAAGACGTTCCTGGCTGTTCCAGAAACCTACCTGCCAGCTGTACCACATAAGGTAAACCTGACCTGCACCCATCTTAGCACATGCTGTGTTCCAATCCTGTACACCGGAATCCGGATCTACAAGTCCTCTTCTGTAAGCATCATTTAAGAAGTGAAGAATCTTATAGTAAGAACCTGTCTTATCTGTTAATGGTGTGAATGTTCCGTCCGGCTTAAGGATTACAGATCCTCTAAGCTTTTCACCATACCATGTTGTTAACTGAACTACGTTAGCGATACCAAGCATTCCGTCACCGCCATCCCAGTCTGCCCAAAGAGAGAAAGGATAAGCAGGATCACCGGCTTCGTTTGTAGGATGCTTTTCCATCATCTGTCCGAGAACATCAAGCAATCCGTTAAGGTCTGCAATATCAGGGCATCCGAGTTCTGAGTAAAGATCCCATCTAAGAAGTGGACTTGAGTAAATTACATCCTGAGAATAACTTGTAGGAGAAGTATTCATCATTTCTGTAGGAATACCATATGTCTTCTTATCTGCGTTGTTAGGAAGACCACCGTTATAAACATCGATCTGTTCCTTATAAGCAGCAAGATTTGAATAGTTAGGAAGATCTGCTGTAATATCCTTAATCAATCCTGAATCTACACATTCAGCGAACTGAACTGCATCAAGAAGAACGATATCACCTAAGTTTCCTGAGCTTGCTCTGGTCTGGAAGATAGCATCTCCGGCAACCTGAGGAGCAATAATGTTAAGTTCGATATTGAAACGATCCTTAACAACCTTTGCAAACCAACCAGACTGTGTTCCCTGGTAGTTAGCAGCAGCATCATAAATTTCGATTGTAAGCAAGTCTCCTGATGCTGCTGAGCCGTCAGAAGAAGCTTCTGTTGTGGTTGTGGTATTGCTAGCAGTGCTTGAATCAGTTGAAGCAGTACTATCATCACCGGAACAACCTGCAAGTGTTGTCACTGCAAGAGCTGTAGCTACAAGTAATGACGCAAGTTTCTTGAATTTCATTCTTTTACCCCCTTTATACTTTTGGTAAATCCATCGCAGTTAATACTGCATTTATCCCTTAACCGCTCCAATCATGATTCCTTTAACGAAGAACCTCTGGAAGATAGGATAAACAAACAAAATAGGTGCAACAACAACTATTGTTACCGTCATTCGAATGGACGTTGTTGTCGCTGCATGTGCAAGTGATGCTGCGACAGACGAAGCATTCGTTGAGTTGTTAACCAGTGCCTTAAGTGAACTTGCCTGATTAATATAGTTGTATAACAGGAACTGCAATGTATACAGTTTCTTATTAATTACCATAAGCAGTGTATCCTGGAACGAATTCCATTGTCCTACCGCACTGAATATGGCAACAGTTGCCAAAATAGGTTTTATTACCGGCACTATGATCGACCAGAACGTTCGTAATGTTCCTGCGCCGTCGATTTCGGCCGCATCTGTAAGCTCCTTCGGGATAGATTCCACGAATGTCTTACACAAAACGATATAGAATGGTGAAACCGCTGTCGGAAGAATATAAATAAGGAAATTGTCGTAAAGTCCAAGGTTCTTCATTGTGATAAACCATGGAATAATTCCGGCATTGAAATACATCGTAGCAACGATCATTCTGTACCATACCTTACGCTTCCACATTGTTTCTCTTGTAAACATATATCCAAGGAAAGCAGCTACAGCAACCGTAACAATAGTTCCGAGAACAGTTCTGTATAAGGAAATCTTAGCTGCATCCAGAAGGGCAGGAATCTGCATTACATTCTTATAATTTGTAAGATGAAATTCCTGAGGCCAAAAAGCAATTTTTCCTCTCTGGCTCAATTCATTCGAACTTATTGTATTAACAAAAATATAGTAGAATGGGTAGACACAGACAAATGTAAAAAATGTATATACCACATATACTATTGCGCTAAGTGCAATGTCTGACTTTGAGCGTTTTCTTTTATGCTTTTTCTTTGGCATATTCTGCTTTTCGTAAACAATCTTTTCTTCCGTACCAGAAGAGATAACTTTTTCTTTTCCCATTAGATGAAGCCCTCCCCTCTTGTAACTTTTGAAATCTTATTAGTAACACACAGCAGAATGATACTTACAACACTCTTGAAAATACTTATTGCAGTGGCAAGAGGATATCCGCCCGAACCCATCGCTATGTTATATACATACAAATCCAATACCTGAATCGTATCCTTGTTGAAATTGTTCTGGAACACAAAGAACTGCTCCATTCCGTTCGAAAGGAAGTTTGCTATGTTAAGGAACAACAATACAAGATATGTCGGCAAAATACTTGGAATAGTAATATGCCTTATAATCTGCATTCTGTTAGCTCCGTCAACCCTTGCAGCTTCTTTTAATTCCTCATCTATTCCGGCTATTGCAGCTATATACATGATTGCTGCCCATCCGGCGTTCTTCCAGGTCAGCCATAGCCACATCTTGAACCAAACGTGTTCTGACGACTGAAGAAATTCTATAGGCTTATCAATAATTCCCATATCACCGAGAAGGGAATTGATTACACCGGTACTATTAAATACACAGTAAGCAATTGAATATACAAGAACCCAGCTTATGAAGTTAGGAAGAGTAGTCGCTGTCTGAACAAACTTCCTGTACTTTTTGCTTTTAATTTCATTTAGAAATACTGCAAAAATCATAGGGAACCATGAAAACAGGATACTCAGTCCGCTAACTGCAAGGGTATTAAGCAATACCTGTCCTAACTGAGCTCTCTTCGTTGGTGTATCAAGCATATATGAGAACCACTTTAATCCAACAAATTCAGCCTCTGATAATGGTTTGGGTGGTTTGTAATCAAAAAATGCGTAAAACCATCCATATAATGGATAGTAGCAAAACATGATTACCAGAATAATAAAAGGAAGGACCATAAGGAATTCTTTGTAGCCCCTGAGCTTCTTCTTGTTCTTAAACATCTATCCCCCTATTCCTCTGGTCGTAAACTGGTTATCAGCCTCAACCAAAAATATATTAATAACCTTCACAATTTAACAATAATCCATTATAGTTTTAGGGACTTGCTAAATATTGCTACTTTTTAATCATAAAATATCAAATTTAATCAAATATCACTATTTTCATACTTTGCTATTTTATTATCCCACAAACATCTAATTTTTTACATATTCGCAAAATTCAAGCAAGTTAATCACGATATCGCAAATATTAAGCAACTATTTTACAAAAATCAGCTTCTCAACTCATACTAATCATATAACAAAAAAGTGCATAATGGTTATATATTCTTATGTCTATTTACCACTATGCATGTCGCATTATCGCAAAATTTGATGTATAATATGGTCAGTTACAGGAGATTAAGTTTATGCAGACACGTTTTTCAGATGATAATATTAACTTCCAGCTTGGCGGCCTAAGCTTTTATATTTCATCATTAGCTATAGAAAAATTTGAAAGAAAAATACCAAATCATGTTCATAGTAACAACAGCTATGAGATTCATTATATTGCTCACGGCAAGGGAACCATGATTATTAATGGTGATAAATATTGCGTAGGGCCGGAATCCCTTTTCGTAACCGGACCAGGTGTTGAGCATGCGCATATCCCAGATATAGACGATCCTATGTGGGAGTATTGTATTTACCTAAGAGTTCTGAGAAATTCAAAGACCTTCACTCCCACTGAAAAGGAAGTGGCAGATCTGTTTCTTGACAATAATTTCTGGTTTGGAAAAGATTCACAGAATATAATTAACATACTGCAGGAAATTTTTTTTCAATATAATGACAAACCATTTGGATATGAGATAATGATAGAAACCCTTCTGAAGCAGTTTCTGTTGAAGCTTGTAAATAATTACAGAATTAAGGACAAATCTCCTGAACCCGCCAAAAAATGCTGTTCAATGTGCAACACCTATCTTGCCATAGAAGAATCCTTCTTATATGAATACAACACATTAACTCTCGAACAGTTATCTGAAAGGTTAGGACTCGGACCTCGTCAGACGGAGCGATTACTGAAAGAGCATTATGGAAAAACCTTTACACAAAAAAAGACCGAAGCTCGAATGTCTGCAGCTCAGTTGTTTTTGGCAGATTCAAACAACTCTATATCAACAATTGCCGAAAAAACCGGTTATTCGAGCATAGAGCATTTTTCATCTGCATTTAAGCGACATTTCGGAGTCAGTCCTACAAAATATAAACGCTAAAAATAAAAACTCTATGCCTTATTGGCATAGAGTTTTCTTAACTTCATCAATGGTCAATGCTTCAACAGTTCCATTAACCCGTCTGTAGCCACTCATATATTTCCAGGCCATCTCGCAGGTATGCTCTCGGCACTCATGTCCCTGATTATCCACACTTCCAAGTACGGTATAGCATTTTCCATCTGCACTTTCAAATAACTGCAGTGTCAGGATACCCTGTCTGTCAGGATCTTTAATTTTAACAATGGCATTTCCATCTATTCCCCAGATTTTGTTCTGCCATTCATCTGCCTCCTCAAGCTTTACCTTATACTCGACAGGAACCTTGTTAATATTAAAAACATATTCAATTCTGTCTATGCACTTTTGAGCCTGAAACGGCAGTTCCGGAAGAGGTGTAAGCTCACCGCCTACATAAAATACAGGAACCGCAATATCTTTGTTAATATCCTTTTTAACCGGTTGTCCAAATACATTAAGTCCAACTTCAAATGTAGCATCCATTGGGGCTGCTGCCGCAAGAATCTCCGGATACTCCTGAATCATATCCCATGACTTACAGCCACCCATCGAAAAGCCTGACACATATATTCTCGAAGCATCAATATTATAATCTTCCTTCAGTTTTTCAATCAGAGCCTTCATCTCTGTTGCTGTACTATTCAGATGGTCTTCAATACTAACAAGCAAAAAGCCGTACTTGTGTGCTATTTTAGCCCAGCCCGATACATGAGCTATGTACATGGCACTGTCTCCACCACCATGGAAGCTTATAAGAAGCGGAACATTATTATTCTCTATATCCTTATTATAAAAAGCAAAATATCCTATGGAATGCTCCTTGGTTCCCCTGTCATCACCATCATTATCCGGAGATGTTTTTGTCACGAAAACACCCGGTTCTATAACCATTCCATCCTTTTCAAGGTCCGGATCAAGTTCAAGCTGGCCACACATTCTCCTAAACTGCTTGGCAAAATTATGAAAATCTGTATAAAAATCTTCCTTATCCTTGATAATCGTGTATTTTGCCTTAGCAGAAACAGTATCAATTATATCTTTATCATTACCATAATATGCAATTGGTATGTCATCGGACTGAATATCAGGAATTACGTTCAGTTCTGACAAAGATATAAATGTCGGAGCACAGTCCGCTCTTCCCCAAAGTCCATCTCCTTCAAAATGTCGTATTGCATGCTTTGCAAGATAATCAGCTGACTTTCCAAAGCCATACATACATATTCTAAAAATAGCTCCTCTGATAAAATAGCCTTCAAGCTGCTTAGTAAACCTGTTATATGCCTTAGCCATTCCTTCCTCAAAATACTGGTGAATCTTGGAGTTTGTTATTATTTCATCAAGGATGTCAGGAGAAGCATCATCCCATCCATTGGCTGAATTGGGGCTGACAAATACTACAGAAGACCCGAATTCTTTAGCCATTTTCTCAAACCCTTTTTCTTTTGCAAAAATGACAAGTTCGTCATCTTTCATTCTGCTATTAGACATTACAAGAATATAAGGAGCAAGAAAGCCGTAATTCAGCACATCATCACGCAAATCATTATTAGGAACATACACCGATACGCTGCATCTTTCAAATGACTTATCCCATATTTTTCCGCCATTAACACTTCTTACTTCCGGTTTTTTCTCCATATGCAATCCTACAATCCGGTTACCCAATAAGTAATAGATTGATTTTCCTTTCTTGGTAGAATTATTATTTTACTAATGCAGATATTTATCTTTATCTAAACAGGTATTTTCGTTAATCACAAATCAATGTAAATGACTTAAACTGAAGATGTCCATCTCCCTTGAACGTAAAGTACAAGGCATTCACACCGTCAGGAATACTAACCTCAGCAGTTTCTTCCTTCCATACATTTGCATAGCCTACAGGAATACTTCCATAAGATTCTCCATCCCATTTTGTACGAACCTCAAGACAACCATTAGCGTATCCTTTGTAGTTTATTTTTATTTTCTTTATTCCCTTACAATCGAAATATTTGAAACCGGCAGAGGTATCAGGCCTCATATTTGCGATGTATCCAAGATTTTCGTCACCGTCACGGCCTTCCTGTGTAATCTTCTGGAATCTTGCGTCCATCCAGCCCGACCACGGAACATAAACCTCATCCAATGGTGAATACAGATTGCAGGCGATGTATGTCGGATATTCTCCCTCACCCTTAAGTGGTGCCATACCACAGTTTGATGTAATCTCTGCCTGATCAAAGAAACCATCTTCTCTTTCTTTTAGCAGTTCAAAACATCCCTGACGTGAATAATTGGTTCCATTGGTGTGTCTGTGATAAAAAATAAACCAGTCATCTTTAATCTTAACCATACTTCCATGGTTATTCGCACAATAACACATAGGCTTTTCAGCCGGTTTATAAGAATCAATATTCAAATCTCCATTGCTTACCAAAACTCCACGATACGTAAATCCGCCAAGTGGGCTTTCACTTGTAGCATAAGCCAGTTCATGACACACCTCTGAAGAGTAAATAAAATAGTATAGTCCATCTTTCTTTCTGATTGAAGGTGCCTCAAAGAATGCATGCTTTTCAAACTCTGTACCCTCCGCATATGCAGATCCCGGAACAATAAATTCAGGTTCCTTAATAACAGTAAGCATATCTTTATCCAACGTCATAACCATCGCCCCATGGCGCGACTTATCCATATATCCGCAGAATCCTGTATAAAGATATGTGATATCACCTTCAGTCAGCACGCCGGGATCAAACTGCGGTTCGTCACCTTCTCTCTCACCCACATAGGTTCCGTCCGAATAATGAACGTATCCATAGAACTCATATTTTCCTGCCGGCTCGTCGCACACAGCTACCGAAACGACTCCCCATGAACTGAGTACATAATATAAGTAATATCTTCCGTCCGGACCCACTGTCACTGCAGGAGCGTAAAGATTTCCCTGAAGATCTGTATTCTTTGGATCCTGATCTTTTCTATATATAACCCCTTCATATCTCCAGTCGCCAAGGTTGTCAACCGGCGCAGAATAGCATACATAATCGAGCATACAGTAAACATCACCGTTGAATTTATCATGTGAGCCATAAACATATACTCTGTCATTAAATACATAAGGCTCTCCGTCCGGAACATATTCCCACGAAGGCATATAAGGATTAATAATCTGCTTTAAGTTTTCCATTTTAATTCCTTTCCTGTCTGTTGCGTTTTTATGAAAGTAAATCGACAGTTTCATAATAACACTACGATATTGCTTCTAATATTCATTTGTTGCTTTGATTTTTATCTCTTTACCTTCCCACATCATAACAACACCTCAAATGTCAGCTTACTTTTTCAACAATTCTTGAATTGTACTTTTAAGCGTCAAATTATGTCGTGTTTTAGTCGAAAAATATTGATTATAATCCATAAACAGAGTAACCTTATATATGTATCCTGTGTATTGTATGTCTCACGCATGCAATGCCCTTTAATTATTCGTAGCCGGTCGAATGACCTATAAAAAGTAAGTCAGAGAATATGGAGGACAAATATTTATGGAATATCGTTCAATGTCTAAACTTGGAATCAAAACATCGCTTCTCGGATTCGGATGCATGCGTTTTCCAACGACACCGGATGGAAAGATTGACGAGCCGGAAGCTGAAAGAATGTTAGACAAGGCATACGCAACAGGTGTTAACTATTTCGATACAGCATATCCCTACCACAATGGTGAGAGCGAACTTGTAGTAGGACGTGCAATGAAAAAATATGACAGATCATCTTTTTATCTTGCAACAAAATTACCTGTCTGGCTTGTTAAGACACCGGAAGATGTTTCAAGATTATTAAATGAACAGCTCGAAAAGCTTCAGACTGACTATGTGGATTTCTATCTTATGCATGCCATGGGACATGATCGTTGGGAGGAAATGCTTAAGGTCGGAGCTATTGAAGAACTTGAAAAGCTCCAGGCTGAAGGAAAGATTAAACATCTTGGTTTTTCATTCCATGACAGTGTTGATGCTTTTAAGGAAATCATCAATTACAGAGATTGGGATTTCTGTCAGATTCAGTTAAACTATATGGATGCTGATGAGCAGTCTGCTCTTGAATTATATAAAATAGCTGAAGAAAAAAACGTTCCCCTCGTTATTATGGAACCAATCAAAGGAGGAACTTTGGCAAAACTTCCGGATGACATCATGGATATCTTCAGAAAGTCAGATGCTAATGCCACAGCTTCATCATTTGCATTAAGATGGGTAGGTACATTACCAAATGTTTATGTTATACTAAGTGGAATGAGTTCTATGGAACACGTTGATGATAACCTTAAAACCTTTGTTGATTTTAAGCCTATGGACGATCAGGAACTCAAGGTAGTGGAAGAAGTTAAGAAAACTATCCTTTCACGTACAATGAACGGATGTACCGGCTGCAGATATTGTATGCCCTGCCCTATGGGTGTCGATATTCCCAAGAGCTTCAGCTGCTGGAACAAGTTGCACATGTACGACAACTATTATGCAGTTAACTGGGCTTGGGAAACAGAAATGGGTGAAGATCATCAGCCTAAGAAATGTGTTGAATGTGGTAAATGTGAAGCTGCATGTCCTCAGAAAATTGCCATCCGTGAAGACTTAAAGAAAGCTCAGAAGGATATGGATGAAGCAAAGAAGAATGCTAAATAAAAGCTCATCCTGTATGTAATGAAATGACTGAAGGATCAATTTCTAAAAAAATAGTTTTATTTGCACTGCCCGTATTTGTAGGACAGTTATTACAGCAATTATATAATGTGATAGATTCCGTAGTAGTAGGAAACTATCTTGGTAAAACAGCATTGGCTGCCGTAAGTTCATCCGGCAGCCTTATATTTTTGATTGTAGGATTTATTAACGGATTATTTACCGGTGCCGGAGTAATAATCGGTAATAAATTTGGTGCAAAAGACTATAAGGCTGTTCACACTGCAGTTCATACCGCAACTGCTTTCGGGATAATAATGGGTATCTTTACCACCTTGTTTGGAGTACTGGGTTCTCCTGTTATATTGTGGCTTATGGGAACTCCCGAAGATGTAATGCCAAGTTCAACCTTATATCTTCGCCTCTTTTTCATCGGAGGTCTTGGAAATGTAATGTACAACACTTGTTGCGGCATTTTCCAGGCGGTTGGTGACAGTAGAAGACCTCTTTATTATCTCATAATAAGTGCTATTACCAATACCATTCTGGATTTTCTGTTTGTAATGGTATTTGATATGGGTATTGCCGGTGCTGCCATAGCAACAGTAATCGCTCAGTACCTGAGCGCAATACTTTCCTTTGTTAAATTACTGACAGTTGACGGAGTTCATAAAGTTGTTCTCAAAGATATTAAGATAGATAAGAATACTCTTATCAAGGAACTCAAGCTCGGGATACCAACCGGTATACAGAATTCTGTTATTGCAATTGCAAACGTAACGGTTCAGTCCAATATCAACAATTTTGGTTCAGTTGCGATGGCCGGATGCGGAAGCTATTCGAAACTCGAAGGTTTTGCTTTCCTCCCAATCAACAGCTTTTGTACTGCGCTTACCACCTTTACCAGTCAGAACCTTGGAGCCGGTAACCTGAAGCGTGCTAAAAAGGGAGCCAAATTCGGTGTAATTGCAGGAGTCGCCTGTTCTGAAATCATAGGACTCACTTTATTCCTTGGAGCTCCGCTTTTCATGCGTATCTTCACAGATCAGGCAAATATTATAGCAACCGGTGTACTCCAGATTCATGTGGAAAGCCTGTTCTTTGCACTACTTGCTTATTCACACCTTATGGCATCAATCTTAAGGGGTGCCGGTCGGACAGCTGTCCCTATGTTTGTCATGCTGGGATGCTGGTGTCTGTTCAGAATTACTTATATAACAATTGCAGTTAAGATCTTCCCTGTAATCCAGACCATATTCTGTGCATATCCGATTACCTGGTCATTAAGTTCAATTATCTTTTCTATTTATTATATTAAGGTCAAAATATTTAGTGAAAAAAAGGTGATTCAGCCATTATAACTGAATCACCTTCTTTTAACTGTTAAGCTTAAATATCGTATCAAGATATATCTTATGTGCAGCTGTAATTATGGTATTTCTTAACAAATATCTCTCTTCCGTGTAGTCTATCTGAGCTTCCTTCATTTCTTCATCAATTCCAAATACAAATGAAAGTGCATTCTTAAACTCATCCTTAAGATATCCATATAAGAGCGCGATATCGTATTCCTTAGCCCTAAAGCTAAGCAGTATTTCAATTTCCTCAAGTGAAAGAACTGATTTCACAACTGCAATAAAGAAAATATATACTATCTGATCTCTGTAATATTTCTTCCTTATGGAATTATCAACCAGCCCCTTTTTAACATAATTACTTATCATAGAAGAAGTAATTGTTATTCCTTCAAGTACCTGCAGATATTCCTGAACATATCTGGTTACCTGTTCCAAAAACAAACCATCGTCAGGTATGTCTTCATACGCCGGAAGCTTAAATGCAGCTATTTTATTGATCTCGATGCTTTCCTTTGGAGTAATCATTATTCATCCTCCTTCTGCAGAGAATGGTATTCTTTGGTTATTTCACCATTATCGTTTTCAAATCTGACATATATGTCATTATCTTCATCCCTAAGTATAAAAGCATTATACATATGTCCAAATGAAAACAATGCTATGGTAATAGGCTGATAATATTCCTTAAAATCTCTTTTAAAATATTTAACCGTAAACTCATTATACGATCCGTTATATTCAATATCCGTTATTCCTATGCCTTTTGAATACTTGATTGCCTCAATCCCCTTGTCAATCTCGTCCTTTAGCATCCCCTTAAATTCCCTGTATTTAGATGGTGAAAGTGTTATTGTTATTGAATCGTCCGGATTTCTCACATAATTGGTTACAGCATCTATATCCTCAAAATTTTCTTCAGCAAAATAGTCCATGTCCGAAATAGGATAAGGAATCGTTATTTCCTGTGCAAAGAAATAATCATAGTTATTCCACATGAAGACACCGCCGCTTACCAGAAGAAGAAAAATAGCTACTCCTATTGCTTTTCTGGCATTGCTCTTAATTATCCCATACAGTAAATAGCCTATCCCAAGACCACCTGCAAGGACACACACTATATTAATTATGACTTCTTTCGAAAAAAGCATATGCACTCCCCAAGGTCAATAACTAATGAAAAACTATAATCAAATTCTTAAAGCCTAATCTTCCAAGACTTTTTCAGCCACATTCTGTCTCCATACTCTGACAGCCATATATACACACAATGCGGTTATTCCGTACATATATATTTCGACTATTATTGTCTGTAATACACCATTTGAAATTGTAGTTTCTGCCCACTTATTAACAAGGTCCACGCTGGCACTTGAGAACAAATGAAGAAACATTGCTATCCACAAATATTTAAGTTTCTTAGCTCTTGTAGCTGCATACCATACAATCACAGACAGTGCAATATGCATTGCAACCATCGCTATCTTTTCAAGCGGTCCGTACAGGAAAGTGTAAGAAGGAGTTTCAACCAGCATATTAAATCCTTCTCTTACTTCATCCCTTGATGCTTCATTAACCAAAGAAACAAGAGAGTCTATTCCTTCAGAATTGATTCTTAATGCTGCGGTCAGATATGGGATATTTCCAAAGACCAGAACCCAAAAAGCCTCAAATCCGCCATGTCCCGCACCATACATAAGTGCATTATGGTCATCATCATATTTATCTGCGAGCATAAAACGCATTGCAAGAAACTTACCACCCTCTTCAAATATAGCAATGGTAATGCCGTAAAAGAGAGCATTGAAAACAGCATACTTATCAAGAAGCGTACTTAACGGGCTTCCATTGATAAAATATGCATTAAGAAGTGATGGCACAGTCGATGCCACCATAATGATCATACATCCTATAAAAAAGGGCTTTAATCCCAGGTCATATTTTCTTTTAAGATAAATAATTGTTCCGACAGGAAGAAGCACTCCTACGAACATACTAAAAATCATAAATGCAATTGAGGAAACCGGTACCATACAACTTAATCCTTTTTCTTATATTAGTAACGAATAACTAACTATATCTATTCTGTTATTCTTAGCAATTAATGGGTCCCTGTGGAAATCTTTTTAATCCACTTTCCACCCTTTAATCTAAATACACACCAGATGGTTTTAACCACCTGATCTATCTTAAGCAAAACATATATCCAGAAAGCTGACATATTAAACACAAAACCGGCAAGAATACCAAGCGGAATCGAAAGCACCCAGAGAAAAATGTTATCTGTTAGCATCAGCATTTTCGTATCTCCGCCGCCACGCAGAACCCCTTTTGTCATAATACTGTTGGTCGCCTGGAAAATAATAATAAGACTGATTGCCAGCATGAGCTGCTCTGCAATAAGCTGCACTTCTTCTCCGGTATTATCATAAGTTGATATAATCGGCCCGCTGAATATCATTATGAATGTTGCAGAAATTATACCTAGTGCCAGACCAAGTCCAAGGAACTGCCATCCCTGCTTCATGGTCCTTTCTTTATCGCCCTGTCCAAGTGTCTGTCCGGTGACAATAGCGCCGGCCTGACTTACACCCTGAACAAGAACGGTACTCAGCTGCTGAGTCACACTGGTAATAGCATTAGCTGCCGTAAAATTATCTCCAAGATGTCCGATAACCATTGCCACGGTATTATTTCCGATAGCAAGAATACCATCACTTATCAGCACAGGAATACATATTCTAAAATATTCTCTTATCAAAGATTTGGTCTTGATAAATAAATCCTTAATCTTAAAACCAATATTTTTGTCCTTAAGGAACAAGTATCCAAGAATGATGGAAGCCTCAAAAACTCTTGCTATCAAAGTTCCAAGTGCAGCTCCTGCAACCTCAAGCCTCGGAGCTCCGAACTCTCCGAAGATAAACATATAGTTTGCACCAAGATTGACAAAGAAGGCTCCGATGGATACAAAGAGAGGCAGTCTGACCTGCCCCACACTTCGCAAAACAATGGTTGTGACAAGACTCGTTCCCAGGAAAAAGTATGTTGGAACCGAGTACCCAAAATAGATGGCACCCTGTCTTATTATTTCAGAATCATCGGAATACATTTTCATTAATGTACCGGGCATAATAAGTGTTACTATGGCAAACACAGCAGCCAGTCCGATTGTAATTCTCAGCATAAGACTAACTGTCTGCTTCAGTGCACGAGTTGCCTCATCACCGGCGCCTGCCTTTTTCATTCCCCAGTATCTTGAAACAAGAACTGAAGCTCCCATTCCAAGGCCCATACAGAAAATGTGATATATACTAATAAATGAGTTAGCAAGAGAAGTAGCTGACAGTGCAGACTTTCCCAGACTTCCAACCATTATGGTATCAAGCATATTAACACCGATTGTTATTAAACTCTGAAGAGCTATAGGTATTGCAAGCTTGAATACATTTTTATAGAAGACTGAATCTTTTCTATATAATCTCATTTCACTATTTCTTAAATCCGTCCTTTAAAAGAACACTTCTGTTAAATACGAGATGATCGGCACTGCTGTCTTTATTATCAAGGCAGAAGAAACCAACTCGCATAAACTGGAATGTAGGTGCGTTAATACCTGTCCTGTTCTCCTGTTTGTCAAATTCTCCGGCAATATCAACCATTCTCTTTTCAACCTTACAGTTGTTCAAAACGACAAGGCTCTCAGGGTTGAGACACTGAAGGAAATCTTTGTCAGGACCATCAGGCTGAACATCAGTGAAAAGATTTTCGTACAATCTTACTTCAGCATCAACACAGTTATTGGCATCAATCCAGTGAATTGTTGCACCCTTAACCTTACGTCCGTCTGCAGGATTACCACCGCGTGACTCAGGATCGTATTCACAGAAAACTTCAACGACCTTTCCGTTTTCATCCTTTCTGCATCCGGTACATGTTACAAGATATGTTCCCTTTAATCTTACTTCGTTACCGGGATACATTCTCTTATATTTTGGAATTGGCTCCTCAAGGAAGTCTTCTTCTTCAATATACAAATCACGGCTGAAGGTAATTTCTCTTACACCCTGTTCAGGATCAAGCGGATTGTTTTCAACTTCAAAAATCTCACTCTGTCCTTCAGGATAATTGGTTACTGTAAGCTTCAATGGTCTTACAACTGCCATAGTTCTTTCTGCTGTCTGATTAAGGTCATCTCTTAAACATCTTTCAAGTTCAGAAAACTCAATTACTGAATTAACCTTTGAAACACCGATAGTTTCACAGAAATTACGGATGGAATTTGCTGTATAACCTCTTCTCCTTAATCCACATAGGGTTGGCATTCTTGGATCATCCCAGCCTGAAACATAGTTTTCTTCAACAAGCTGTCTTAATTTACGTTTGCTCATAACTGTATGATCAATTCCAAGACGGGCAAATTCAATCTGCCTTGGCTTATGATATGGAATTGAAACATTGGTTACAACCCAGTCATACAAAGGTCTGTGATCTTCGTATTCCAAAGAACACAATGAATGTGTAATTCCTTCAAGAGCATCCTGAATTGGATGCGCAAAATCATACATAGGGAAAATACACCACTTTGTTCCCTGTCTGTGATGATTGATATATCTGATTCTGTAGATAACAGGATCTCTCATATTGAAGTTTCCGCTATTAAGGTCAATTTTTGCACGAAGAGTCATCTTTCCTTCTTCGATTTCACCTTTACGCATCTTCTCAAACAGTTCAAGGTTTTCCTCAATCGGTCTGTCTCTGTATGGAGATTTTGCAGGAGTCTGAGTATCTCCCCTGTATTCTCTGAACTGTTCAGGAGTCAGTTCACAAACATATGCAAGACCTTTCTTAATAAGCTCCACTGCATATTCATAATCCTTCTCAAAATAGTCGGATCCATAGAAAAATCTGTCTGACCAGTCAAATCCAAGCCAGTGAATATCCTGCTTGATTGCATCAACATACTCTGTATCCTCTTTCGCAGGATTGGTATCATCCATTCTAAGATTGCAGATTCCGTTGAACTTCTCAGCCATACCAAAATCTATGCACAACGCTTTACAATGACCTATATGCAGATATCCGTTAGGTTCCGGCGGGAATCTTGTATGTACAGTCTGACCTTCAAACTGTCCTCCTTCTGCAATATCCTTCTTAATAAAATCATAGATAAAATTGGAATTTTCAACAGTTTCTTCTGTTAAAAT
>JAKSRY010000024.1 GCA_024403415.1 Lachnospiraceae bacterium
GGTATCAGCAAAACAATGTGTACCAGCAGGACGGGTATCAGCAAAACAATGTGTATCAGCAGGATGTGTATCAGCAAAACAATGTGTACCAGCAGGACGGGTATCAGCAAAACAATGTGTACCAGCAGGATGTGTATCAGCAGAACATGTATCAACAGGATACTTACCAGTTTGATGCATCATATCAACAGATACCTGGATATTATAACAATAAAAAACATCGAAAGATGAGCAAAGTGGCAAAAGTGGCAATCTCTTTATCTGCTATTAGTGCAGTAATAATAGGCATTATTTTAATAGTAGTTGGTAGTATAGATGAACTATGGTATGTGACGAAAGAAACACATCATAAGGGTGACGGTTCGGTTAAATATACTTTGGTATATGCTTATGACAGTCAGGGGAATGTGATAAAAGAACAACGTTATATGGGTAATAATGCTTCGTTGGATTACTGGAAGGAATATGTTTATGACAGCCAGGGGAATGTGATAAGAGAAATAGATTATGATGAAAATGGTTCGGTGATTTATACTCATGCTTATGACAGCCAGGAGAATGTGACAAAAGAAACACAATATGATGAAAATGATTCAAGTTGTGTGAGAGAATATGACAGCCAGGGAACTTTGATTAAAGAAACATACTATAATGATGACGGTTCAATTAGTACTGTGAAAGAATATGATAGTCACGGAAATCGAACGAAAAAAACTTATTATAACCGAGATGGTTCAATTAGTGAAGAGATTCATTATGGAAACAAATATGATAGTCATGATAATTTATTGGAGCATTATGAAATACTTCCTGATGGTACTATTGATGATAAGGAAGAGTATAAGTATGAGTATGATGACCATGACAATGTGATAAAAAAGTCATATTATAGTAGAGGTTCATTTGAAAACTACGTTGTGTATGAATATATATCCCTGGAGGAATTGCAGCAGAAGACAGAAGCAGATTGAATATAGAAGAAAAGTCAAATGAAGAAGAGGCAACAAACGTAGAAGAAATGTCCGGAACGCAAAAGCCTGGTTTATCAAATGTAGTAATAGGTAATACAATTTCATTTGGAAATTAAATATTTCGAAATAATGAAGGCAATGTAGGAGGTATAGTTTTCATTTAAGAGAATGAGATGATATTTGAAAACATAATGTAGAAAACAGCCCAAAAGACTGCGGGAAGAATTATGGAATATGATTCTTTTCGCAGTCTTTTTATCTATTTGTTTATTTTTATAAAATTTTTTCATTTTTTAAAACCTATAGAGAATTTGAACTGTATATATATCAAAGATACAGATTTTTATCTTAAGGAGGTAAGAAAATATGAATGGAAAGATAAGTGAAAGGATTAAGAAATTATTAGTATTGTTACTTGCAGGATGTATGATGCTTTCTGGCATGTTAACAACAGGAGTGAATGCTCAAGCTATTGAATATGTTATATATGATACTCCGTCGCAGGAAGAGACGACTAACTATCCAGTTATAGAAACTTATGAGCCGGTTGAACTGGAAGATATTTATTTTGACTTTTCAGAAGGACTGCAAGAAGAGGCGCCGGTTGAATTTACATTTGAAGATGAACATCACTGTAACAAAATAACCTGCGTGGAGGTGGCACCAACACACACAACGACAGGAACAGAAGTTGAAAAGTGTGAGACCTGTGGAGCTATATTTGCAACAAGAGTTATTCCTAAAACACAGGAGCATACAAGTTCTGACTGGATTACTGAAAGAAATGCCACATGTAATTCAGAAGGATACAGTTATAGAAAGTGTGTTGAGTGTGGCGAGATTTTAGAGAGTAGAACTACTGCGGTAACATCTCATTCATACAAGGAAACTATAGAAGTAGAAGCTACATATACTAGCAAGGGAGTACGTAGACATAACTGTATTAACTGTGGATATACATATTTATCAGCTATACCTGTGAAGGTATGTTCTGACCACAGCTGGGTAGATGTTTCAGTTATTAAGGAACCAACCTATAAGACAACAGGAACTAAGAAAATACGTTGCGCGAAGTGTAATATTGAGGATTTTATAGTAATTGAAAAATTAAATGTTAAAGATGATCCTAATCATGTTCACGAGTTTGTTGAAGACAAGATAGTCAAAGAAGCAACATGTAAAGCATACGGAAAGAAGAATTTAATCTGTACAACATGCGGAGAAACAATGTCTGAGGCTATTGAAATAAACCCAGAAAATCATGAGAGCCTTCTTCAAATAACAGAAGTTGATCCTGAAAATCCTAAAAAGTCAATAATTCATAATACCTGTATAGCCTGTGGTTATTCTAAGGATGAAGAAATACATGAAGAAGGACTTGAATGCAGACATAAGCTGACAGAACAAAGAAAGATTACGGATCCCAAAACAGGAAAAGCCGAAATGTGGATATACTGCCAGGTGTGTGACGAAATTCTGACTAAGATTGAAACAAGTGATATTTGTTCTCACACAGGATTTGGAAGATATATTGAAGTTCAGTGTGAAGGTGGTGAAACTGAGGAAAGAGTATTAGCATATCACTGCAGATTTTGTGATGAGATAGTAGACACTAAGACTTATCCTCCGTATAAGGCTCAGGAAATTGAGAGGACAGAAGGACAGACACAGACAGTCTATGGATATTATGACGAAGAGCTTTCAAGACAGGTATTTGATCTTCTGAATGAATATCGTGTTGCAAATGGTCTTAATGCTTTAAACTGGGCAGATAATATATCTCAATATGCTGATTTAAGAGCAGCAGAAGCATCTGTAGTCTTTGACCATACAAGACCTAATGGAGAAAAGTGGTATACACTGGATAGAAGTCATATGAATGGTGAAAATCTTGCCATGGGCTACCAGTCACCTGAAAGTGTAATGACTGCATGGAAGAACTCACCAGGACACGATGAAAACATGCTTTTTAGTATATTTAAGAGTGTTGCGATTTCGTGCTTTGTTAAATATACAATAAACAGCAGTGGTACAGTCAGCAAGACATATATTTACACTCAGAATTTTAGTGTATATCGATAGTAATATAACAAAAAATAATAAACCTCCACATATTGAAATGCTAATGAATTGACTGGATAACAGATTCATTCATTCGTTGCATTTATGTTTGTATGGTGATACTATAAATAATGTTGTAAAAAATAATATTTATATATAAGAGGTGAAGAAATGGGTAAATCATTTGATGAACTTATTAAAAAGGTTGCGGCTATTCCTATGAAAAAGGTTGCTGTATGTGTATCACAGGATTCTGCTGTTATTGAAGCAGTCAGAGCAGCGAAGGATAGAAAGATTGCCGATGCAATTTTGGTTGGTGATGCAAAGAAGACAAAAGCTATTGCAGATGAAATCGGAATTGATATCAGCGATTTCGAAATGATAGATGTAGAGGATGTTGTTGAAGCATCATTAACAGCAGTTAAGCTCGTACATGATGGCAAGGCTGATATGTACATGAAAGGACTTATTGACACCAAGGGATTCCTTAAGAGTGTTCTTGATAAGGAAGTTGGACTTCGTACAGGTAAGATGCTTTCACATGTATGTGTATTCGATATTAAGGGTTATGACAGACTTATGTTCTTAACAGACGTTGCATTCCTTCCATATCCTACACTTGAAGATAAGGTTAATATTATTAAGAATACAGTTGAAATCTGTGAAGCACTTGGTGTTAATAATCCTAAGGTTGCACCTTTGGCAGCAGTAGAAGTAGTTAATCCTAAGATGCCTGTTACAGTTGAAGCAGAAGAACTTCATCAGATGAACCTTCGTGGTGAAATCACAGGATGTATCGTTGATGGTCCTCTTTCAATGGACCTTGCTATTGATCCTGAAGCAGCTAAACATAAGGGAGCAACAGACAGACCTATCCAGGGTGATGCTGATATTCTTCTTTTCCCTGACATTCACTCAGGAAATATTGCATATAAGTCAATTGTACATACAGCTGAACTTGTTAATGGTAATATTCTTACAGGAACAGCAGCACCTGTAGTTCTTACATCTCGTTCTGACAGCATGGAAGTTAAGGTTAATTCAATCGTTGTAGCTTCTTTGGTTGCTGAATATATGAAGAATAATAAGTAATGGGTTTACATAACTATAAACGGAGGAAATGAAATGGCTATTAAGAGTTTAATTATTAATCCGGGTTCTACATCAACTAAGCTTGGTGTATTCGAGGATGAAACACTTGTTTTTGAGGAAACACTTCGTCACTCAACAGAAGAGATTTCTCAGTATGCATCAATCTTTGATCAGAAGGATTTTCGTAAGAATCTGATTCTTGAATTCCTTGAGAAAAAGGGTGTTGATGTTAAGACATTTAATGTAATTGTTGGACGTGGTGGACTTTTGAAGCCTATTCCCGGTGGTACATATGCAGTAACAGATGATCTTCTTGAAGATCTTAAGATTGGTAAGCAGGGACAGCATGCATCTAACCTTGGTGGTGTACTTGCAAGAGAAATCGCTGATACAATTGGCGTTCCTTCATACATCGTTGATCCTGTTGTTGTAGATGAACTTATTCCAATTGCAAGATATTCAGGAGTTCCGGAGCTTCCTCGTATTTCTATTTTCCATGCACTCAATCAGAAGGCTGTTGCAAAAAGATATGCTAAGGAAAGCGGAAAAGCATATACAGACTTGAACCTTATTGTTGTTCATATGGGTGGCGGAGTTTCAGTCGGCGCACATGAGAAGGGTAAGGTTGTTGATGTATTTAACGCACTTGATGGAGATGGAGCATTCTCTCCTGAAAGAGCAGGAGCAGTTCCTGCAGGCGGACTTATTGATATGTGTTTCTCAGGTGAATATACTAAAGCACAGGTATATAAGAAAATCGTTGGTAATGGTGGATTTAACGCATATCTCAACACTAATGATATGAGAGATGTTGGTAAGATGATTGCCGATGGAGATGAGCATGCAAATGAAGTAAGAGAAGCATTTATTCTTCAGGTTGCAAAAGATATAGGTTCTATGGCCTGTGTGCTTAACGGTAAGGTTGACCAGATTGTTGTAACCGGTGGTATCGCTTATAACAAGGATGTTGTTGAAAAGATTCAGGAACGTGCCGGATTCATCGCACCTTTCACAGTATATCCTGGTGAAGACGAGCTTCTTGCACTTACACAGGGTGCACTTCGTGTTATGAATGGTGAAGAAGAGGCAATGAAGTACTAATAAATATATATTTAGTGTCTAATTATATTAAAAGGGAGTCTGTGAAGACTCCCTTTTATTGTAAACTTTAGTATCTATCGAGAAGGTGAAATCCTTCACAATACTTAAACATTTTAAAAATATAATATATTTGTATTAATTTACGAATTATTAGATTTTTTATTCCTTTCAACAAGATAATCTAAAGATACGTTATAATAATCAGCCAAAATAATGGCATAGGACAAAGGGAGCTCTCGAGTTCCCTTTTCGTATCTACGATATACTTCGCGCTGACAATGTAGAATATCAGCGACTTGTTGCTGAGTTAAATCATGATCAATTCTCAGATCTTCAATTCTATGCCAATACATTTTTTTTACCAAATATTTTGTGACTGATAAAGAGGTATAAGAACAAGCATATAGAAAGGCACAATTATAAGAATATGCTTTATTGACAATGCTACCATTTGGTAGTAACATTTTTAATATATGCTACTATTCGGTTGCATTGGAGGTAAATGGTATGAGGGAAATGAAAAGAAAAATAAGCATATTTTTAGTCTCTGTATTAATGGGGTGTATGCTGACTGGAGTTGTGGCCTTTTCTGAAGAAGTTGTGCAGAATAGTCAGACGACCCAGTTGGATATGCCTTCAAATGATGCATTGGTGGAATTATATTATTCAGAACTTCTTAAGCAGGCTAGTAAAGAATTGCTTAATGAAGCAAGTAACGAAAGCGAAATGTTAGCTGTTTATTATGCTGCACTTGCAATGCAGAACATGGCTGATTCAAGTACCTATTCAAAGTTGGCGCAATATTATAGAACTGTTGCAAATACGGAATGCGTTTGTATGATAAATGGTACATATGACATTTATGGCTGTACTTGTGGAAAAAACATGGGGAAGGAAAAGCGAACGGCGAAGAAATCAAATAAGAGCAGCGCACCTAAAACTTCTTATTCATATGATGTGTATGGATATCTTGCGGAGGGCTCGACGTTCATTGTGCGTCAATTAGTACTTGTTAAACATGGCAAGTACTTTGTTGACCAATACGGATGTCATTATTGCATAGATGAGGCTGATCTTGTATATGGCATAGATAAAATTGAAAAGGAGACCGGTAAAGTATATACAATCGAACCGGTTGAGTATGCAGAAACTAAACATGAGCAAGCCCTTATGGATAAGAATTACTATAATTTGTGGAAGCAGTTAAAGGATTCTGAATAAACATTTGAATGATGGATTGTGGTTTAGAGAAGTAAAAATAGGAGAAGGCCCATTATTACAGGGAGAAAGGAATAGATTTGACTATCATTTGTAAGGTCAAATTGCTTGGAAATTGTATGTTTAAGAAATTGTCAGTATTGTTAATTATGGCGACAACGACATTGTGTTTAATTTCGGGATGCAGTAATAGTGATGATGAAGTGGCAGATATAGATTCTGCTGCAAAAGTTGAAAAAACAGAATCTGCAGAGGAAGAGTATTGCGACGAAGAGTTTTTGATTACGTTTGCGGAAGCGGTTACGTACAGACAGGAACTTGGAGAAAGAGTTTCGTTTGCACTTACACCTACGGATGTTCTGGAAAAGGAACTGGAGAAACATCCGGAATATATTAATATGAATTTTAAGGATGACATATTAAAAACATATGCTGTTCATTATCGTGAGGCTCTAGAGGAACAGCTAAAGTACTGGAGAAAAACTAATAAAAAAGAAAAAAATTATGAAGGATACAAGCAGGAAGAGTTTAGCAAAGCTATCAATGCATGGCTTACGCAGGTGGACGCAGTAAATGCTATGGTAGAAGAATATAAACTTCCGATATCAGAAGAACTTTCGAAGGAATATAAACTTGAGAGATACTTCTGGAGTTCCGGGCTATATACGCCAACATATGAGAATTATTCCAATAACACACAGATTCTGTTTGAAGATATGAAGGTAACTTCTGAATTTGGAGAGGATGGCTATTCAACTATAGATTTGTCACTCAAAAATCTTACAAAGCATAATCTTACAGGAATACACGTATATGTTTATCATAGTACCAAGGGAGGTTTTGTTTTGGAGGAAGAGATTCCAATTGAAGAATGGGGAATCGATTCAGAAGTCTCAAAACAGTATAAGGTTCATGAAAAGTATACAAGCCAGGACCACGTATACGATGCAGGTTCCGGTTTGCCATTGACCTTGTTCCCTAACAGAATCATATATACCAAATAATATAAAAATATAACACTAAGAGGATCTGAAACAATCGGATCCTTTTGTAATATTATGTAAAAGACAGACCGGGAAGATTTAAGTTGACCTGGCCTGTTTCTTTTTATTCACGATGAGCCACTCAGGTGTTATAATATGATAGGTGTGTAAAAAGTATATTTTTATCAATATATTAAAAGATATTCGGTTTTGGTGTAGAAACGCAAGACCGAAAAATGGAGTATGAAAATGAGCAAGTTCAAATTCTTCCTTGGCCTATGGGCAGGAAAATTATCAATACCTTTACTGAAGATTACAAAGCATAACGGAACAGACTATCCGGGTGTTCTTGCAACTAAGTTTTGCCCGGATTTCTTAAAATATGTACAGAAGCCAAAGAAGATTGTTGTTATAACCGGTACAAACGGAAAGACGACCGTTAACAATATGCTTATAGATATTCTTGAGGCAAACGGAATGAAGGTTTTTGCCAACAGAGCAGGGTCTAATATTGCATCCGGAATTTCGACTGTATTCATTAAAGGCAGCAGTATTTTTGGTAAGCTTAAAAAATGTGATATAGCAGTGCTTGAGGTTGATGAAAGATCGGCTTTTAAGATTTATCCTTATATAAAGCCGGATGTCATGGCAATTACATCTCTTTCGCGAGATTCTATTTTAAGAAATGCTCATCCTCAGTACATTGCGGATATTCTTACAAAGGCTATGCCCGAAGAAACCACCCTTGTGCTTAATGCCGATGATTTGATTTCGAACAGAATAGCTATTGATAATAAGCGTGTTTATTACGGAATAGATAAGCTTCCGACAGATGACAAGCCATATGATGGTTTGCTTAATGACATGCAGATATGCCCTAAATGTAATGGAAAGCTTAAGTATGAATTTAACAGATACAATCATATAGGTAAGGCCTCTTGCTCGGATTGTGATTTCTCATCCCCTGAGGCAAAGATAGCAGTTACCGGAATAGATTATGATAGTAAGTCATTTACGGTAAGGGAGGACGGAAAAATATATACATATCCGCTGATTGCAGACAGCTTCTTTAATGTATATAATCTGATAACTCTGATTACGGTATTAAGACAGCTTGGATTTGAACATGAGACAATAGTGGAATCCATGAATAAAACGCATATCCCGGATAGCCGTCATGCAATCGACAAGGTCAATGATATTACGCTGGTGACCCAGATGGCTAAAGGAAAGAATGCGACGGCAGCTTCAAGAATTTATGATTATATAACAGGAATTGAAGGCCCGAAGGAAATTCTTAATATGACCTATTGCGCTGAAGATGCGGACCACTGGTCAGAGAATATATGCTGGATATATGATACTGATTTTGAATTATTGAATAATAAGGATGTCAGAAAGATTATTCTTGCAGGACCGAGAAATGCAGACTTTAAGCTGCGTCTACTTATGGCAGGTATTCCGGAAGAAAAAATAGTTACCGAAGATGACCAGATGAAGGCAGTATCACTCTTGAGTTTTAAGAAGAATGACACAATCTGTCTGTTATATGCTGTAGATTCGGTTGACATGGCTACAAAAGTCAGAGGCGAAATCCTCAGACAGGCGTCTCAGGCAAAAACGGATACTGATGCTTCAGGTGAGAAACTGAAAAGTGATAATGCTATGGAAATAAGCAATGCTGTTATGAATACACACGAAGAGAAGGAGGCGAAATAATGAAAATAGAAGTTTTGTTTCCTGAAATTTGCAATCTTTATGGCGACCTTGGAAATATAAGATATATAGAACAGTCCTTAAAGGATGTTGAAATTATCAATACATCAATTAAAGCAAAACCCGCTTTTGTGGATGAGAGGGTTGATCTTATATATATGGGTACAACAACAGAAAAGGGACTGATACTTGCAATTGATGCGCTTAAACCATATAAGGAAAAGATTGTAGAGCTTATTGACAAGGGACAGTTTTTCTTAATAACAGGAAACGCTCTTGATATATTTGGCAAATATATAGAATCTGACTGGGCGGAAAAGATAGAAGGCCTTGGAATTCTTGATACCACAGCAAAATATAAGATGCTGAAAAGGCATAACAGTTTCTTTGTTGGAAATTATGTAAACCACAAAAACGATAAAAAGGCTCCATGTAAGGTCGTTGGATTTAAGAGTATTTTTGGACATACATATCCCGGAGAGAGTGGTAAGGCTTGTGAGGGAATGTTTGTAAAAGAAAAAGGAATCGGAAGAAATACTGAAGAAACTTCAGAAGGATTCAGAATTAATAATTTTATGGCAACATACCTTATTGGACCTATACTTCCGCTTAATCCAATTCTTACTGAAGAACTTCTTGCCGAGATGGGACATGAATGCGAAGCGGCATTCAAGGATACCGCAATGAAGGCTTATAAGGAAAGACTTGATGAAATGTTAAGTGACAGACTGCATGCAGTTTATTGATGCTTATAGAAAGAATAGATATGGTTTTAAAAACGCTTAAGTTATGTGACTTAAGCGTTTTTTGAGTATTATATATCGTCTTTACGGAATTATATTGTGCTATACCTGTTTTGCATGCAGTATGGACTAAAAACGCAAAATCTGTTATGATATAGGGAAGTTTGTGATTATATATTTTTATATACGAGAGGACTATTATGAGTTTAGCTGATAAAATATTCGGAACGCATTCTAAGCGTGAATTAAAGAGAATTAAACCATTGGTCGACAAGATTCTTTCACTTCGTGAAGATATGATGAAACTGACTGATGAGGAATTAAAGGCAAAAACTGCTGAATATAAGGAAAGACGTGCAAACGGAGAATCGCTGGATGATTTGCTTCCTGAAGCTTTTGCGACAGTAAGAGAAGCAGGACGTCGAGTTCTTAATATGGAGCATTATCCGGTTCAGCTTATTGGTGGTATTATCCTTCACCAGGGTCGTATTGCTGAAATGAGAACAGGTGAAGGTAAAACATTGGTTTCTACTTTGCCTGCATACCTTAATGCACTTGATGGAGAAGGTGTACATATCGTTACCGTTAATGATTACCTTGCAAAGCGTGATGCTGAGTGGATGGGTGAGATTCACAAGTTTCTTGGCCTTACGGTAGGTGTTGTTCTTAATGACATGACTCCTGAAGAACGTCGTGCTGCCTATGGTTGTGATATTACATATGTAACAAATAACGAATTGGGATTTGATTACCTTCGAGACAACATGGTTGTATATAAGAACCAGCTTGTTTTAAGAAAGCTTCATTATGCTGTTATCGATGAAGTTGACTCAGTTTTGATTGATGAAGCAAGAACTCCGCTTATCATTTCAGGTCAGTCAGGAAAGTCAACCAAACTTTATGAGGTATGCGATATTCTTGCACGTCAGTTGACCAGAGGTAAGGATATGGAAGCTCTTACCAAAATGGATGCCATTATGAAGGTAGAGCGTCAGGAAGATGGTGACTTCATTGTAAATGAAAAGGATAAAATCGTAACACTTACGGCTCAGGGTATTGCAAGAGCCGAAAGATTCTTCCAGATTGATAACCTTGCAGATGCTGAAAACGTTGAGATACAGAACAATATCATCCTTGCATTAAGGGCGCATAATCTTATGTTCAGAGATCAGGATTATGTAGTTAAGGATGATCAGGTACTTATTGTAGATGAGTTTACCGGACGTATTATGCCGGGACGTAGATTCTCTGATGGTCTTCATCAGGCTATTGAAGCAAAAGAACATGTTAAGGTTAAGAGAGAATCTAAAACACTTGCAACAATTACATTCCAGAACTTCTTTAACAAATTTGAAAAGAAGTCAGGTATGACAGGTACTGCATTAACAGAAGAAAAGGAATTCAGAGACATCTATGGAATGGATGTTATTGAAATTCCTACAAATAAACCGGTTGCCAGAATTGACCGTCAGGATGCAGTATATAAATCAAGAAGAGAAAAATTATACGCAATTGTTCAGGCCGTTAAAGAAGCAAATGCAAAGGGACAGCCTGTTCTTGTTGGTACTATCACCATTGAAGCATCTGAAGAATTGTCAAGACTGCTTACAAAGGAAGGTATCAAGCATAAAGTCCTGAATGCAAAATTCCATGAAATGGAAGCTGAAATTGTCGCAGATGCCGGTGTGAGCGGTACAGTTACCATCGCAACAAACATGGCCGGTCGAGGAACCGATATTAAGCTTGATGATGAAGCAAGAGCGGCCGGTGGATTGATGATTATCGGAACTGAGCGTCATGAGTCTCGTCGTATCGATAACCAGCTCAGAGGTCGTGCAGGTCGTCAGGGAGATCCGGGTGAATCTAAGTTCTACATTTCACTTGAGGATGATCTTATGAGACTGTTTGGATCTGACAGACTTATAAAGATGTTCACAGCACTCGGAATTCCGGAGAATCAGCAGATTGAACATGCAGCGCTGACTAAGTCAATTGAATCTGCACAGAAGAAGATAGAATCAAATAACTATGGTATAAGAAAGAACCTTCTTGAATATGACCAGGTTATGAATGAGCAGAGAGAAATTATTTACGAAGAAAGAAGCAAGGTTCTTAACGGCGAAAGCATGAGAGATCCTATCTTTAAGATGATTACCGATACTGTTGATGCATCAATAGATATGGTTATTGGTGATGATACTAAGCCGGATGACTGGAATATTGATGAATTAAATACAGTAATGCTTACAACAATTCCTCTGCAACCTATTACAGAAGAAAGAATTGAAGTTAAGCAGAAGAATGCTCTTAAACAGCAGCTTAAGGAAGAAGCTGTTAAGATGTATGAGGATAAAGAAGCTGAGTTCCCTGATGCTGAAGCAATACGTGAAATCGAGCGTGTAGTACTTCTTAAATGTATAGACAGAAAGTGGATGGATCATATCGATGATATGGACCAGTTAAGACAGGGTATCGGACTTCAGGCATATGGACAGAGAGATCCTCTTGTAGAATATAAGATGGCAGGTTATGAAATGTTTGATGCCATGACTCAGTCTATTAAAGAGGAAACAATCAGAGTTCTTTTCCATGTGCATGTAGAGCAGAAGGTGGAAAGAGAGCAGGTGGCCAAGGTTACCGGAACAAACAAAGATGATTCTGCTCAGAAGACTCCTACAAGACGTATGGAGGCTAAGGTTTATCCTAATGATCCATGTCCTTGTGGATCAGGAAAGAAATATAAGCAGTGTCATGGTGCCACAAGAAGGGCATAATTGACTTCATTCTTTTGATGCCATAACTGCAGGATATATTTATTTGATTCAAAACTTTTGGAAAGAGAGAATTCCGTATGGTTATTTTGGATAATCTTAAGGTTGAATTAATGAATTTTAAGGAGCCCCTGGCACATGTCAGGAGCTCTCTTGGAATTGATAATAAACTTCAAAAAATTGAAGAACTTCAAATGGAAATGGAAGCGCCTAACTTTTGGGACAATCCGGATGTTTCCAACAAGAAGATGAAGGAACTTAAGGATTTACAGGGGGTAGTTGAAACAATCGATGCCCTTGATACTCAGTTTGAAGATATTCTTACACTTATTGAAATGGCTGCAGAAGATGAATCCTTGAGCGATGAAGTGGTTGAAGAGTTTGAAGATTTTAAGACTAAACTTGAAGAAATCAGAATAGGTACACTTTTGTCAGGTGAATATGACAAAGATAATGCTATTTTGAAGCTTAATGCAGGTGCCGGTGGAACAGAAAGCTGTGACTGGTGTCAAATGCTTTACAGAATGTATACTAAATGGGCAGAATCCAAAGGCTTTAATCTTGAAGTACTTGATTTCCTTGATGGTGATGAGGCCGGAATTAAGTCTGTTACCTTTGAAATATCAGGCCTTAACGCATATGGATACCTGAAGGCCGAAAAGGGTGTACACAGGCTGGTCAGGATCTCACCATTCAATGCACAGGGAAAGAGACAGACCTCGTTCGTATCACTTGATGTAATGCCTGACATAGAAGAAGATATTGATATTGAAATCAATGAAGATGATTTAAGAATTGATACCTATCGAAGCTCAGGCGCCGGTGGTCAGCACATCAATAAGACTTCATCGGCTATACGAATCACACATCTTCCTACTGGTATTGTTGTTCAGTGCCAGAATGAAAGATCACAGCTTCAGAATAAGAATAAAGCAATGCAGATGCTGAAAGCTAAACTGTTATTGCTTAAGCAGGAGGCTAATGCCGAGAAGTTGTCAGATATCAGAGGCGAGGTCAAAGATATAGGTTGGGGTAATCAGATTAGATCTTATGTTCTTCAACCATATAAGTTAGTTAAAGATTTAAGAACTGAAGCAGAAACAGGAAATGTTGATGCTGTGCTTAATGGATCAATTGATTTATTCATTAATGAATACCTTAAATGGCTTAATACCAAAGGCCAGGAAAATTAGTAGTTGATACTCTTTAGACGAAGGGGTTAGATAAGTTAATATTTGGTACTATTTAGAAAGTTTGAAGAACAGGAATTTATTTCCTGTTCTTTTTTGGGTTATAGTGGCAAAGAAAATTGACTGTATGACTGTATGACAAAGGGACGCTCCTCGTGACAAAGGGACACTCCTAGTGACAAAGGGACACTCCTCATTACAAAAGAAGCGTCCCCAAAGTAGCGTTGCGAAAAATCAATAAAAATGATATTATAAAATAGACTATAGTCTAAAAAGTGGGAAAGTATCGTTTTTTGTAGTGACGAACTTGATAAACACTTGTATATATTTGTCAGAAGGGAGGATGCCTATGATGATAGGAGCTGTCGGAAGTTCATATTATACACCGTATATTACAGGATCCATGCCTGCTATGGCTACGGGAAGTATTGGCGCAACAGGAACGTCGGCAACAGGCGCTGTAGATGGCAAGGGTGCCGTTGTTAATCCCGGCGAATCAACTCAGGTACAGCCAGGCAAAAAATCCTCACCTGCAGAATGTCAGACCTGTAAGGAAAGAAAATACCAGGACGGTTCTGATGAGATGGTTTCCTATAAGAGTGCATCGCATATTTCTCCGGCTTCTTCAGGAGCTAAGGTTATGGCTCATGAACAGGAGCATGTAAAGAATGCATATGCAAAAGCTGCAAAAGGAAACGGAAAAGTTCTTCAGGCTTCTGTTTCACTTAAGATGGCAGTTTGCCCGGAATGTGGCCGCTCCTATGTTGCGGGTGGTCAGACAACAACGAAAATATCTTATCCAAAAGATAAGTTTTCACAAAATAAAAAATCCTTTGATTCACAGGCAACCAAAGGTGCCAATATTGATTTGGCTGTATAGGGAGATTTATGAATTATTCATCTTCTTCAATGCTTAAAAGAGAGGCAAAAGAACAGATTTTTTCTAATCTCGGCACCGTTATCGGTGCCTTCTTAGTGTCTTTTGCAATAACAAGATATGCACCGAATCTTTTTCCGATTCCGACAAACAGTCTTGCAGGATATGGGATACTTCTTTTATTTTCCATTTTTATATCACTGATAGCATCAATTTTTATGCAGGGTGAATGCATGATATGTCTGAAGCTGGCCTGCAATCAGGAAATTGCGGTAAAAGATGTATTTTATGGCTTTAAGAATGGACAGATTCCGAAGATCATCGGATTAAGAATTATTCCCTGCGTAGTGGTTGAGCTTGTTACAATACCGGTTACTTTTATGCAGCAGTATTTTTTGCAGGTTATAGAAGAAATCGGTCTTTTGGGAGAGAATGCAGGATCGTTATCATCACTTCTTGTGAATCCTGTACAGGGGGCAGATGGAGTAGCTGAATCATTGAGCGCATTATCTGAAAAGGTAGCAAGACTGATACCGGTTGAGATGGCTTATCTTGGAGTTCTTGTCATCCAGGTTGCAGTTATGATAGTGATGGAAATAATGTTTAGCCAGGTATTATTCCTGAGTCTTGATTTTCCTGACAAATCCGTTAAAGAAACCATAATGCTTGGACGAAAAATTATGAAAGGAAACTGGGGCAGATTTTTCAGACTCCAATTATCTTTTATCCCATGGCACCTGCTGGCTGCTGTGACTATGGGAATTGCTTATATATGGGTACTTCCGTATGTTAGGGCAACCTATACTAATTTTTATCTTGATCTTATGAAAAATCAGAAGAAGGGTTAAATATATGAAACTTGATATTACAGTTAAAATGACACCAGGGGTGTTATACGATTATCTTTTGTACAGTAACTATACCAGATTTCAGGGAATTCTCGGAACTGTTGTAGGCCTGTTTTTAATTGCCGCTTTTGTGATTGGAAAACAATCCCCGATATTCCTTATTATGGGACTTGTAATAGAAGCATATCTGCCATATACACTTTTTCTTGCATCAAGGAGGCAGTATCTAAATACTCCGGCATTTAAGGAACCCTTAAACTTTAGCTTTGACGATGACGGAATGACTATTTCACAGGGTGATCAGAGTGAAACCCAGAGTTGGGAAGCTATGTATAAGGCGGTTTCAACGCCAAAGAGTATTGTTCTTTATACTTCAAAATATAATGCATCCATTTTCCCTAAAAAGGATCTGGAAGACAAGAAGGCTATGCTTATTGAAATGATTTCAACTCATATGCCGACTAAAAAGGTGAAAATCCGTGGATAAAAATATAAGTGAATTCGAAACAAATTCATATCAGGAAACTTACGAACTGGGAAGAAAGCTTGGTGCAGAGTGCAATCCCGGAGATGTATTTACACTTATCGGAGATCTTGGTGTAGGTAAGACTGTTTTTACTCAGGGTTTTGCAAAAGGACTGGGAATCGAAGACAGTGTTAACAGTCCAACCTTTACTATTCTTCAAATTTATGATGAGGGCAGAATTCCGCTTTATCATTTTGATGTCTATCGAATCGGTGATGTGTCGGAAATGGATGAAATAGGTTTTGAGGAGTATGTATTCGGACAGGGAGTAAGCCTTATTGAATGGGCTAATCTTATTGAAGAAATTCTTCCCTCAAAATATACGGAGATTCAGATTCTGAAGGATATTCAAAAGGGATTTGATTATAGAAAGATACTGATTACGAAGATAAATAATCAGTAGCCGTACTGCCCAAGTCTTTCAAGAATTATAGGAATAAAAATATATGACAGCCAAACTGTCTACAGGATAATAACAGTGAAGATAATAGCAATTGACAGCTCAGGGCTTACAGCATCTGTTGCTGTGATAGAGGATGATAATTTAATAGCTGAGTATAACGTGCAGTATAAAAAAACACACTCTCAGACTCTGCTTCCAATGCTTGATGAAATCAAGGGAATGATTGATCTTGATTTGGCGACAGTGGATGCAATAGCAATAGCCAAGGGACCCGGGTCATTTACAGGCCTAAGAATAGGTTCAGCGACAGCGAAGGGACTTGCAGGGGCACTTGATATTCCCATTGTTGAGATTAGCACGCTGGAAGGACTTGCATGTAACCTGTATGGAACGGATGCGCTGGTTGTTCCGATGATGGATGCAAGAAGATCGCAGGTTTATACAGCAGTTTATGAATTCATACAGCAGGATGATAAATATATACTTTCATCAGTGATGGAAGATTCTGCAATGGCAGTCGAGGATCTTCTTGTAAAGGTTAATGAGCTTGGAGCTTCATTAAAGAAGAAAATTATATTTCTTGGTGATGGAGTTCCTGTATATGAAGATAAAATTAGGGAATTGACCGATGCAGTCTATACATTTGCTCCGGCTCATATGAATCGGCAGAGGGCTGCGGCTTTTGGATATCTTGCTATCGATAAAGTCAATAGCGGGGATGTTGTAAGTGCATTTGATCATGCACCTGAATATTTAAGACTTTCCCAGGCAGAACGGGAAAGAAACGAAGGAATTAAGAATAAAGGATCAAACTATTGAGTGATAACCTGTTAGTGCGTCCGATGACCGCAGAGGATGTGGAGGAAGCTTCAAAAATAGAAGCCATGGTCTTTAGCATGCCGTGGAAAGCAGAAGATTTTGCTGAAATGATTCAGGCAGACTATGCTTATTATTTCGTAGCTGTCGATAATAATATTGTAGTAGGAATTATCGGGTTGCGAAATCTTGCCGGAGAAGGGGAAATAACAAATGTGGCTGTTTCACCTGAATGCAGAAGGAACGGAATAGGCAGAAAACTGATGAAAGCAGTTCTTGACCAAGCAGGTCAACTGGGGATTAAAGATATTACTCTCGAGGTAAGAGCATCCAATGAACCGGCTATATCTTTGTACACGAGTGAGGGATTTGTTACGGAAGGCGTACGAAAAGGATTTTATGAAAAGCCGGTGGAAGACGCTCTGATTATGTGGAGAAGAGGGTAAGTTAGATATAATTTTGGAGATATTTGATGATAGATGTATGTTTGCTGGGAACAGGCGGTATGATGCCTCTTCCTTACAGATGGCTGACTTCGATGATGGCAAGATACAATGGGAGCAGTATACTTATTGACTGCGGTGAAGGTACCCAGATTGCCATGAGGCAGAAGGGATGGTCATCAAAACCAATAGATGTAATACTTATTACGCACTTTCATGCAGATCATATAAGTGGGCTTCCGGGACTGCTTCTCAGTATGGGTAATTCCGAAAAAACAACGCCGCTTAAGATAATAGGCCCCAAAGGGCTGACCAAGGTAGTTTCATCTCTAAGAATAATAGCACCGGAGCTTCCTTTTAAGGTTGAGTGTTATGAATTGTCTGAACGCGAAGAGACAATTGAGATGGATGGTTACAGAATAAAAGCATTTCGTGTGAACCACAATATTCTCTGCTATGGATATAGTCTAGAGATTGACCGAGCTGGTAAATTTGATGTAGATGCCGCAAAGGCACTGGGAATCGAATTGAAATACTGGAGCAAACTCCAAAAGGGTGAAACCATTGAAGCGGATGGAAAAATATATACACCTGATATGGTAATGGGACCCCAGCGAAAGGGAATTAAGGTCACTTATTGTACAGATTCACGTCCGACAGACGCGATTGTTGAAAATGCAACTGATTCAGATTTGTTTATATGTGAGGGAATGTATGGAGATCCTGACGAATTGACCAAGGCGAAAGACAAGAAGCATATGACCTTCTTTGAAGCAGCTGAGATAGCCGTAAAAGCCAATGTTCAAAGGTTATGGCTCACACATTACAGCCCATCACTTAATTATCCCCATGAATATCTGGGGGCCGTTAAAAAAATATTCGAATTTGCCGAGACCGCCAAGGATGGCAAAAGTATAGAATTGGTATTTGAAGGAGAAACACCAACCGGTGAAGAAGAATCTTAGATTCATTATCCTTGCAGTACTTCTGTTTCTTATTGTAGGAGCTTTTTACATTGTTCTTACCAGGCAGAAGGATGTGAACGATATTGAAGAAGTGACAACTGAAGTAAGCAGGGTGCAGCAGTTGATTCAGAAAAATATATCTGATGACTATCCGCCTACACCTAAAGAGGTAGTGAAGCTTTATGCTGACATTACTGTTGCTTTTTATACAGAAAATTATACTGAGGAAGAACTCGATCAGCTTGGAGATAAGATGAGAGAGCTGTTCGACAGAGAATTATTGCTTAATAATCCACGAGATGTGTATCTTATGAATCTTAAAAAGGAGATAAGCGATTTTCAGGCTAAGGGAATCAAAGTGTCGAGTTATGCTACGAGTGCTGCTACGGATGTCGATTTCTTCAGTCAGGACGGATATAAATTTGCAAGATTAAACCTTGTGCTGACAATAAGACAGGATAAGGAGGCCGGACTTACCAAGGAGAAGATGCTGCTTAGAAGAGATGATGAGGGGCATTGGAAAATTTATGGCTGGCAGCTGATTAGAGACGATAGTGTTGAATAAATTTTAATAGTATATAAGAAGTTTGGTTATGGACAAAGATACAGCAAAAGATATTAAGATATTGGCTATAGAAAGTTCCTGTGATGAAACTGCGGCAGCAGTCGTCAGAAATGGTCGGGAAGTGCTCTCGAACATTATATATTCACAGATTGCATTACATACTGAATATGGTGGTGTTGTACCGGAGATAGCATCAAGAAAACATATCGAAAAAATTAATAAGGTTATTGATTCTGCACTTAAGGAAGCAGGAACTACACTTCAGGACATTGACGCAATCGCTGTCACGTATGGTCCCGGACTTGTGGGCGCTCTTCTTGTAGGCGTATCAGCTGCAAAAGCAATGGCGTTTGCAACCAATAAGCCGCTTGTTGGGGTTCATCATATTGAAGGTCACATCAGTGCAAATTATATAGAAAATCTGAATCTTGAACCGCCGTTTATGTGTCTTGTCGTTTCAGGTGGTCATACGCACCTTGTTAATGTTGAGGATTATGGCAAATATACAATTCTTGGAAAAACCAGGGATGATGCTGCAGGGGAAGCTTTTGACAAGGTTGCGAGGGCGATCGGACTTGGATATCCGGGCGGACCTAAAATTGACAGAGTGGCAAAAGAAGGAAATCCTGATGCAATAGCCTTTCCAAGAGCAAAGGTTGAAAATGGAGAGTATGATTTTAGTTTTAGTGGATTAAAATCAGCTGTTCTTAATTATCTTAATCAGTGTGAAATGAAGGGTGAGGAAATTGTAGTTCCCGATGTGGCTGCTTCTTTCCAAAAGGCGGTTGTAGATGTACTCGTTGACCATTCAATGGATGCTGTTAAAAGATATGGCGCTAAGAAGTTTGCAATTGCCGGAGGTGTAGCATCCAACTCTTCATTGAGAAAAGCTTTCGAGGAAAGATGTGCCAAGGAAAAAATAGAATTTTACCATCCATCTCCGATGTACTGTACAGATAATGCTGCAATGATAGGCGTAGCAGGTTATTATGAGTTTCTTGCAGGAACAAGACACGGATATGATTTGAATGCAATTCCACAGCTTAAGCTTGGAGAAAGATAATACAGATTTGAAAATATGGATAATGTCAATCAGCATACGGCTTTATTCATATATGTTAAAAGGGAAAGTATTTTTTATATGAAAACAGTCGCAGTAGTACTTGCTGCAGGATCGGGCAGCAGGATGAAGAGTCAGACTAAAAAGCAGTTTATTTCTATTCTGGATAAACCACTCATTTACTATTCAATCAGTGCCTTTGAAAGAAGCTTCATAGATGAAATTGTTATTGTCACGGGCGAAGATGATATTGAATATGTTAAGAATGAAATAGTAAAAAAATATGATTTTAAGAAGGTCACAGCGGTAACAGCAGGGGGCAGAGAGAGATACCATTCGGTTATGAATGGTATTAATGCTGTTAACGGATGTGATTATATTTTTATACATGACGGTGCAAGACCGATGCTTGATGAGTCTATTCTGGACAGGGCCCTAAAAAAAGTTATCAGTACAGGAGCAGCAGTTGTAGGCATGCCTGCCAAGGATACAGTGAAGATTGCAGATGAAAATGGAATGGTTGACATAACTCCAAACAGAAATTCGGTGTGGACCATTCAGACACCACAGGTTTTTGAATTTGAGCTTATTAAGAAGGCATATTCTGATGTGATCAGCCGGGAGGAAGAGCTTAAGGCAGACGGAATCAACATTACGGATGATTCGATGGTACTTGAGGTGTCTACAAGTCATAAGGTAGCATTGGTTGAGGGGTCGTATGAGAATATAAAGGTTACAACTCCTGAAGATATAATTCTGGCAGAAACCTTCCTGAAAAACAGAAATAGTTATGTTAACCAAGAATGTGGAAAGGTATAAATACAAATTGGAAAGTAAATTGAAAAGTAATTTGAAAAGCAACTTAAAAAGACATTTGATGAAAAAAATAATCAGTTTCCTGGTTGCTCTTACTCTTGTGTCAGGTCTTACCGGTTGTAATGGCGACAACAACACTGAGATAACAAGAAAAGAGGGTAATGAATCTGATACGAAAACAGTTGAGACTCAATTGCCTTCTGCAAGTCCGGAAGTAATAGATAACGCTACAGAAAACGTTACAGAGACAAAAGAGAAGGAGTCAATTCATAAAGATGAGTTGAGCAGCAGTATTTTGTTTTCTGTAAGAGTCTGTGGAAAAGAAGATACAGATGTTATGGTAGACCTCTTTGTGACAAGAAGTCACAAGCTGTATGTGCAATATAATGAGGAACTGCTTGATGAAAAGGTCATAATGACAGATGAATATAATGCAATTCTTGCGGCCTTTGATGTAGATAAACTATGGGATATGGAACTGGATTATTCTGCTGAGGTTAAGCAGGAGGACGATGTAAAGATTATATGTTTGTACGACAAGAAGAATGAACTATACAGAATTCTTGGAGGCTTCGGGTCGGTTAATCCCGAATTTGAGGAGGTTCATCAGGCTGTTTGCCGTATTCTTCCTATTGACTGGGCTCTTGGGTATTCTCATTCAAAGGGACTTGAACTTGCACCGGTTAAATGGAAGGTTCCAAGACAGGGATATGATTATTATGTTTCGGACCTCCAATATGGATATGAGCCATCTAAAGGTTATAAGCTTGTAGAAATAAATAAGTCTGCTAATGATATATCAGATCGTGATGAATGGCTTATGAACAACCAGTTTCCTGATCCGCGTTTCGGAACACAGGAAGGATATTACATAGAATGTGGTGATTACAGCATATACAGAGATGGTGACGAATGGACGGAACCATACAGACTTATAGTATATGATAATGAATTTAATACAAAGTACGAATTGGATTTCAGTGAATATATCTGGCCTGATGAATTTGAGCAGTCTGAAAGTCCTTATGTTCAGGAGTATATTTATTATGCGCAGATTTCGGACGATGGAAAGACATTGTATGTATCCATAGCGCATAGCACCTATGCTTCATCAGCTAAAAGCAATGCATATATTATCGCTCTTGACCTTGAAAAACAGGTTGTATTATGGCAGTCGTGCCCTCTTGTGAGTAATGCATTTAACTTCGTTGTTTACGATGATGTAATATTTGCAGGTTATGGATTTACTAATGAACCAGACTATGTTTACTGCCTGGACATTAATTATGGAACAATACTGCTTGAACAGAAGGTCAAATCAGGTCCTGATTTTATTTTTGAAAGAGAAAACAGACTTTATGTAAGAACCTATGATACAGATTATATTTTTGACATAGTCAGGGAATAAATCTGTTAGTTTTAAAAATTATAAAAAAGTAGTTGACACACTATATATCATTTGATAAAATCTATCTTGCGTCTGAAAATGATGCTAAGCAGAGGTATCGAAGAGGTCATAACGAGGCGGTCTTGAAAACCGTTTGGCTTCACGGCCACGTGGGTTCGAATCCCACCCTCTGCGTGAGGTAAACCCTTGAAATTACGATTTGTAGTTTCAAGGGTTTTATTTTTTTATCTATGTTATGGCGACGAGCCAAGTGACAGAAGCAATATTTAATCGAGGCACTGAATATGTCAAATAAATTATACTTAGCTCCCATGGAGGGAATCACGGGTTATATTTTTCGAAATGCATATGTTAAAAATTTCGGGCCGGTGGACAGGTTTTTTACTCCATTTATAGCAAATAAGGATTTAAGTAATAAAGAAATCAGAGAATGTAATCCGGACAATAATCCGGGAATATGTCTTATTCCGCAGATTCTCACCAATAAAGCAGAAGATTTCATCAGTATATCGAACAGTCTTTATAGCAGATTTGGTTATGAAGAGGTGAATTTCAATCTGGGATGTCCATCAGGAACTGTAGTAGCTAAGAATAGGGGAGCAGGTTTTCTTAAGGATTTGGATATTTTGGATCGGTTTTTGGACTATATATTTGCCAATGCAAAAGTCAGAATATCTATTAAAACAAGGACCGGAGTCACTGATGATGAATCCTGGAGTCGAATAATCCAGATATATAATAAATATCCGCTTACGGAACTTATTATTCATCCAAGAAGACAGATAGATGGATATAAGGGATCTGTTAATATGGAGAATTTTACGACTGCACATAATGATAGCAGACATCTTTTATGCTATAACGGAGATGTAAACACAGTTGATGATTATAACAGGATTATTAACCGTTATCCCAATATTAATGCAGTAATGTGCGGAAGGGGTGTTCTGTCAAATCCCGGTCTTTTTAACGAGATTAAAGGCGAAGACAGAGTCACTAACGAAAAACTGCTGGCATTTCTTAATGACATATATTTAGGATATCGTGAGGTTATTTCCGGAGATACAAATGTTCTTTATAAGATGAAGGAACTATGGGGCTTTATGTGCGTTAACTTTGAAAATCCACATAAGCTTTATAAGAGTATTAAAAAATGTCAGAGTCTTAAAGCATATGACAGCATCATGAAAGCGTTATAACAACGTAGTGGAGTGATTAGCTGATGAGTGATGAAAAGAATGTACTTGAAATAATAGACAAAATGTTTGACGAAAATCGTCTTGAGGAAGCTGAAAGATTCATGCTTGAAGAAAGACAGCTTGCTCACAATGAGAAAAGATATAATGATGAGCTTCTCATGTTGAACGAACTGCTCGGATATTATCGTCAAAAGTCTGATAAGGATAATATCCTGGACATTATTAAAGGGGCGCGTGATCTTATGGGTGAAATGCAGATAGAAGGCTCGCTGTCTTATGCAACCACCATATCGAATGCTGCAAATGCCCTCCGTTCCATAGGAGAACTGGAAAAATCCAAAGAATATTATATGCTTGTTGAAAAAATATATAATGAAAAAATGGAGACCGGTGAAATAGATTCAGATGATATGAGAATTGCCGGTCTCTATAATAATCTCAGTCTGCTTTACCAGGAACTGTCTGATTTCAAATCGGCAGAAAAATATCAGCTTAAATCGCTTGCTATTGTTACAAACAATGAAGCAGGTTTTGAAATTGCTGTAGCACATGCAAATCTTGCCAATACATATCTTCTTGCATGCAATTATGATAAATCAATGGAGTATGCCAAAAAGGCAATAGAGTTATTTGAGGAACGAGGACTAAAGGACCCACATTATTGTGCGGCATTATCAGCCCTCGGAAACTGTTATGTAATGAAAGGAAAATATTCGGAAGCAAAGAGTATTTTTAAGGAAGCCGCTAAGATTGTTTTGGATACCTTTGGAAAAAATATACAGTATGAAAGACTTATGGATAATCTTGAATATTGTGAGACCATGGAAGCAAATAGTATAAAGGATATTAATAAGGCAGAGCAGAGTGTTGTGTTGGAACTTAGTGGAGTCGAACTTTCGAAAAGGTTCTATGAAGAATATGGTCGTACTATGATAGCAGAAAAGTTTCCTGAATATGAGAATCGCATAGCGGTAGGACTTGTGGGAGAAGGGTCGGAATGCTTTGGATTTGATGATGGCAAATCAAGGGACCATGACTTTGGACCTTCATTTTGCATGTGGGTTACAGATGAAACCTATAATCTGATTGGCGAAGAACTGCAGGCAGAGTATGACAGACTTCCAAAGATTTATGAAGGAATTGAATTGAAGGAAACTGCCACCGGAGTAAACAGAAAAGGTGTATTTAAAATAGATGAATTCTTCTCAAAATTTCTTGCAAAGGATTTGTCCAATAATATAGATTATCAGAATACCCCGGATTATTCACTTGCAGCATGCAGTAACGGAGTGGTTTTCAGGGATGATGAAGGTGAATTTTCGAAGGTATGGAATTCCTTAAAGGAAGGTTACCCAAAGAACATTCAATATCTAAAACTGGCAGAGGCTGTTGCTCTGTTTTCGCAATGCGGGCAGTATAACTATTCAAGAATGAAAGAGCGAAAAGATGATATTTCCGCACATATCATGCTCTCTGATTTTGTTAAGAATGCTCTGAAGCTTTATCATTATATATTAAATATTTATCCACCACACGATAAGTGGCTGGTCAAAAGTGCATCACTGATTGGCCCGGAAGGTCAGGGCAGTGAGATTATAAGTAAAATAAACGAGATATTGTATATAAACAATCCTGAAAACTCCATTGAAGAACTGGCTGATTTTTTTGCACACATAATGTATGCGAATGGATTTATAAGCGATATGGATACATATCTTGCTAATCATGTTGATGAATTGCTGTTTAAGTCGCAGGCAGTATTATTTAGCAAAAAAGATTTAGTCAGAAAGATAGTAAGACTTGAATTTGAGGCATTTGATAAGGTTCAAAATGAAGGGGGAAGAGCATCCTGTCAGAATGACTGGCCAACTTTTTCAGTTATGCGAAAGAGTCAGTATCTTACCTGGGATTTTGAGATGCTGTTGCAGTATTATTATGATTTTAATCTGGAATATTCAAAAGGGCATAATCTAATTACTGAAAAGTATGGAAGAATGATGGAAAGCACTGCTCCGGACAGATATGAGGAAATAAAAGCATATTTTCCGGTTCTGTCGGATGAGAAGAAGGCTGTGATTGAGCAGATAGTCAAAATACAGATGCAAATGGTTGAGGATTTTGCAACAGAACATCCGAAGGTTGCCGGCAATGCAAGAGATCTTCATACAAGTGAAGACAATATGTTTAATACCTCTTACGAAACATATTTGAGAGGAGAGATAAGTACATATTCGGATAAGATGCTTCAGCTTTATGGGCAGTTTGTTGTGACTAAGGCTGTAAATGGTGAAAATATAGCTTATCTGACTATTGAAAATACTGCAAAATTGTATGGATATAAAGATATAGAAGCATTTGAAAAGGACGCCTGACGGGCGTCCTTATTTATGTGCATTTATAGTTGTTTCGTTTTATTTTTCCTTGTAGAAAATTCCTACTGTACCAGGTCCTAAGTGTGAAGAAATGATACCGCCTACACGGGTTAAGATGATTTCCTTAAAATAGTTTAGTCCCCTTACATATTCTTCCATAGTTGTAAGAATTTCTGCTGTTGTTCCGGAATGAGCAATAACTATTCGTGAAGGATCCGCATTTAACAGATTTTCTTTTAAGTCATTAAGGTAGTTATTTACCACGGCGGGCATTGAACCTCTATATTTCTTTGTTGGGCCGAGAACGGAGTCAACGACCTCTAACTTAGGATGGATTTTAAGAATTCCACCGGCAAGAGTTGCAATCGAACTGCAGCGTCCACCTCGGTGAAGATATAGAAGAGTATCAGCGACAGCTGTGGTTCTTATCTTCGGAAGCATCTCATTTATTTTCTTAACGATTTCTTTGCGAGTCATACCATTTTTTGCCATAACAGAGGCCTCAATGGCAAGCAGGCCTATACCTGCAGAAAGGTTTTCTGAATCAATAATCGAAATTTTGTCTTCGCCCTCAATCTCTTCGGCTGCAAGATGCATAACATTGTTGGTTGAGGACATTGATGCAGGCAGAGAAAAGATAATCATTTCATCACCATCATCAATGACTTTCTGCATGGCATTGATGGTTTCATCTAGTGAAATTGCTGCTGTTTTGGGAGTTGTCTTGTTCTCGCTTGCCCATCTGTATATTTCTCTTGGAGTTATTTCGATACCATCCTTATATGAGTCATCACCTAAACAGATGAAGAGTGGAAGAACGGTAATACCATATTTTTCGAGCGTACATTTTGGTAAATCAGATGCGCTGTCAGTAAAGATTCTAATCATTCTTTTATATTTGATTAATCCAAAAGAATGGATTAAATTTTCCTTTCTAAAGCATTAAAATAAGTATAATTCAAACTTGCCCCATAAGTCAATATGACAGGTTTTTAAAAAACCGATTAAGCTGTTTGGAATCTGAAATATTCATTGAATTCTCTGTCAATTATCTTATAGCCTTCTTCTGTAGGATGAATTCCATCCTGACTCATAAGCTGCTTGTAGTCGTGTCTTAAAAGAAAGTTCCTTCTAATATTTATAAGATCGCAGCCCTTTTCAGAAGCAATTCTTTCAAGTTCATGATTATATATTTCGTGCCAGTGATAAATCATCTGTTTGTCTCCGAGCCATTCGAGTATGGTATCCTTTGGTCCCTGAGTACATATCCAGTCAAAATACCGTTCACTGTCTATAGGGACGAGATTGCATACAGCAACTTTGGCACCTGTAGCCTGAATGGAATCAATAGCATCAGAGATGAGTGTCGAATATTCAGATATGGATACATAAGGCTCTTTTAGTGTATCTTCACTGTTAAACATATCCTTCCAATTGTAACTGCAATCATTTCCGCCAAACTCAAGAATGGCTGTTGTTGAAGCATTAAGTTCATTTTTTCTCTTAGCAATAATCTGCAGCCCTTTCTTTATGGTTGCCCCGATTTTTGCGTTATTTCTGATATCATAGCCCAATTCCTTAAGGTATGAATATTTACTGTCATTTCTAAATTTTAATCTCCAGTTACTATCGCAGATAACACCGCCCATTACTGAGTCTCCGAATATTTCGATTTTATTCATAATTATGACCTCCTGTTAATAAGTTTGTACTTTTCAAAATTGTTGATATGAATGACAACTGCCACTCCTGGAAGGTTGTCTAAGCTCCTGCTTTTCCGATTTTAGACAACCGCTTGTCTTGTTTTCGTAAATATGTGCCACTATCATAACGATATGCTAACGATGAGATGCATATGATTAAATGACATCATCTAGTCTACGAGATTAGATTAGCACCATGCAAGAACTATGTCAACACGCAAACGTTATCTTTATGTTGACGTCAATATCATATTTGCTATAATTTTATGATAGAAGTAATAAACTCGGAAATAGACCATTTTTAAGGAGCTGATTATATGGGTTATGATAATGAATTAATTGCCAATAAGCTTGTGCAATGGGAAAAATATCTTAGAAAATACAGACTTCCGGAATGGGATGAAATTCCGGATTTTGGATTATATATGGAGCAGGTAATTGCTCTTTTGAAGAGTTATCTTGATTATTTGCCACCCGAACTCAAAGATGAACAGTTCATAACGGCATCTACGATTAACAATTACGTCCGCAAAAAAATCATGCCGGAACCAGAAAAGAAAAAGTACTACAGAATTCATATCGGATACTTAATTATTATATGCACGCTTAAACAGTGTCTCAGCATTCCGACTTTTCAGACAATGCTTCCATGTGATCTTTCAGAGGAAGAATTTAAGAAATTGTATAAGTCATATGTTTGCAGGCATAGAGGAGCCGCCAGATATTTTATAGGTCAGGTAAAACTGATTGCTTCAGGTATTATGGGCGGTGAGGTTAAAAATTATATGTCCACAAGCAGTACGGAGGAATTGATTTCAACCTCGGCGATTGTAAGTGGATTTTCAAGACTTCTTGCAGAAAAACTGCTTCTTCTTGATGGAAAGACCATGGAAGGTGAACAGGAAGATGAAGCTGGTAATTCAGACAACACGAAAAAGTCAGACAACACCAAAGCATCCAAAGAAAAAAGTGCCAAGGACAAGGATGGCAAGGGAAAAGAAGAGGAAGCTAAAAGCAAATGAATATATATGTAATGCGTCATGGTGAGACAGACTGGAATATCGACAAAAAAATTCAGGGAAGCACCGATGTCAAACTTAATTTGAAAGGGATTCAGCAGGCGCGAGATTTGGCCCTCAGGTTAAAAAAGGATGGCACGAGTATTAAGAAGATATATTCAAGTACAAAAGTGCGCGCCTCAAGAACTGCGAAAGAGATTTCCGAAATAACCGGAATACCATATGCAACAATTGACGGACTTGAGGAGATGTGCCTTGGAGTATGGGAAGGCAGCAGATGGGGAGAAGTAAAGGAACTTTATCCGGAAGAGTATCAAATCTGGTGCAATAATATAAGATATACGAGAATTCCCGGGGGAGAGTCCTATCAGGATGTGGCAGAGAGAGCTTTTAAGGCAATCGATAAAATACTAGCTGAAACGAACGAGGATATTTTGATAGTTACACATGGTGTTGTAACATATCTTATTAAGTCACTGGTTGAAAACGTTCAGTTTGATAAGATGAATAAGGCTTTTAATATTGGCAATGCCGTTCCGCTAAGATTCACACTGGAAGAGATTCTTGATGCAAAAACGAGACTCTTTCCTAAAGCAAAAGAAAAATCAGAAAATGAAAATATTTATAAAAACAAAGATGAGGAGAATGGAAAGATGATTTACTTCCAGTCGGATTATTCAATTGGTGCTCATCCTAAGGTTATGGAAGCATTAATGAAGACAAATATGGAGCATACAACAGGGTATGGACTTGATGAACATTGCATTAATGCAGCTAATATGATTAAGAAAATGATTGGCAATGAGAATTGTGCAGTGCATATGATGGTGGGTGGAACCCCATGTAATATCACACTTATTTCATCAGCTCTCAGACCATATGAATCAGTCATTTCCTGCAGAACCGGACATATCTATTCGCATGAGACCGGCGGCGTAGAAGCTAATGGACACAGGGTTCTTACGGTCGATGGCATCAATGGCAAGATGCAGCCATATATGATTGATGAAGCCTTGGATGAATATGAAGATGAGCATACTGCAATGCCACGAATGGTATATATTTCTCAGCCAACGGAGTGTGGTTCTATTTATTCGGAGGCTGAGCTTGTAGCCCTATATAATAAATGTAAGGAAAAGAATTTATATCTTTATGTTGATGGCGCAAGACTTGGAACTGCTTTGACATCCGAAAAAAATGATCTTTCACTTCAGGAGCTTGCAGCAAACTGTGATGCCTTCTATATAGGTGGAACCAAGAATGGTGCTCTGTTTGGAGAAGCACTTGTTTTGATTAATCCGGAACTTGATGATCATTTTAGATATATGATTAAGCAGAATTGCGGAATGCTTGCTAAGGGACGCCTCCTTGGTGTACAGTTCGAGGCACTTCTTGAAGGTGGCGGAAACAGTATATTCTTTGAGATGGCGGCGCATGAGAACGCCATGGCAAAAATATTGCGCGAGGAACTTGAAACAATGGGAATCAGCTTTTTCAGTGATTCACCAACAAATCAGATTTTCCCGATTCTTCCGGTTAAGACTGTTGAAGAATTAGAGAAGAAGTTTATGTTCCATAGATGGGCACCTGAAAGAGACGGCATGATTCCTGTAAGGTTTGTTACATCATGGGCAACAACTGAGGAAGAGGTCAGGGAACTGATAGATTCTGTAAGGCAGTTGGTAAATGCATAGTATGATATAGAGTTTGATATCTGGTTGTTGATATTTGAGAGGAGAAGGGATGAAACAGATTCTTTTGTTAGGAGATTCATTAAGAATGGGATACGAGCCCAAGGTTCGAAAACATCTTGAAGGGAAGGCTGAAGTCAGCGGCCCTGAGGAGAACGGAAGATGGGCAGGCTATACACTAAATTCATTAAGATTCTGGATCCCCGGACTGCCAACTCCGGATATTATCCACTGGAACTGTGGACTGTGGGATCTTGGAGATGATTATAATCTTGGAAGGCCCTTTTCACTTCCGGACGAATATGAGTCGGCTGTTGAAAGAACTATTGCTGTATTTAACAAGCTTTTCCCCAATGCCAAAGTAATAATGGCAACAACAATGCCAACAGCCAATCCTGACAGAACAGGAATTATTGAATATAACAATATCATTAAAAAGGTTGCAAAGAAGCATGACATTCCGGTGAATGATCTTTTTGAGCTGGTTAAAGATAAGGTACCGGGAATTGTAGGAGAAGATACTATTCATTTTACTGATGAAGGCTTTGAATTCGTAGGTGAGCATGTAGCCAAGGTGCTTGAAGAATATCTGTAAACATTAAGCCCAATATGTGAAAAAGCGAATGCAGAATATCTTTGGACAAGCGAATAA
>JAKSRY010000025.1 GCA_024403415.1 Lachnospiraceae bacterium
AAAGCTTCTCAGTAGACTTTGACTGAGTCTGAACTGTAAGGTTCAACATTCTGTTTGAGTTCATTGCGGTTAAATTGTGCTGTACTACCATATTATTTTCCTCCTTGAAAATCCCGCCGCATCCTTGCGGCTCGTTAACCTGTTTTGTAATCTCCTTACGAATCGTACGCATCCACAAGAACGATTACTGTTACCGGAGCTATTGCTCCTTGTATTATATGTATCGGATTTAAAATCTGATACTTTATACCTAAATATAACATTTAAAGAGAGAAATATAAAATATTTTCTATTTCTTCCAATCCATGTACTGTGAACTTTCTACGCTAAGCCCTGTCATATTCTTATAATAATTCATTGCAACATTGACAGATCTTTTGCCATCTGAAAGCTCTTTTCTCTCTTTATTAAATACATTGGACAACCCTTGCCTGTTACGTTCTTCAAGAGCACTTATAGCGGTACTCTTGTCAGTAATTTTCGTTATTGTTTCCTGCATAGCAAGAATCAAATCAGAGTACGCACTTTTATTGGTCTTAAGTTCATCCGAAACTCTCGTATATACAAGTTCAAATCCTTCATCCAGCTTTTCGAGTTTTTCAAGACATATATCTTTGTCATCCACCAGCCTGTCAAAGGCTTCGTAGTCCATCTGCTGTGCATTGATAACATCTGTCTGAAGTTTTGAGATTCTGTATATTTCTTCAAGCACCTTAAGTTTTTTATCAAGACTCTCCTTAAGCGCTACTACATATTCACGGCTCATATAGCTGACCCCTTCTGCGCATTAAGTCGCATTACTTCTTTCCAGGTATCTCTTACAGAACGGAGATGTGTAATAACCTCTTCCAGAATTTCAGCATCCTTTGCAAGATTTGCTTCAGTAAGTCTTCTGCTAAGATACGTATAAATCCTTTCAAAATCCTGAGATACCGGATATCTAGTATCAAGAGTAATTCTTAAATGGTCAATAATCTTTTCAGCTCTTGTTATATTATAATGAGCCTTCTGAACGTCCTTTTCATCACATCCATCTTTTGCGATATTACAGAATTTGATTGCACCATCATAAAGCATTAAGGTAAGCTCCGCAGGTGATGCTGTCAAAACTCTTGAATTCTTATACTGTTGATACGCATTGGGTAATGCCATAAACTATATCCTCCGAATTATCCTAACATAGAAGTAATTGCATTGGTATTTGACTGCATCTTGGACATTGCCTTTTCCATTGCAGCGAACTTGTCATACCACTTATCTTCATAGTCCTGAAGTTTCTTTTCCATGTCACTTATCTTTGAATTAAAATCTGTATAATCAGATTTCATCTTTACATCATCAAAGAAGTTACCGAATGATCTGTAGCCTTCGATTCTCTTGCTCATCTCATTCATCTTCTTATATAACTCATTATTGAGTTGAGAGAAGAAAGATGTTACTGCGTCAGAGTCAGACTCTATCATATACTTAAGTGTATTGGTCTCACCTGAGAACATTTCATCATCTTCATCTCCTTTAATATGAAGAGCATGTTTCTCGTTATCGGCAGAATTAAAATATCCTGCTGTCTCAACACCAAAATCAAAAAGATACATCGTCTTATCTCCAACCTTAAAGCCCTGATTGAAGATTTCACTCAAAGAGTTGGTTATTGTGCTGACTCCGGAATCCTTCGCAAGGATTTGTTCCTTAATCTTTTCTTCCCACTTCTCTGCTTCCTTATCTGACATCGCATATTTTTCTTCGTCGGTAAGTGGTTCATACTTTGTTTTGGTCTCGGCATTATACATCTTATCCATCTCATTGATAAGTTCTGTATACTGTTTAACGAACTTCTTAATCATGTCATACATGGCAGAAGTGTCTTTGGTTGTTGTCAGGGTAACACCCTGGTCATCCGTCAAAGCATTCGCAGTTATTGTAAGTCCATTAACCTCAAAGGTATTTGTATTTGATTCAAATTCTACTCCATTAAGTTCTATCTTACCATTTGAGCCCTTAATCCACTGCTTTGAATCAGGATCAACATCAAGGCCAAGCTTGTCTGCCGCACTTCCTGAAATAGTAAAGTTACCGGCTTCTCCGGATTCCTTTGATCCAATAAAGAATCTCTGTGTTGCAGAGTCGAAGTTGCATGCAAGTCCTGTAGAGGTTCCAACCTTCGAAGCAAGATCTCCAAGGGTCATTCCTTCGGTAACCTCGATGGTACTGCTTTTACCTCCAACTTCTATTGTAAGTGACTCGCCCTCTGACACACCAATTTCTGAGAGCAATGTTCCGGAAGTCATCTTCTCTCCTGCTCTTGCAGTATCAGCATACTCAACCTTGTTTCCTGTAAGATATGCGGACGAAGCAAGCTTAGTTACTTTAAGCTGCTGTGTTGCAACCATCGCATTTCCCGATGTTACAACAGTTGCCACATTAGGATTAGAAACAGTTGTCTTTCTCTTTGAATATGAGCTCTCATACTGCATATTGCTGATAGTGCTCTGGAGACTCTTAAGCTTCTTATTAAGATCCTTCCATGCATTCTGCTTGTACTCAAGCTTCATCTGATCTTTCTTAACTTTATCAACTTTAGTCTTTCTTGCCTCAACAAGCTGACTAATGATACTTTCTGTATCGAGACCGGAATTCATACCGGTTACACGTGTTCTGCTGCTTGCCATAAAAACCTCCTATCGCTTTTCGTCTACCAGAAGACCTGCAAGTTCCCATGCCTTGGCAATCATGTCAAGTGTCTTCTCTGGAGGAAGCTCCTTGATAACTTTCTTGGTATCTTTATCAACAATCTTAATGGTAACTCTGTTGGTTTCATCATGAAATCCGAAAACAGCTTCTGAATTACTCATATTCTTGTTGATATTTTCAACAGCCTTCTTGAGCTGTTCCTGACTCATTTCCCTCTGGGTGTCATACATTGATTTGTCATCGCCACCCTGGCTCTGACCTTTGGTATCAGCCTCATTTGTCTCTACTATTTTAGCTGTAGTTGGATCAAATTCTACCGAAGTTTCCTGAGAAGCGACCTCCATGTCTACTGATTCAGGTTTAGTTGTAGGACGGGCACTCTGTGTATTCTGTGCCTGAAATGTCATTGCACTGCTAATAGGTTCTATACCAGCCATAATTCCACCTCCATGTGACTAGAATAATATAAATTATGCTTTTGCTTTGTGTATTTGCGCATTATACACATAGACTAAGCTTGGTTTCACTACATATATCGACTTATTTTAGATATTCTTTAGAGAAAAAGTAATATTTTCGCTACATTTTCTAAATATTTGAATAAAAAGCACTTCCTTTACGTTCATACCCTCTCTGTCCGGCAAAAATATATTATATATCCATACTTTTTCATCTTGGAAAAAGAAATATATTCATTAATCAAATAACAGTTTATTTATCATATTCTTGTATGTAAATCTTTCCTTAACTGCCTTCAATCCGTTATCTGCTATCTTTAGCCTCTCATCTTCATTTTCAAGATAATATTTTATTTTTGAAAAGCAATCTTCAACTCCGTTAAATATAACTATTTCTTTTCCATCCTCAAAAAGATTTACAATCTCCTCATTCGGAGTAGTCATCACAAAGCCTCCGCAGGCCATGATATCAAGAACTCTTAATGGAATCCCGCCTTTTATGCTTCGTAAAGAAACATTCAGATTAATTTTACTGTTTGCAAAAACAAACGGCATTTCATTATAGTAATCTACTCTTCCATAGTTTTTAATATCTGTATCCGAACCCGTATAAAGCTTAAAATCAAACTGATCAGAACTTTCTGCAAGCTTCTTCATCAGTGAATATCTTTCCTCCACGGTAATATGCTTATCAAAAACTGAAGGAATCAGTATGTCAATTGGATCGGCAAAATATTCTTCTCCAAGTCCCAGGCCAAGCTCAGCCATTTTATCAAGAGCCTGATTAATTAACAGTTCACCTGTTTTTATAGCTTCTTCTATATAATCCTTTTCATATTCAAAGGCCTGTTTCAATATCATTGAATCGACTTTTTCCTGTGTTTTGGAATCAAAAATGCTGTTGTAATAATCATGTACGTCAGAATACAAAGAACCGACAAAAGATACATCGGCACTATATCTTTGTCTCTCTATCGCAGTCGCCTGCTTTATTCTTCCGTCAAACAAATCGGTATCAACGGCAAGTGGCAGATAAAATGCAGAATTCACACCATATTTTTTAAGATTATCCACCATCTTGGCATCAAAAATACCTACATGATTTACAGGTGAATTGATACTTCCGGAATAAAGAGTAAAGTGTGGGCAGTCATAAACCCACGAATAATACGGGATCTTAAGAGTCTCACATACCATCGAAACAATAGGTATGTAATTAAATGAGATTACACCTTCTGCACCGCATTCGCGAATTTTAAGTATCATATTGGAAGCCAGTTCCATGTCTCTTGTGTAATGGGTGCATTTCTGCTTAAAATCAGTAATCTCATGTCCAAGAACTATTAAATTCTTTTTAAGAACTCCGTCATTGTTGGAGCCCCAGCTGTACAACAAAAGTTTCAACTAATTCATTCCTCAATGTCTGATTTTCTTCACTTCGGCTGCGCTGTTTTCGTCCTGAACAAGCAGCAGCACTCCATCGCCTTCACGTATTATGGTGCTGCTATTAGGCACCAAATTTTTGTCACCGCGATGTATAAAAAGCAGCATTTCATTCTTATTAAACTCTATATCTTTGACTCGCTTACCAATCCATGGATTTTCATTATCTATGGCAATTTCGTCAATTTCTATTCCGATTTTGTCTTTATAATCTTCCCCGCCAAGAACAAGTTTATCTTTATCCTCAAGAATTGTATCTCCGGTCGGAAGTACAATTTCATCATTTCGCGCTATCATTACAAGAGTGGTTTCAGGTGGGAATGTAATATCTCTGACTGCCTTATTGCACCAGGGATGCTTCAAATCAAGGTCTGCCATTATGAACTGAAGTTCATGGGCAAGTCCCTTGTAAGATTTCATCTTCGTATAATGCTCAACAAATCCGGCACTTATAATACCGGTAGGGATGGCAACCATGCCAACTCCAAGGAAAGCAATCAGTATTGCCAGTATTCTTCCTATCGTAGTTATCGGATAAATATCTCCATATCCAACCGTTAACAGAGCCGACACTGCCCACCACATTCCGGAAAAAGCATTGTCAAAAAGTTCAGGCTGTGCCTCATGTTCAAGGTCATACATGCAAAGCGATGCCGCCACAAGAAAGATGAAAATAAGCACCATTGACGAAAGAATCTGTCTTTTCTTTTCACTGATAATATCAATAATTACATTAAAAGCGTCATATTGGGCATTGATTCTGAACAGTCGGAATATTCTTATAACCCTGAATATCCTAAACGCCACGATTCCTGCCGGGAATATAATCGGAAGATAATATGGCACAAATGTCAAAAGATCAATCAGGCCAAGAACAGAGAACATGAACCTGAATACTGCCGCAGGTCTCGAAAGGTTCGGATAAAGATAGTCTGCAGTCCACAATCTCAGAATATATTCCACTGTGAAGAATATAATTGTAACAAGTTCTATGACTGAGAACAGACCGCTATATTTTTTCATAGCATCAAATGTTGACAGTAATGTCACCAGCAGATTCAACAGGATTACAAATACTATAATGTAATCAAAGGATTTACTCCAAAAATCATCCTTATTTCCTATTTGAATAATGTTAAAAATACGTTTTCTGTTCACCTTATGTCCTCTGTAAATTCTTTTTCACACTTCATTTCCTACGAACTATTTCTGCCTTGCGTAGAAAAATATATACTGCTGCACGATTCCCGCAACTTCTCCGTATCTGTCAAACGGATTAATTCCATTATACTCTTCATTAATAACCTTAGCTATCCAGGTATCTACCGGTGCGCGGCCTATTCTGTGATAGCCAAAAAGTGAAACACAATTTGAGACCTTATCTCCGACTCCGTTTACTGTCTTAAGTTTTTCAAACAACTCTTCATCCGACAGCTGTGTCATCATCGCAAGATCCAGTTCTCCTGTAATAACTTTTTTTACAGCATCCAGCACATAATCTACTCTGTAGCCAAGACCACAGTCAGCGAGTTCTTCCTTCGTTGCTCTCATCAGCTGATCGGGTGTTGGAAAAGAATATAGGATTTCTCCGTCAGTATTGCTTCCTATTTTGGTTCCATATTTTCGGGAAATTTTTTCTACTGCGGAAGATATCGCCGGAATACTTTTTCTCTGAGAAATAATAAAGCTTATCAGAGTTTCAAACCTGTCCTGGTTCAGGATTCTGATTCCGGAACTGAAGTTATATGAATTCAGGGCATATACATCGTCTTCAGGTATGCTCTTCAAAACATCTTTATATTTGTAGCCCAAATCAAAATAGTGTTCCCATACTTCTTTCCATTCTTTTAGTGTGCAGGTAACTTCGAAATATCGTATGGAGGGCCTTTCCACTAAACATTCAGCCTTACTCTCTGACGCGCTTCCCCTGTATTTATCCGCGTTATTCTTATTAGTTTCATATTTCTCCACGCTATTTGCACAATCAGCCCTGCATCCACCTGTCTCACCCATGAAATAAGCTACATCAGCTTCAACATCACCAGCTTCTGCCGAGATATCCTTAAGACATATCAAATGGTTTCCGGTAACAAACTGCACATAAGAACCAGGCAGTGCTTTCGCCCGAAAACACTGCCCTGAATATGCTGTCTGTTCAATATCAAAATTGTCATTAACTGCAATAATCATAAATAAATCAAATTATAATATTTCAATAAACTGATCTTTGATTTCAGCAAAGCTGTCATCTACGAAACCAAAATCTTTTTCCTTATAATTCCAGAGAGCACGGCCAATTCCATGATTGTCAAAGGCTGTATGAATATCTCTTAACCAGTTAATCTTTGATGGATTATCCGAAAGATCGATTGCTCCATATTCACCACAGTACAAAGGAGCATCAAACTTCTCAGCTGCATCAACCGCATCCTTGAAGATAATTTCAAAGAACTCAGGTCCCAACTCCTTAACTTCATCAAGGAAGATTACTCCATTCGATACATCAATTGCTTCCTTACTGATTCTGCGATAATCCTCGATAGGCAACGGATATTTGATTCTGAAGTCTGATGGCATATAATCTACCCAGTAAGCTCCCTGATGAGTGAACAAGAATGGCTCATAGCAGTGGAAATTATATACAATCTTGTCATCTACAGGTGGATCAAGAAGCTTAACGTTTGATACGTGATTGTACATTACACCACCGATAACAATATATGAATTAGGACAAATGGAACGAATAAGCTGAATATATTTCTTAACAATTCCGTTCCATGCATCAGCAACTTCCTGAAGTACAACTTCATTTAATGGTTCAAAAGCAATCACGTCCTGATCATCCTTAAAGGCAGTTGCAATTCTTTCCCACAACTTGAAAAATCTTGCCTGAAGCTCATCATCATAGAAGAACTTACGTCTGTCCATATCCTTTAACGGATCAAAAGAATAACCATAGCATTCATGCAAATCAACCAGCATATGAAGACCATGCTTCTTACACCACTCACAACAGTTCTTAAGATACTGATAGCCTGTTTCTATAGGATTTCCTTCTTCGTCCTCCAATACAATATAATCTACAGGAACTCTTACATGGTCAAATCCAAGTGACGCGATATATTCAATATCCTTCTCTGTAATAAAAGTTGCAAAATGCTCAAGATCGTATTCTGCAAACTGCGATATCCATCCGCCAAGATTTACACCCTTCTGAAAGCCTTCAAATTTTCTCATTTTATACCTCCAAATATTATAATTTTAAGTTTATTCGCTATATTTACTATTACGCTTTTGTTTCTTATTCCATATAGTCTCAACAAACCTATTATACATTATTTTCACCGTATTTGTGAACAACAGGCTCCTATATTTTCCATAACATGTTCATTATTTCAATACATTAATATCCTGTATAATTCCTTGTTTCAGAACTGTCAATTCACCTGCAAATTACTCCTTCACAGCAATAACCATTCCGTCGAAATCTTTAAGTCCTGAAATAATAACCTCAGATGATTCAATTTTAATATCTATTCCATCTCTGACAAGCTGTTCCTTTATTGTTAATCGGGACATATCCACACCCTTAGGAACCGGGAATACTATATCTTCGGGAGCATTTTCAAAAGTATGCACTACTATCAGCATCTGTGTTCCGGAATCTGCCACCCTGCATACAGCCTGCCATCCTGTTGGGTGCTCCATACTTTGGCCAAGGTCTCTTGTTATATAATTTCTTCCCTTTCGTATCACTTCTGTTGAATTTTTGTACAAAGATATAGCATTGTCAACAAGCTCCCAGTGCCTGTCACTTATGTCATAAATATCTCCGGACAAACACATCCTTCCAAGGAATGTTGCCGCCAGAGAATACATCAGTCTCTGTTCTGAATCTTTTGCGCGGAGAACAGCCCATATCTGACTCTGTCTTGGAAGAATTGCTCTTGTCACATTTGCTGCAATAATCGGTATGGTGACATATTCATGCGCATCTGAAAACGAGGCCATATCCGCAAGCGCCATCATTGACGGTTCAAGTCTGTGACCTCCCGATGAGCAGTTCTCAATAACTATTCCCGGCACCTCTTCCCTTATCCTTCTGAAGAAATTCTGTGATGCCTTCATATTTAATCTAAGGCCCTCTCCAAGAGATTCTGCACCTTCGCATCCAATACCGATATTATCGTTATAATCAACTTTCAGATATCCAAAACCATTCTCCTTAAGGTTTCCTATAACTCTCTCATCCAGGAACCTGATAACTTCCGGATTTCTCATATCGAGAAATCGTCTGAAACAGGTCGTTATCGGCAATCCATCTCTTTTAAGCAGACAGTCTGTATTCTTAAACATATCGGAATCTTTTCCGACAATTTCCATCTCAAACCATATCCCCGGAATCATTCCATCTTCTTTAATCCTGTCCGCCACATATTTTAATCCATGCGGGAACTTCTTCTCATTGGTGATCCAGTCACCTATATCACTCCAGTCATTTCCATCCTTAACATGCCATCCCGCATCCATTACACAATACTTAATGCCATGACCTTTAAGTTTCGAAGACAGTTTAAGCAGACTCTCTTCTGTAGGATTTCCCCAGCTTGTACAGTATTCATTAAATATTATCGGAAGTTCCTTTTCGCTTTCTGTCACTTCACTAAGAAGCTGTTCCTCCGACTTTGTAAGAAGGTAACTGATTCCATCGACATCTTCTTTAGCAACAACTACTATGGCACTCGGTGTTTCAATAACCTCTCCTTTTGCTATATTTTTAGTCCAGTGGCCAAATTCTCTGTCTGCTATTCCTCCTGACAAAGATATCCTGTCGTCCTTATCATATACCTCCATCTGCCAGGATGAAGGGTTTGCAAGCATTATTCCAATTCCATATCCATATTTCTCATCTTCTGCTATCATCCATGGGAAATATCTTCTGACAGGCATTGATCCAACCTGTCCAAACCTCACTGAATTCGCACCGATTCTTATCCATGCAGGCTCAAGATTAAGATCTGAAAATCTTTCTGAAACGAGTTTACCCTCCATGCTCCACTTACTTGTCATTCTGTGAAGGATAAAATTCTCCATTCTGCATCCGTCTCCCACACATGAAAAGCCAGTAATATTATATGAAGAAAGCATCTCAAAAGTCTTGTTTTCAGGAGCCTCGGAAGTCACATCTGTATGTATTATAAAGCCCGGAAAACCTTGGGTATGTTCAACTATATGATCAAAAATAAGTCCTCTGTCTTCAAGTTTTGTAATGATGTCTATTTTTTTACCATTATTAATAACTTTCTGTTCAAGGAACTTAAGATGTCCAATGGAAGATGCATTTTTCATAGTATGACCATGTGAAAATCCATCACCATATGCGTCTCCGACAAGCTTATACTGAACGAGAGGTTCAATATTCCAAATACCCGAAAGATTAATATCTTTAACGCTTTTTGTCGGAAGAAGCGTCATTCCCAAAACATCCTTTTCATCATCTTTAAGGTATATAACCGACATTCCTTCAAAATCATATTGTTTATAAACAGTCTTCATACTAATCTCCATTCTGTTGCCAACCAACGTCTCATATATCATTCTACCATTGCTTTAACCGATTAACACACTTTTAATGCGTTAATTAAAGAATTATTTAACCTGCTGTTTCATATTTTCACCCCTGCAGTCAACGATATCTGTTATAAAAAGCAGCATATGTGATAATATTAAGTATAAAAGTAACTATTTAATGTTCAAAAGCACCTAATCAATGTAATTGCACATAATAAAACAAAATATACAAGGACAACTCACTATGGCGAACTTCACTAAAAAAGCACTAATAGAAAGCTTTCTTGAACTCATCGAGGAAAAACCTCTTAACAAAATTACGGTTAAGGATATTACCGCACACTGCCAGGTTAATCGAAACACTTTTTACTATCATTTTCAGGATATTCCTGAGTTGATTGAGACCCTGGTTTGTGAGGATGCGGAAAGTATCATCGAATCTGCACCGGAAATTGAATCCCTGGAACAATGTCTTGATATAGCCGTTTCCTTCGCACTAAAAAGAAGAAGGGTCATGTACCATATATATCATTCCACTGAAAGAGCCATATTCGAACATCACCTTTGGGTTACCTGTGAAAAAATACTTACCAGATATTATGATATGGCTATCTCTTCTTATAACATAAATGACAGCGATCGCTATGTAATCATTGAATATTACAAATGTCTGTGTTTCGGTGTAGTTATCTCCTCGCTTGAACGTGGCATTGAAGATGATATTCGCCCCATGATTCACCGTATATGTGAACTCAAGAAGGGGGCACTGGAAGATATGATTAAGAATTGTGCTAATTCATAATACAATTACGTAATCAGCCTTTGGGTAATCAGAATAAATCCTAGTCAAATTATGGCATATGTCTATTTTTTAGGCACGTGCTATATTTTTGCCCATTTTTATTTCCAACAAACTCCCTATAATTCAAAAAGAACAAGCGGAAGAAAGTGAGGGAATATGTTATGAAATTCGCTAATGGAATTGTTAAGGGTCGAAAACTCATATTAATAATCTCGATCCTTCTCATGATCCCGGCCCTGCTGGGATACCTGAAAACAGACATTAACTATGATATGCTGAATTACCTTCCATCAGACATGGATACGGTTATCGGTCAGAATGAGTTAATGGACGAGTTCGGAAAAGGAGCCTTCTCATTCATAGTAATCGAGAATATGAAGGATGAAGACGTAGCCGAGCTTCGAGAAAAAATAGAAACTGTAGAGCATGTTGATACTGCTCTCTGGTACACAAGCATTATGGATCTTTCGGTTCCAAAGGAAATGCTTCCGGATGAGGTATATGAAGCCTTCAACAGTGATAACGCAACACTGATGGCAGTCTTCTTCGATACATCAACTTCCGAGGATGCAACAATGGATGCAATCCGTGAGATTCGATCAATCTGTGGCAAGCAGTGCTTTGTAACAGGAATGTCGGCACTGGTAACAGACTTAAAGGATCTTTGTGAAAAGGAAGAACCAATATATGTTGCAATCGCTATCATCTGTGCCTGTCTTGCAATGATGCTTTTACTGGACAGTTACCTGATACCTTTTGTATTCCTTGCAAGTATCGGTATTGCCATCGTATACAACATGGGTACAAATATTTTCCTTGGAGAAATCTCCTACATAACCAAAGCTCTGTCAGCAGTACTACAGCTTGCAGTAACAATGGATTATTCAATCTTCCTTTGGCACAGCTATAATGAACAGCTTACCAAATGTGATACCAAAGAAAATGCCATGGCTGTCGCAATTAAAGAAACATTTACTTCGGTTCTTGGAAGCAGTATCACAACAGTTGCCGGATTTATTGCTCTCTGTTTCATGTCATTCACCCTTGGATATGACCTTGGAATAGTAATGGCAAAGGGTGTATTACTTGGAGTTATAGGATGTGTAACCATTCTTCCTTCAATGATACTTATATTGAATAAGCCTCTCCAGAAGACTAAGCACAAGTCACTTATACCTAATGCCGATGGTTTATCTGGCAAAATAACAAAGATTTTCCCTGTATTCATCTGCATATTTGCAGTGCTCGTTGGTCCTGCCTTCTATGGATACAATGAATCAAGCAAGGAAGTTTATTATGACCTTGGCCAATGCCTCCCGGAAGATATTGACTATGTCATTTCAAATACTGAATTAAACAAAGAATTCAATATAGCTTCAACACATATGGTTCTTGTTGACAGCAACATTCCTGACACAGATGTCAGAAGTATGATTTCAGAAATGGAACAGGTTGATGGTGTTAAATATGTTCTCGGAATCGAAAGTGTCCTTGGCTCTGTTGTTCCAAGCGAGATTCTTCCTGATTCATTATCAGAATTGCTTGTGAGTGATAAATGGGAATTACTTCTTATCAATTCAGAATACAAAGCTGCTACTGATGAAATGAGTAAACAGCTTACAGAATTGAATGATATCTTAAAGAAATACGATTCAACCGGAATGCTAATTGGTGAAGCTTCCTGCACGAAGGATATGATTGACACTACAGATCACGACTTCAAGGTTGTTAATCTTGTTTCAATACTTGCTATTTTTGTAATCATCATGCTGGTTGAAAAGAGTATATCATTACCATTCATACTGATTGCCGTAATTGAACTTGCTATTTTCATTAACCTTGGAATTCCGCACTATACAGGAACTGCATTATCGTTCATCACTCCTATCTGTATCAGTACGATTCAGCTTGGTGCAACCGTCGATTATGCTATCCTGATGACCACAAGATATAAGTCTGAAAGAATTGGCGGCAAGGATAAAAAATCTGCTGTAAAGACAGCCTTGAGCACTTCAATACCATCTATCATCGTAAGTGGTTTCGGACTGTTTGCAGCCACCTTCGGTGTAGCAATTTACTCAGACATCGATATCATCGGATCAATGTGTATGTTAATGGCACGAGGTGCAATCATAAGTATGGCTTTAGTTATTCTTATGCTTCCAAGCCTGTTGCTTCTTTGTGACAAGCTTGTCATCCACACAACAATCGGAATGAAATCAGTATCAAAAAGAGAAAAAGGAGTATGTTAGTTATGAAAAAGACATTATATAGAATAGCTGCCGGTGCATTGAGCCTTGTTCTTCTCGGAACAGCCGTACCGGTTCATGTAAAAGCAGAAGAAAACACCGGAATCCTTGAGAATCTTCTCAAGGAAGACAAATCATCCCAGACAGTATATGTAATTGCTGATAACGAAGGAACTGCTGAGAAGGTGCTTGTATCTACAAACAAGAGCAATGCCGCTCAATATGAAGACAAGGATAGCCTTCCGGTCAAAATCAAAGTAACCTATAAGCTTGATGACAAGGAAATTTCTCCCAATGAACTTGCCGGCAAGAGCGGAAAGATAAATATCAGATTTGATTATGAAAACACAACATCTGCAACAGCTACACTTGATGGAAAAACAGAAAATGTTCACATTCCTTTTGCTGTCACAACAGTTATGATTCTCAACGATGATTTTAAGGATGTAAAGGTAACAAATGCCAAGATTGTTGATGACGGAAACCATGCGCTTCTCGTTGGTATGGCATATCCCTCACTTGCAGAAGACTTAAAGATTAATCCCGACAAATTAAATCTTTATGATTACATCGAGCTTGAAGCTAACGTGTCAAATGCCAAAATTGATAACACTTATTCAATAATAACAAATACTGTTTTCAGTTCTCTTTCTGCAGCAAATGATATTGCTGATGACTCTGCCCTTTCAGGACTTATGGATGGAATAGTTCAGTTATCTGCAGGTTCTGCAGAACTTGCACAGGGTCTTGAAGCATTGGATGCCGGTATCGGTGAGCTTTCTAACGGAATGGCTGCATTGGGCAATGGTCTTAACAAACTTTCTGCTAACAGCCAAAGCTTAAGAGATGGTGCCAAGCAGGTATTCAACACACTTCTTAATACTGCAAATAACACAATCTCGCAGTCAGGAGCAGGCCTTCCTGCACTTACAGTAGATAATTACAGCCAAATCCTTACAATGGCTATTCAGGGACTCAAATTAAAAGGTGATGCAAAGACTGCTGCTGCACTTTCAGGACTTAAGGCTCAGTTAGATTCTTACAATACTTTCTATCAGGGACTTATAGCTTACACAACGGGTGTAGATCAGGCTACCGGCGGCGCCAAGAAAATAAACAATGCCCTTCCTGAACTGAGCAATGGTTCAGCTGCACTTAAGGATGGTGCAAGAGCCCTGGCTGATGGTCTTGGTTCTGTAAATGACAATACCGTTGATAAGCTCACAAATTCAGAGGATGGTGATTTAACCGTAGTATTTGAGAGATTCAAATCTTTGTCCGCAGTTGCAAAAGACTACTATGCATACACAAGTGATGTAACTGACAAAGATACACATGTCAGATTCATATATAAGATGAAGGGAGTAAAGTAATTGCCCCTTACAATATGTTTATGAAAAACATCACTAATTATATAATTTGATAAACTACCTACAATCGTTTATCATATTCCCAAAAGGAAATGGGATGTCTGTCAGTCAGGCATCCCATTTCTCTTTTCTTAGCAGTTTCTTATAACTCAAATCAATTGCGAAGGCTCCGACCGGTGCCGTAATAATTATTGCAAGCACCGCCACGGTTAATGTAATATCTCCGCAGGCAAGTCCCAGGCTTAACGGAATTCCTCCAATTGCCGCCTGAACGGTTGCTTTTGGAGTATAAGCCATCATCGTAAAACCACGCTCTTTCATATTTAAGTCTGTCTTAATAAGACAAACAAATACACCCAGCATCCGGAATACCACAGCTCCCAGTATGACCACAATTGCTTTAACCCCTACACCACCAAGGTAGCTGATGTTTACTGTCGCTCCGACTAATACAAATAAAAATATTTCTGCTCCGACCCATAGCTTATTGAATTTCGATGATAGCCTGTCGCTCACATCTCTTAAGTGTTTTCGAAGTGCTATACCGATAAACATAATGGCAATCAAAGCTGAAAAGGTTATCGGTGTTTTCAGTTTATCCTGCAGTATGCTCTCCATTACTACAAGCAGGAAGGATACTGCCAGAATTATGAGTACTTTGACTGTATCGCGCATGTGAAATACACTAAAATACTTAGAGAGAATCCAACCAACTATTAATCCGATTGCTATGCCGGCCGCCACTGAAACCGGTATATTGACAAATTCCATCACCGATGCCGATCCGCCCTGCGCAATACCGGTAAAGGTTGTAAACAGTACAATAACAAAAACATCATCTACAGAGGCTCCCGCCAGAATAAGCTGTGGAATGCTTTTGCCGTTTCCATATCCTTCCTCCATCAGTTTAATCATTCTCGGAACTACGACTGCCGGAGATACTGCTGCCAGAACTGATCCAAGAATAGCCGCTTCAAGCAGTGTCAGGTTTAACAATAACGGACCAAGAATAAGCATCCCCAGGAGTTCAAAACTTGCCGGCAGGAAGCACATAAGCACAGCCGGTCTTCCTATCTTTTTAAGCCCTGATATATCAAGACTCAAACCGGCTCTGGTAAGTATTATAATCAAGGCAATCTTTCTGATGTCTGCCGAAATATTCAAAATTGAATCATCAATCAGATTAAAAACATAAGGTCCAAGCAAAATACCTGTAAGTATCATACCCACAAGGCTTGGGAGTTTAATCTTTTTACAAATATATCCTAAAAACATTCCGCATAATACGATTAACGAAATACTGAGTAACATATATGCTCCTTTCGATTCACAAGGCAATCATTCTTCAGATATGCTATCACATTTTCAATGGTAAAAATATACCCCTGTCAGCATATTGACATTATCAGCCTTGTGAACTATCATTTTCATATACCCCCTAGGGGTATTACAAATTATTCCGCACAAATATATACAAAAATGTAAAAGGAAATCATATATGGACTGCTGTTGTAAACAAAAAATCAGAGATGAAAAAGAATATAAGGACCTTAAGAACAGGCTTTCCCGAATTGAAGGTCAGATCCGCGGAATATCAAAAATGCTGGATGAGGACAGATACTGTGTTGATATAATCACACAGGTTTCTGCAGTCAATTCCGCTCTTAACAGTTTTAATAAGGTTCTTCTTTCAAATCATATAAGAACCTGCGTCGCAGAGGATATACGTGAGGGTGAAACCGAAAAGCTTGAAGAGCTGGTAGAAACCCTCCAAAAACTTATGAAATAAAAGAGAATTGGAGAATATATGAAATACTATGATATTACAGGTATGAGCTGCGCTGCCTGCAGTGCCAGAGTCGAAAAGGCCGTTTCCAAAGTCGAAGGTGTTACAGAATGCTCGGTAAGCCTTCTCACCAATTCCATGGCAGTGGATGGAATGGCAAATGACAAAGATATAATTCTGGCTGTTGAAAAGGCAGGTTATGGTGCTGTCGTAAAGTCTTCTTCCGCATCTTTGGGTGCTGATTCATCAGGTGTTTTGGCCCTCGGTTCATCAAACTGCTCACAGATAAATACTGCTTCCCATGACCTCACAGACAGGGAAACACCCAAAATCAAAAAGAGGCTTATCTCTTCACTTATTTTTTGGATAATTCTGATGTATTTTTCCATGGGACATATGATGTGGAACTTTCCTCTTCCACCATTTATCTCAGATAACCATGTTGCCATGGGACTCATACAGTTATTATTAACTACAATAATAATGATCATAAACCAGAAATTCTTCATAAGCGGCTTTAAGAGTCTGCTTAAAGGAGCCCCCAATATGGATACGCTTGTGGCTCTGGGTTCAGGTGCTGCATTTGTTTACAGTGTATGCATGCTTTTTCTTATGACAGACTCAGTACTGAATGGTAATTCAGAGCTTACAATGAAATATATGGATGAGTTATATTTTGAGTCTGCAGGAACCATTTTGACCTTGATAACTATTGGAAAAATGCTTGAAGCAAGATCCAAAGGAAAGACTACGGATGCGCTAAAGGAACTTATGAAGCTCGCTCCTTCGACTGCTCACCTTCTTGTCGATGGTGTTGAAAAGGAAGTTGCAATTCAGAATGTCAGAATCGGAGATATATTTGTTGTCCGTCCGGGAGAAAGCATCCCCGTTGATGGAATAATACTGGAAGGAATAAGCGCCGTAGATGAATCAGCCCTGTCGGGAGAAAGCATCCCCGTTGATAAAGATATAGATGATTCGGTAAGTGCAGCGACTATAAATAAATCCGGATTTTTGAAATGCCGTGCAACCAGAGTAGGTACAGATACAACATTTTCTCAAATCATCAAAATGGTATCCGATGCTTCTGCTACCAAAGCACCTATTGCAAAAACCGCTGATAAGGTATCCGGAATATTTGTCCCAACCGTTATCGGAATATCTCTTCTGACCTTTATCATATGGCTGATAACCAAAAACGATGTCGGCTTTGCTCTCACCAAGGCAATAGCTGTTCTTGTAATCAGCTGCCCCTGTGCGCTTGGCCTTGCAACCCCAGTTGCAATAATGGTCGGCAGTGGAGTCGGTGCAAGAAATGGTCTATTATTTAAGACCGCCGCATCCCTTGAAGGAGTTGCAAAAGTAAATACCGTAGTTCTTGACAAGACCGGAACCATTACCACAGGATTTCCTGCCATCACCGATATTATCAGTGAAGATCCTGATCTGCTGTTAAAATATGCCGGAGGACTTGAATCAAAATCAGAGCATCCACTTTCCAGGGCTGTTATCGATTACCTAAATCAAAATAATATCCAGCCCGAAGCCGTATCTGATTTTAAGATTAACCCCGGTAACGGATTAAGCGGACGCATTGCGGACAAAAATATATACGGTGGTAACCTTCGATATATCAAAAAACACATTACTATTACAGTAGATATCGAAAAAGATATCCAGCGACTCGCAAAAGAAGGAAAGACACCTCTTTTGTTCGCATTTGACAGTAAGCTGCTCGGTATTATTGCCGTATCAGATACTCTTAAGCCGGAAGGCAAAGCTGCTGTTGAACAGTTCAAAAATATGGGTATCAATGTTCTCATGCTTACAGGAGATAATAAAGATACGGCAAACGCAATTGCCTCTCGTATCGGTATTGAACATGTAATTGCCGAAGTACTTCCCGATGGTAAGGATTCAGTAATAACTCAGCTATTGTCCGAACCCGGAGCCAATGTTGCGATGGTGGGAGACGGAATAAATGACGCTCCGGCACTCACCCGCGCCAATATCGGAATAGCAATCGGTGCCGGTACCGATGTTGCAATTGATGCCGCAGATATAGTTCTTGTCAAATCCACGCTGTCAGATGTTGCAGCTGCAATAAGACTCGGAAGAAGCACATTAAGGAATATCAGACAAAATCTGTTTTGGGCATTTATTTACAATATAATAGGCATTCCGCTTGCTGCAGGCCTCTGGTATCCTCTCTTTGGCATTGAATTAAATCCTATGTTTGGAGCTGCTGCCATGAGCCTTTCAAGTTTTTGCGTGGTAACCAATGCGTTGAGACTTAATCTTGTCAAAATACATAATGCAAATCATGATAGAAAGATAAAGAATGTAAACAATTTAGATTTAAATAATATTATTCAATTAAAGGAGAATGAAACTATGGAAAAGAAAATGACAATTACCGGTATGATGTGTGGTCACTGCGAGGCACGAGTTAAGAAGGTGCTGGAAAGCCTTCCTGAGGTAACAGAGGCAATTGTAAGCCATACTGACGGAACTGCTGTGGTTAAGCTTTCTGCTGACATTGACAGCAATAAGCTTTCTGAAATCGTAACAAATGAAGGCTATGAAGTAACTTCAGTAGAATAAATAAACACTTAAAAAATAGCCCTGCATGTGCTAAACTAATATAAGTTTAGTTCACATTTTTAAAAGGAGATTTATATGAAAATTCGTGTTAAATGTTATAATTGCAACACTGTACAGGATGTTTATCAGGACTGTCCCTGTTGCAAATGTCAGGCACCTCTTGTAGCTACCGGTCAGTGCGCTATTCAGATGTACAGAATGGGAAGCCCTATCGGCGTTGCTGTAGGATATGGCATATACATAGATGGAGAGCCTATGGGGCATCTTGCAAACAAAGAGAGTGTTTACATTCCTGTTACTCCCGGCTTCCATAATATTCATGTCACATGTGGCGCAACACGTCATTGTCAGGATTTGCAGGTAACAATTGAACCGGGTAATATTGCATATGTCAAAGCTCGTATCAAACCCGGTTTCTGGAGAAATACTATTATTGTCGAACCTGCCACACCCGAATCTATGCCTCCGGCATGAGCCATGGGGACGGGGTTAGTGGTCCATGAGCCACGGGGACGGAGTTACTGGCCCATTTTTATTCGCTTATCAATTAGCTAGATTGATAAAATAAAAAATGATATGAAATATAATTGAGGAGAATTCAGGTGTTACCTTGAATTCTCCTCAATCCATTTACCAACTGTATTTGTCAGCTTCATTCGCTGTCCTATAAAACTATGGTTGCTTCCTATCGATTCATATTTTACATTTCCCCCATCTGCCTTAAGTTTATCAGCCAGAGGCTTAAGCATCTTATCGGGTGGTGCTATTGTATCAAAAGTAGCTTCAACCAGAAGTACATTTCTCTTAACCAGTTCCTCAGCTCTATTCAACACACTTAGCTCATGTTGATTCAACAGCGCATTTTCGTACACTTCACTGGCTGATGTCATTTTAAGACACTGTCCTTCAGTTTCAATCATAAGGAATAAATCTTTTTCCATGTTGTATCTGAACGCCGCTCCAATATCATAAGCTGCAAGTGCAGCAACTCCTTTGATAAAAGATATATCCTTTGCAGCATTAAGAACTGACTGTCCTCCCATACTATGCCCGACAAGAAAAATATTATTGACATCTATGTCATATCTGTCAGCAACAGCACTATTATGAGCCCATTTGGCCACAGCTATAAGATCCTCCTTTAGATTAGTAAAAAGATATTCACCTTCACTTCCCCAGGCCCCTCTGTGATTCATATGTATTACAACACAACCCATTCTCATGAAGGCAAGTTCCAGGTCATTATTGGTTGTATATCCCGGAAATCCATGCGACATGATTATAGTTGGATGAGGACCTTCAACCCGCTTATCCGGTGTCAAAAGATATCCATATAAATGACATCCACCACTTATTATATTAAGTTCAAATATTTCAGGAAACGTTTCCTGGTTATCAGTTTCATATTCTTTAAATGCATTATCTACACTAATCATAGGTCAATCCTTCATTTAACATATCTGTTATCTTTATCACTACTTATACATAATAAATCTTGTAACAGTTATCAATATATTAGTCGATGCGCTTTACTAGTTCTGCAGGTCACAGAAGGTCCGCAATGGTTTTAGAATTAAGATAATCGTTTGTAACTTTTTCTAACCCCATCCAAAATGAAAGAGTTTTACATTTTTCTTTAAGAGGACACTCTTTAGCACCTTCAGCCAGACAACCAACAGGAGCCATATCCCGTTCCGTAACCTTGAGAATATCTCCGACTATATATTTGTCCGGAGTCTTCGTAAGCCTGTAACCGCCTCCACGTCCATGAATTCCTTCGACCATACCATGTTGCTTAAGAATAGGCGTTATCTGCTCTAAATATTTTAATGACAGATTCTGTCTTGCAGCCACATCCTTCATGGGTACATACCCATCTTTCTGATGTTCAGCAATATCTATTAATACTCTTAATGCATATCTTCCTCTCGTCGAAATCATCTTCCTGTCCTCTACTGTATATATCTTTATACCTGACTAAACTTCTACCTTTTCTTCTATATCCTTAACAGGGGGCTCTAAGCCTTCAATTGTAATTCCATTCTTTTCGGCATAATCCCAAAGTGCTGCATGTATTGCTTCCTCTGCAAGCAATGAACAGTGCACCTTAACAGGGGGCAGCCCATCGAGTGCTTCCATTACTGCTTTATTTGTAATCTTTAGAGCCTCATTAACAGACTTTCCTTTAACAAGTTCAGTAGCCATCGAACTAGTTGCAACAGCAGCTCCGCATCCAAAAGTCTTAAATTTGGCATCCTGCACTATCTGATTCTCATCTATGTCGAGATATATTCTCATTATGTCTCCACATTTTGCATTTCCGACAGTTCCAACTCCGGATGGGTTCTCTATTTCTCCGACATTTCTTGGATTACTGAAGTGATCCATTACCTTTTCGCTATATTCTGTAACCTGACTCATATATATCCCCTTATCACTTATTCATTAGACCGCCATATTCCGGTCATAACCATATCTTTACCCTGTTTGCTGAAATCATATTAATAACAGCATTACTTAATACTTTTGACAAAATCCTCATATAATGGAGACATATTTCTAAGTGTCTCTACAATCTTCTTAAGAGTTTCAACCGTATAATCGATTTCTTCTTCAGTGGTTTCATGAGATAATGTAAATCTGATGGAACCATGTGCAATTTCATGGGGTAATCCAATTGCAAGCAGCACATGCGATGGATCAAGAGATCCCGATGTGCAGGCCGATCCACTTGACGCACAAATATTTTTTTGGTCAAGTAGTATGAGCAATGACTCTCCTTCTATAAATCTGAATGAGAAGTTCGCATTGTTTGAAAGTCTTCTTTTTGGATCACCGTTATACTTTACGTATGGGATTTCGGAAGTAACTCTGTCAACCAGTCTGTTTCTCAGTTTAGTCTCATATTCACGTGTTTCATTCAGTCTTTCATTCGCAATTTCTACCGCCTTGCCAAAGCCGATAATTCCTGCAGCATTAGTTGTGCCTGCACGCTGTCCACGCTCCTGCGAACCACCATGGATCAAAGAAGAAATTCTGATACCGGTTCTTATATACAGCAAACCTACTCCTTTAGGACCATTAAGCTTATGTGCTGAAGCAGATAAAAGATCTATATTCATCTCATCAACATTTATCTTTATATGCCCAAAAGCCTGAACTGCATCTGTATGAAAGACTACTCCATGCTCATGAGCTATTTTTCCAAGTTCTGCAATAGGCTCTATTGTTCCGATTTCATTATTGGCAAACATAATGGAAGCAAGTATTGTATCCTGTCTGATTGCAGCTTCAAAATCACTTGGATTAACAAGTCCGTTCTCATCCACCGGAAGGTAAGTGACTTCATATCCATGCTTTTCAAGAAATTCACAGGTATGCAGCACGGCATGATGCTCAATTTTAGTAGTTATAATATGCTTTCCCTTTGATGAAAGTGCATCTGCAACACCCTTGATTGCCCAGTTATCAGATTCACTACCTCCGCTTGTGAAGAAAATTTCTTTTGATTTTGCTCCAATCGAATCCGCTATTACTCTTCTTGCGTCTTCGACCTTGTCATGTGTTTTTCCGGCAAACATATAAGCACTTGAGGGATTGGCATATTCTTCCAAAAGATATGGTTTCATCACCTCGAATACTTCTTTATCTATCTTTGTAGTTGCTGCATTGTCCAAATATATGCGTTCCATAATACGGCCTCCGTTTACCTATCTAGTAGGTATTATATCCTTACCAACCTACTGTGTCAATAGGTATATTAGGTAAAATATTACCTTCTGTGCTATCATCAATCATATAAACATGATTGCAGCACGCTCTTGAGTAGCATATATGTTTATCGGTCATCTAATATCCTTGTCGACACAATAAAAATCCCGAACAGATTTTAGTTTTGAACCTATCTGTACGGGATTTTTATAATTTAATCTATAAAAAGATTGCCCTTAGTTTATATTCACAAAGCTATCTGCAAATATGTATGATTCTGTCTACTCTTCATATGAGAAGGTCTGAAGGAACCTCTTTAGTCTGTCTGTTCTTGGATTTTCAAAGATATCCTTCGCTGTTCCTTCCTCAACAATCGAACCGCCATCAATGAATACGACTCTGTCAGCAACAGCTTTGGCAAACTGCATCTCATGAGTAACAATAATCATGGTTCTGCCCTCTTTTGCAAGAGAAAGAACAACGTCAAGAACTTCTCTTACCATTTCCGGGTCAAGTGCTGCTGTTATCTCATCAAGAAGCAGAACCTCAGGATGCATAATAAGTGCTCTTACAATGGCTACTCTTTGTTTTTGTCCACCTGAGAGCTGTCTTGGATAGTTATCCTTCTTCGAAAGCAATCCTACTCTTTCAAGCAGTTCCAGTGCTTCCTTATTAACCTCTGCTTTGTTTCTCTTCTTAACCTTAACAGGCGCAAGGGTAAGATTCTGCAATATGGTTTTATGCGGAAACAGGTCATAGCTTTGGAACACCATTCCAACATCACCTTCGTAGGATATAGTTCCATCCTGTATGTCTTCAAGTCCGTTTATGCATCTAAGCAGTGTACTCTTACCACAACCGGAAGGTCCTATTATGACTACAACTTCACCTTTGTTAACGCTTAAATCCACGTTATCAAGTACTACAAGGTCATCAAAACTTTTACTCACATTTTTTAATGTTAAAATCTCACCCATAACAGGTCTCCTCATATATTTGTAATCTCAGTATTCCTAACTGTTTCATTTATGACCATTTCTTTTCCAAATATTTAGAAAGGCAGCTTATCGGCCAGCATGCAAGGAAATATAATATAAATATAGTTGCAAACACACCAAAGGCTGCATTAGGCGAACTCTTTCTGTTAGCTTCAATGATCTGCTGTCCGACTTTAAGAACCTCAACTATTCCTATCATCATAACAAGACTGGTTGTTTTAATCATTCTGGTAATGAGATTAATTGACAATGGAATCATTCTTCTTACAATTTGCGGAATAATGATATATATATATGTCTGTAATTTGCTAAAACCAAGTGCCTTGCTTGATTCATACTGGATTACCGGAATACTTAAAAGTGAACCTCTTACAAGGTCGGCCATTTCAGCAACTCCCCAGAATGAAAATACTATAATTGCTGAAGCCTCAGCTGACAGATTAAGCCCCATCGCCTTGGTTGCTCCAAAATATACTATAAAGAGCAGTACCATTTGAGGCATAATTCTCACTATTTCAAGATAAACCCTTGTTACAGCCTTCACAGCACGGTTATTAACCGTCATAAGCATTCCAACTCCTACACCAAGTACAATACTTATAACAACAGAGATTAAGCTGATTTCAAGAGATATTCCAAGTCCTCCAAGGAGTCTTGACATATTACTTCCTTTTAACAGAACATCAAATCCCATAAATTACGCTCCAAACATCTTGTATCTTACTCTTTTTTCCACTCTGCTTCCTATTAAGGATACCGGAAGTAACATAATGATATAGAAAATAACCAACATCACCAGACACTCTGTTGTGTTGTAGTATAATCCGATTAAATCCTTTGCAGTAAACATCAGATCCATAAGACTGATAGCTGAGAAAACACTGGTTTCTTTTAGTAAAAATATAATGTTTGCCAGCAATCCGGGAACGCTTGTGGCAAACGCCTGTGGAAGTATGATGTCCTTAAATATAAGCAACGGCTTCATTCCAAGTGCTTTACCGCTTTCTGTCTGCGATTTCGGGACTGCATCAAGTCCACTTCGTATGGTTTCAGCCATATAACTTCCACCAAGAAGACCTAGTCCCAAAGCGCCACATACCTCTGCAGATATATTTATCCCGATTTTAGGAAGACCAAAATAAAGGAAAAACAACTGTATCAAAAGAGGTGTGTTGCGAAACAGCTCTATGTATGCCTTCGAGATCGCTGATAATACCGGAATTTTGAAATGCATAATGAAGGCAACCGCTATTCCAAGTACAAAGGATATGGCAATTCCTATCCAGCCTATTTTAATTGTTAAGAAAAATGCCTCTGTATATAACGGCATATATTCTGCTATTACGCCAAAATTCATACTGCTTTCCTGTTAGTCAAAACTATCGTTTTCTGAGTTTTATTTTCTGCCACTTTTATCTTTTTCTGTGGTCCAGCTTTAGTGCAACCTTGGTTCCAATATACTGGATAATCTGGAAAATAATAATCAGTAAAATTACTGTTACAATCATTATATCTGTCTGCCATCTGTAATATCCGTATCTGACAGCAATGTCACCAAGACCACCACCACCTACGGTACCTGACATTGCAGAATATCCAAGCAGAAGTCCTGTTGTTATTGTAAATCCGGTGACCAGAGAAGTCCTTGCTTCTACAAGAAGAACCTTTAATATAATCTGACGATTACTTGCTCCCATTGCCTTGGCTGCTTCTATAACCCCCTGATCAACCTCATTAAGAGATGATTCAACAACTCTTGCAATATAAGCTGATGCACATACTACAAGCGGTACGATAGTCGCTGTTGATCCATAGCTCTGACCTACTACAAGCTTTGTAAATGGTATTAAGAGTATGAGTAGAATCAGGAATGGAATACTTCTTATTATGTTACAAATAATATCCAGAATTCTGTATAAAACAGAATTGGGTTTAAGACCTTTTTCACTTGAAACATTAAGAAGAATTCCTAACGGCAATCCGACTATATAACCAATTATAGTTGAACCAAGTGTCATATAGAGGGTATCTCCAATGCCTTCAAGCAGCATATTTATCACTTTTGAATCAAACATTTTCAAACACCTCCGTTACTCCTAAATTTTTATCCTTAAGATAAGCTATTATTTTTTCCTGTATATCTTTGTCAGAAGGGAGACCAAGAATCATCTCACCTACGGCCTTTCCATTAACGTTTCTTGTGTCAGCCTTCAATATATTTACCGGAACATTAAACTCAAGAACAATGTTGGAAATAACCGGTTCATAAGCAGAATTCTCGGTAAATACAATTCTGATCTGTTTCTCTGTATTAAGCTCTTCAAGTGGCTTGTGTCTTATAACATTTCCTGTAATAAGTTCCTTAGCTGCATCTGATTTAGGTGTCTCGAACACATCTTCAACACTACCTTCTTCAACAAGACGACCATTATCAATTATTGCAACCTTTTTACATATTTCAGTTACAACTGACATCTGATGAGTGATGATAACAATTGTAATACCAAGGCTTTCATTAATCTCTCCAAGGAGTTTCAGTATTGCTTCAGTTGTCTGAGGATCCAATGCACTAGTAGCTTCATCACAAAGCAATATTTCCGGGTCTGTTGCCAACGCTCTTGCAATTGCAACTCTTTGCTTTTGACCACCTGAAAGCTGTGACGGATATGCCTTTTCCTTTTCCTCAAGCTTAACAACCTTCAGCAGTTCTCTTGCTTTAATACGTGCCTGCTTTTTCTTAACTCCGCTGATTTCTAAGGGAAAACATATATTGTCTATAACACTCTTTTGCTCCAGGAGGTTGAAATTCTGAAAAATCATTCCGATCTTACTTCTCTTTTTTCTAAGATCCTTATCGGATAACTCTGCAAGGTCAATGCCATCAATCAGAATCTGTCCTTCTGTAGGCTTTTCAAGGTAATTTATTGATCTTACAAGTGTACTTTTTCCTGCACCTGACATACCAATAATTCCAAATATATCCCCTTTTTCGATGTTAAGATTGATATTCTGTAATGCTATTACTGATTGTCCTTTTATTTCAAATTTCTTCGAAAGATTTCTGATCTCTATTTCACTCATATTTACCACCTAATAGAAAAGGAAAGAGGATCTTAATTCAGATCCTCTTTCTTAAAGATTTATTTTTCAAAAAAGATTACTGCTCCGTCATATGTATCTGTTATGAATGTCTTTATTGCATCTGATCTTAATACTTCAACAAGGGCCTTGATCTTATCACTGCTTTCATTACCCTGGTATACTGCAATAATGTTTACGTATGTCTTAGCTGCAACTGAATCACTTGACTCATATGCAATTGAATCTTTTCCAACCGAATATCCTGCTTCAAGAGCATAGTTACCATTTAATACTACATAAGAAACTTCACTTGTTACTCTTGCAACCTGTGCTGCTTCAAGTTCAACAAATTCGATATTATTAGGATTTTCAACAATATCATTTACTGTTGCTGTAAGTCCTGCATCATCCTTTAATTTGATGATTCCGTTATCCTGAAGAAGGAGAAGTGCTCTTGCTTCGTTAGTTGTATCATTAGGAATAGCAATTGTATCTCCATCTGCAATATCGCCTAAGCTGCTCTTCTTTCCGGGATAAATTCCGAACGGTTCGTAATGAATATCTCCTGCATCTACAAGATGTGTTCCCTGTTCTTCATTAAAGCTGTTTAAGTATGGTACATGTTCTACATAGTTTGCATCAAATTCACCTGACTCAACTACAAGGTTTGGCTGAACATAATCTTCAAATTCAACGATATCAAGTTCATATCCATAATCCTTAAGGATTTCTGCTGCCTTTGCCAAGATTTCCGCATGAGGAATTGGAGAAGCTGCTATTTTAATTGTTTCACCGTTGCCTGGTACAATGTTTAATCCGTTTTCATTAGTTGTCGCTGTTTCTGTAGCTGCTGCATTAGCTGTTTCACCACCTTCAACAACAAGTGTGTCTTCATAATCGGCGCCATAGGTTCCGATAAGTGTTGCTTCGTAGTCTGCATGGAAGAACTTCTCACCTGCAAGGCTCTTAATCTCGTCATTCAACCAGTTAAGAAGAGTTATATTACCCTTGGTTACTGCAGGAGCGATTGTATCCTGGCTTCCAAGAGAAGGAATACCAACTACATATCCGGGGTTCTCGATTGCATATGCAATTACTTCTGTGTTGTCATTAGCCCAGGCAATACCTGTTCCATTTTCAAAAGAAGTCTTTGCACTTGCATATGTATCGAACTTCTGTAATTTAATATCCGGATAATTCTTTTCAAGATATGTTTCAGCTGTTGTTCCTGATATTACGATTACCTGATCATCTGCTCCAATCTGATCAAGACTTTCGATGACGTTATCTTCATGAGAAACAACACCAAGTGCTACATTCATGTAAGGTAATGCAAAATCAACCTTTTGAGCTCTCTCTTCTGTTACTGTGAAGTTTGCAAGTACGATATCTACCTTTCCGGTTTCAAGATATTCAACTCTGCTTGCGGCTTCTGTTGAAACATAATTAATATTTACTCCAAGATCTTTTCCTATTCTTTCTGCAAAATAAACGTCATATCCCTGATACTGTCCATTCTCATCAACATATCCGAATGGATTCTTATCTGAAAATACTCCGATGTTAACTGTTCCACTTTCTTTAATTTCATCTAATGTTCTATAAACCTTATTTGCATCTGCTGCCTGTTCATTGTTATCAGCACCAGAGCATCCGGTAAGTGTTGCAATTCCCAATGTCAGTGCAAGCACTCCTGTAATTAACTTATTAATAAATTTGTTTTTCATAATATTTTCCTCTTTTCTTTAAGTTCTGTTTGCATGTATATGTGTTTTAATAATTCCCAAATAAAAAGCCTGGGGCTTAACTCCCAGGCAAATGACATCAAGTAATAATCAAATGATTCTTATTATCTTTTGGTGCAGGACAAATGAGCCATACACCCTGTCATTTTTGCCTGGGAAAATAGCATTCGACAACAACACATACACATGCATGAACTTGTAATATTGTTTTGATTTTTCATCTGTCTGCTCCTTTCATGTAAGATGTTGTTATAATATACCCACTCGCCTACTATGTCAATAGGTATTTTGAAAAATTTTTTGGGCCTGAGGGACGGAGTTACTGGTCCATAGCGTTTACTGTTTATTTTTCGGGGACTTTTCTTTTGCTACAAAGAAAAAAAATAGAGTCCTGTCAATTAAAAACAGCACCCTATCTTCTCTATATTATTTATTCATCATATTCGTAATATTGCCAGGTTGTTATTATCTCCCCTGCGGGATTACAAATCTTATATCTTCCTTCTGAACTTCCGATAATATAATATTCATCACGCGCCATAATCACCCATTCTGACGGAAGTGTATTTATGGTATAAACCACATTACCATCTCTATTCACAAGAATATATCTGCCGTTTGTTATGGTGTAATTTTCCCTATCGGCGTAATCGTACATTACTATTCCCATATAACCTATCGGCATCTCATCTACTATGGTAATAGCATCCTCCACTGGTTCAACATTAGCTATATCTGCCTTCTCAATAACCATTCCGTCAATTAAAAGTTCGGCAGTACTATTATTACCTTGAGTTCTATGGAGTTTTAATCTGCTTCCATAATAAAAATCATTGTAATCATCCTGAAAGTCATAGCTGTAGTTTTGGGGTTCTGTCGTCCGATACGCTGAATAGTAAGAATCTTCATCTACGAGTTCATTCGTCACTCTTCCATAAGCATCGACTGAAATAGTCTCTGTGAGTGAATAGTCAGCCGGATCAAAATTGGTAAAATAATAGCTCTTGATTTCACCATTATCAAAAAGTCTGACACTTCCTTCATAAGCAGGCGCAACCACCCATTCCATTTTTTCCACATCATATAACCCGAAATTATTCCGGTCATTCTTCTGTTTCGTGTCTCTTGCAATAAGCATATTATTCCTTAGGATTACATACCTGCCGCTGTCGGCAATATCTATGTCGGGTATAAATCGTTCAGGCTTCAAATGTCTGTCAAAAATAACAATTCCCGCATTTCCGTTATACAGCTGTGCAGAAAACACAAGTTTATTTTTATCACCTATATCAATAGCTGCCTCCGCAACCATATAGTCTTCCGGAAGTGTTTTTGCATAGTCTTTGACCCCAACATAGCCCAATGCATTAATTAGTGACTGACCATCTACTCCTGTAAGCCAGTCAAACATAACACGTTGAGGACTGTTTTCGGGTGCATCCTTCCTTATTGCCACATAAAAAGGATTAACATATGGATACTCTCCTCCTCTTATCGTGTCACTTTCCGGCTTAACTCCATCTACAGAAATCATCTTTACATAAGGGTCCTGATACATATTGGCAGCATAATAATATACTGAGTATCCAATAGAATTTTCACTGTTATCATATCTTGCAACAGCCTCAATAAGATCTCCCATTTCACCAGGAGTCCATTCCTCCGGCGCGGCCATCATTGGAGTATTCTTCATTACCAGTCTTGTCATCAAAGTCTGACTACCTGAATTTTCAGGTCTTTGGAAAGGAATAATATCATTATTCTCTCCACCGACATCTTTCCAATTTTTGATTTTACCTGTGTATATCCCTTTAATATCATCAATACTCAAATTATTGATCGGATTCTTCTGGTTGCACAAAAATACCAGAGCATCCATACCGATAGGTTCTATTAATAAATCATCATATCCTGATTTGCTTTTTGCCTTGTCTCCTGCCTCATATGCTATTACCAGATCAACCTCTCTATCAATGAGTTTGACATAAGACTCAGTTGTTTTTGAAAATGTAATCTCTGTTGCAGCATCCAGTTCACTTGCACCTGTTGACATCTGATACATTAATTGTCCAAGGGGAAGAGTTGCTGTAGAACCATCGAGTTTTGGAAAAGTGTTCTTATCATAATAAGGAATCTCTATATCTCCAATTAATGTAGCATCACCCGAGTTAGCATTATTACCATTCTGCGTATTATCTCCAACATTGCTGTTGCCCTCTGTATCTATTTCACTGCTACCATTGGTATTAGAATCTTTTCTTTGTATTTGCACAACCGCTTTTTCACTACATGCTGTTAGGCAACACATAAGCATTGCCATAATAAGCAACACAGTTATTACGGATTTTCCTTTTCTCATTAAATTCATTATTGACCTCCCACTATATGTATACTCAATATTGAATCATCTTCAATTTATATTCTATCATATTTCGGAGAACAATATATGATTTCATACCAGAATGATTCATCGCTTCCGCTACTTGGCTTGTCTCCATGAGCCACAGGGACGGGGTTACTGGTCCATTTGCCTCCTTGTAGGGGGCAGATTTTGCTGGCCTATTACCATCCAAGGTCCATAAGCCAGTCATTTAATTTACGCTCTGTATCCTTAGTGTTTTCGGATAAACGATTTG
>JAKSRY010000026.1 GCA_024403415.1 Lachnospiraceae bacterium
ATACCACAACCCATAACCTGAGTTACTGTCATACCTGTTACACCAAGTTCATTCATAGCCTTCTTCAAAGCATCGTACCTTGAGAGCTTAGCGATAATAACAACCTTGTGAATTCCTGAAGATACAACTTCAAGAGGCTTTGTAACCTGAATTGCCGCTGCCTTCTTAGCTTCAGAAGCTGTTTCATAGTTAGCATCACCAAGATCTGTATTTTCGTTAACATCCATTGTCATTGTGTTAGAAATATCCATGATTGAGAATCCGGCATATGCTGAAGGAAGACCATGTTCTGTAGCATCAAGACCTGTAATTTCTTCTTCTTCAGTTACTCTCAAACCAACAATTGCTTTAATAATAAGGAATACGATAATCATCGCGATTGCTGTATAACAGGCAACAGCGCCAAAACCTAAAAGCTGAATTCCAAGTAACTTTGCTCCGCCTCCGTAGAAGAGACCTGTCATTTCAACACCTGCTGAATCAGCAATACCATAAGCAGGAGCTGTATTTGTAGCAAACAAACCAACAGCTATTGTTCCCCAGATACCATTTAAGCAGTGAACTGCGACGGCACCAACAGGATCATCAATATGTAATTTGTAATCAAGAAGCCATACACCGAAGCATACCAGAAGTCCGGCAACAGCACCTATAATAATTGAACCTAATGCATCTGTAACATCACAACCTGCTGTGATAGCTACAAGTCCTGCAAGTGATGCATTTAAACACATTGATACATCAGGCTTACCGTACTTAACCCAAGTAAATACCATACATACAACTGTCGCAAGTGCCGGTGCAATTGTTGTTGTAACAAATACTGAAGCTAACTGATCAAGAGATGTACAGGCAGCTCCGTTAAATCCGTACCATCCAAGCCAAAGAATGAATACACCTAAAGCTCCGATTGTAAGGTTATGTCCGGGGAAGGCATTAACTTTAGTAACCTTTCCTTCTTCGTTCTTAACAAACTTACCAATTCTTGGTCCGAGTATTTTAGCACCAACCAAAGCTGAAATACCACCAACCATATGAATTGCACAGGAACCAGCAAAATCATGGAAGCCCATGCCGGCAAGCCAGCCGCCGCCCCAAATCCAGTGAGCTTCAATAGGATAAATCAAAGCTGAGATAATTGCTGAATAAATACAATATGAAAGGAATTTTGTTCTTTCTGCCATAGCACCTGAAACAATAGTTGCTGTAGTAGCACAGAACACAAGATTGAATACGAAATTCGACCAGTCAAATCCTTCATATGCTGTGAAGATATCAAATCCGGGTTTACCAATAAGTCCCACAAGATCCTCACCAAATAAAAGACCAAAACCTATAAGTATGAAAACAACTGTACCAATACAGAAGTCCATAAGGTTCTTCATAATAATATTACCGGTATTCTTTGCTCTGGTGAATCCGGCCTCGACCATTGCGAAACCAGCCTGCATCCAGAATACCAGTGCGGCTCCTATCAGGAACCAGACACCAAACAGGGTGTCATTTGCCTGTTGTAATAAATCTACGTTTTCCATAATAAAAACTCCCCTTTCTTATATTTAAAGGCACGTCCACCACGGTGAACGCGCCTTTGCGTATCAAATAATATAATTATTATCAAAACATGCCTTACATAACGGCAGGTCTTTTGTCATTGTTTCCAGATCCTCTATCTGCATATATCCTAAAGAATCTGCTCCAATCTTCTCACAAATTTCTTCCGGCGAAAGTGAATTTGCAATAAGCTGTGAATTACTTGGAATATCTGTTCCGTAATAACATGGATACAGAAACGGTGGTGAACTGATTCTTACATGAACCTCTTTAGCTCCTGCTTTTCGAAGCATCTTAACAAGATTTGCCATTGTAGTGCCTCGAACTATGGAATCATCTACAAGTACCAGTCGCTTTCCTTTAACCACGCTCTCAAGAACACTAAGTTTCAAGTGAACAGCCCTTGTTCTTTCTTCCTGTGTTGGTTTGATAAATGTTCTTCCAACGTAACTGTTCTTTTGAAAAACAAGTTCAAATGGTATACCAAGTTCTTTAGCATAGCCTTCAGCAGCTATCAAACCTGAATCAGGAACACCTGAAACTATATCAACATCAACAGGATATCTTCTTGCCAATGCCCTTCCGCCATTGATTCTCGCATCATATACATTTATCCCATCCATCTTTGAATCAAGTCTGGCGAAATATATATATTCAAAAATACAATGTGCTCTTTTTTCACTTTTAAGTGATATATCTGATTTAATTCCATCCTGGGTGATTGTAATAATCTCACCGGGTTCTATATCTCTTACAAATTCTGCTCCTGCAACTGTAAGTGCACAGCTTTCGGAAGCAAGTACATAACCATTTTCAAGTTTTCCAAGGCAGAGCGGCTTAATTCCGAACGGATCTCTTATTCCTACTATTTTCCTTGGACTCATTGCTATAATTGCATATCCACCCTTAAGTTCTGCTGCCACCTTTGCAACAGCTTCCTCTATAGTGGCACTTCTGATTCTGGTTCTGACCAGTTTGTACGCAATCACTTCTGAATCCGAAGTTCCATGAAAAACTATTCCTTCATTTGCAAGTTCATATTTTAATTCTTCTGAATTAGTTATATTACCATTATGAACAAGTGCAAGCGTTCCCTTCAAATAATTAAGAACAAATGGCTGTGCATTAAACTTTGAACTTGATCCGGTAGTTGAATATCTCACGTGCCCAACACCGATATTTCCTGACAGACCATTTAATGTTTCATCTCTGAATACTTCCGATACAAGTCCCATATCTTTATGATACATAATATTGCCTTTGGGACCATTTGTATCGCTTACAGCCATTCCTGCGGATTCCTGGCCACGATGCTGCAAAGCACCTAATCCGTAACAGATTCGCCTTGTAACATCGTTCCCATCATAATCAATTATGCCAAAGACTCCGCATTCTTCATTCAGTTTATCATCTACAGAAACTTCGCTTAACTGTTCACACATATCTTTGTCCTATACGTAGAAGAGCATATCTGCATATGTAGGATATGGAAGAATGTCAGAAGGAAGAAGTGCTTCCATCTCATCTGCAACACATCTCAATGCTTCCATATCTGCAATAACTGTTCCCTGATAGAACTTCGCCATATCAAGTGAATCTGCTGTCTCTTCTGCTGTAAGAGTATCTGCCTTAAGCTTGATTACAAGCTCGGAAATCTTCTCATAACCATCTGAAAGAGTTTCAAGAAGCTTGGTCTGTGCAGTTACAGGAAGTTTCTCTGATACCTGCTTTCTCTTAAGAACTGAATCTGCAATTTCGTCAATATATTTCATAAGTGCAGGTAAGAATTCATGGTTAACCATATCCTGCATGGTTAATGATTCAATATGAATTGTCTTTGAGTAGTTCTCAAGAAGAATCTCATATCTTGAGGTAACTTCTGTCTTTGTATAAACATTATGCTTAGTGAAAAGTTCAACGTTCTTATCTGCAATGAATACAGGAAGAGCATCAGGTGTAGACTTAAGGTTATATAATCCTCTTGCTTCAGCCTCAGCAACCCACTCATCTGAATATCCGTTTCCGTTAAAGATTACTCTCTTATGGTCAATTATTGTCTTCTTAACAAGTTCATGAACTGCACTCTGAAGATTTTCAGGAGCAACATCCTTCAACTCGTCATAGAAAGCATCAAGTGCTTCTGCAACTGCTGTATTAAGAACAATGTTTGGTCCTGCAACAGAAGCTGATGAACCAAGACTTCTGAATTCGAACTTATTACCTGTGAAAGCAAATGGAGATGTTCTGTTTCTGTCTGTTGTATCCTTATAGAAATGAGGAAGAACAGTAGCACCGATGTCCATTGCCTTAGCCTTATCAGCTGTAAAGAACTTATCCTGTTCAATTGATTCCAAAACTGCATTAAGTTCATCACCAAGGAAGATTGAGATGATGGCAGGGGGTGCTTCGTTAGCTCCGAGTCTGTGATCGTTTCCTGCACTTGCAACTGAAAGTCTCATCAAATCTGCGTATTCATCAACTGCCTTGATTACTGCTGTAAGGAATACAAGGAATTTAGTATTTTCAGCAGGTGTCTTTCCGGGATCAAGAAGGTTAACACCTGTATTTGTGCTCATTGACCAGTTATTGTGCTTACCTGAACCATTAATTCCATCGAACGGTTTCTCATGAAGCAAACATACGAATCCGTGGTTATCAGCAATCTTTTTCATCATTTCCATTGTTAACTGGTTATGATCTACTGCCACGTTTGTTGTATCAAAAACAGGGGCAAGCTCGTGCTGAGCAGGAGCAACCTCATTATGCTTAGTCTTTGCAGGAATTCCAAGCTTCCAAAGTTCTTCGTCAAGATCATGCATGTAAGCTGCAACTCTTGGTCTTAAAGCACCAAAGTAGTGGTCTTCCATTTCCTGACCTTTAGGAGGCATTGCACCAAGCAGTGTTCTTCCTGTAAAAATAAGGTCTTTTCTCTTTTTATAATCTTCTTTATCAATAAGGAAATATTCCTGTTCAGGTCCAACTGTTGTTGAAACGCTTGTAACATCCTTTTCACCAAGAAGGTTAAGTACCTTTGTTGCTGATAATGAAAGCGCTTCCATTGATCTCAAAAGAGGTGTCTTCTTATCAAGAGCTTCTCCGGAGTATGAACAAAATGCTGTAGGAATATACAGTGTTCCATCTTTAATGAATGCAGGTGATGTAGGATCCCAGGCTGTATATCCTCTTGCCTCGAAGGTTGCTCTCAATCCTCCTGAAGGGAAAGAAGAAGCATCAGGCTCACCCTTGATTAATTCCTTACCTGAAAACTCCATAATAATCTGTCCGTCTTCTGTAGGAGAAATGAAACTGTCATGCTTCTCAGCTGTAAATCCTGTCAAAGGCTGGAACCAGTGAGTAAAGTGTGTAACACCGTTTTCTACTGCCCACTCCTTCATTGCGATTGCAACTGCATTAGCTACATCAAGTTCAAGGTGTGTATTTTTATCAATTGTCTTCTTAAGTGCCTTATAAACATCCTTAGGTAACTTATCTCTCATAATCTTGTCGTTAAATACAAGACTTCCGTATAACTCAGGAACTTTGTTTGCCATTTTTAATTTCTCCTTTCAGACATCAGCTTTATTATAAAAATTAAATTTTAGGAATAAAAAAAGACGCTTTGGAAAATTCCAAAGCGCCTTTGCTTTTATGTGATGGATTCTATACCTTTAATATTTCATTGTCAATAGGGAAATCAAAACTTTTTATCATTTTTATTAATCAACCTAGTAAACATCTTCCAACACTCTATCCCGAGGAATACCGATTCAGTTTAAGATTTCCTTGTAAAACTCATCGTAATCAGTTCTCTTATCCTTAGTAAACTGGATAGCCATTCTTGGATGCTGGTTGAGAAGTCCTGTTATAAGATACTGTATATCGTATCCCCAAACCACTCCATCCTCGCGAAGCTTCTGCATATACTGACTTAAGAATTTGTATACAGGATTAGAATTATACTTAGGATTTTTAAGAAAACCTAAGAGATTTTCCATAGAACAGTTACCTGCACCACGTCCCATTCCCATATATGTAGCATCAAGCCAGTCAACACCGTCTCCACAAGCTTCGATAGTGTTTGCAAATGCAAGCTGCTGGTTGTTATGAGCATGTATTCCCAGTGTCTTGCCATATTTATCTGCATACTCTTTATAAATATCTACGACACGCGCCATTTCTTCCGGATAAATAGATCCGTAGCTGTCAACGATATAGATTACTTCTACAGGTGTATCGCTAAGCATTCTCAATGCTGCTTTAATGTCGCTTTCCTGCGCAGAAGAAATTGCCATAATGTTACAGGTTGTATGATATCCCTTCTTGGCAGCATCTTCAATCATATCAATAGCTTCCGGCATCTGATGAATATATGTTGCTACTCTTACAAGATCGACAGGACTGTTAACCTTCTCATCAAAGTCGTTCTTATCATGTCTTCCGATATCAGCCATGATTGCGAGTTTAAGGTTTGTATTATTATCACCAACTATCTCACGAATATGCTCATCAGAGCTGAACTTCCACTTTCCGAACTTGCTCTCATCAAATACCTTCTTTGATGCACGGTATCCCATTTCCATATAGTCAACACCTGCATCCACGTTGGTCTTATATAAAGCTTTAACGAAATCATCTGTGAAATAAAAGTCGTTTACAAGACCACCATCTCTAAGTGTGGCATCAACAACCTTAATGCTCTCTCTGAATCCTAACAAATTATCGATTTCTTTCATAATATTCCCCTTTATTACCTTTATAAAAATATAAATTATAAACAAAAACACTCTAAAACGCTTGATATATAAGTATCCTTTATCACTTTGGCGCATTAAAGCACGGACTTCACTATAACACTTTAGCCTTATATAGTCAAGCAATACGTTGAAAATGATGATGCACCCCGGCAACACTCTTTGCAATAAAAATCACATACCCAAAGTATATATCATTTCCGGAAGCAGCTGTTTCTTTCGGCTCAGTACCCCCGGCATATCAAGTATTCCCGGTTCAACAACTGTATATGGAAGGAATCTTACTGCTCTGTAATCGGTAGTAAACAAAATACTGTCTTCCTTCATGACATCTGTGACCATAACAACAGCCCAGTCAAGATTATTTTTAATTCTCACATCATTAAGTGCTGTTACGAACGCATCCTTATACTCATTAAGATCTTTAAGTGTTGTAACTTCGCACTGACCAATTCCAATATTGGTACCACGTTCTGAGTATCTTTTGAAATCGGACAAGATAGCTGTCTCCGGATCCTGTGAACTAAGGCTCGCCATATGACTGAACATTGTATGTCCAAATTCCTGAACATCAACATTGCAGATTTCTGCCAGAGCTTTGGCAGATGATACATCTACAGCTGTAGTTGTAGGACTCTTTAATACCAGTGTATCTGCAAGCATTCCTGTTAACAGAACCTTTGCTTCTTCTTTGTTCGGTGTAACTTTATTTCTTATGAATAACTGATATACAATTGTACAGGTACTTCCAAGAGGTTCGGCATCGATAAAAATAGGAAGGTCTGTTTTAATTGCATCCAGTCTGTGGTGATCTATTATTTCAACAAGTTCTGCCTTTTCGATGCCCTTAATACTCTGCTTTGGTTCATTATGATCCACCAGTATTACACTGTACTTAGGGGATTTCAAGAAGCATCTTCTCGTTACAAAGCCTGCATATTTACTTCCGTTAAATACTGCAAGTCCACGCTTTTTAGACTGTGAAAGCGAAATCTTTGCCTCTTCAAACAAAGAACTTACCTGCACCGGGGCCTCCTGTTCACGCATAACCTCACGAATGGTAGGTATTCTTCTGTCTTCGACATTTTCAGATAACTGAGACATATACCAGGATGAAATATCATCGACTGACAGCAGACCGCAAAAAACACCGTTATCATATATTGGTGTAACAGACGGATTCGTATCTTTATATATTTTTGCCACTTCAGACAAAGGCTGATCGGCTTCCAGTCTTTCATGTGTTGTCAACATTACATCAGAAACCTTTGGATATAAATCAGGTTTATAGGGAGGCGCACTTATTCCAAGCGCTTCCAATATTTTTTTACTGCTTTCACTGAGATGTCCGCATCTTATGGCAATATAACTGTTATGCGGATCCAGTCTTCTTTTTAATGAAGCATATACCGTTGCACTGCATATGCTGTCAAGATCCGGATTTCTGTGTCCTGTAATATAAATAATTCCCATTCCAATACTCCATCCTAAATAATATAAATATATTCTAACATTCAATAAATAAGCAAACCGTCTTATCCGACATATACTTTTTATATTATCTTAATTTTGCTGTACTCATTTCTTCTTTGAATAATATTTGGTTGTCTTCTGTCTGAACAGCATCAGTAATCCTCTGATGCATAACTCCGAAGCCATTGCTATCCACATTCCATATAATCCAAATGGTTCAACAAGAAACATGGCAAGCACAATTCTGACACCCCAGATGCTTGCAAGATTAAGCAGACTCGGAACCAGTGTGTCACCTGTTCCGTGTAAAGCACCTGATGCAACAATAGATATTCCAAACAGCGGTTCGGCAAGCAATTCTATTCTGAGAACATTTGTGGCCAGTTCTCTGACTTCAGGATCAGGCGTCAGGAACATAAAAATCAACGGACATATAACAGCCATAACAATTCCTGTTATGCCCATCATTATTCCGCCCATACCGATACAGATGTTTCCGTAGCGTTTTGCAAGTTTTGGTTCTCCTGCTCCGATATTTCGTCCAACCAGAGTAGTTGCTGCAGATCCTATACCGTACCCCGGCATATAACAAAGACTCTCTGCGGTTACTGCAAAGGAATTTGCTGCAATCGCTACCGGTCCAAGAGGCGCTATTATCATAGTTGCCGCAACCATGGCACTGTTCATTGCCAGTTCTTCGACTGCTATCGGCGCTCCTATTCTAAAAGCTTTCCTCAATATATTCTTTTGAAAATGTCCCTTTGCAGCCTTTGTCAGCTTTAGATACTCATTTACAAAAATACATCTTGAGAACATTATCAGACTTATTATCACAAATGCAAACGCTGTTCCCATAGCAGCACCAAGTACTCCGTACTTTGGAATAAATATAGCATTCAATATTACATCAAGCACACACATTGATGCATTCAGTATGCTTGGTGTCACCATATCTCCGCTACATTGCAAAAATTTAGAGCAAAGCGTATTCAACTGAAAAAAGGGAATCATCAGGGAATATACAAAAAAATAATTTGATGCATCGTTCTGTATTTCAGCCTCGCCACCTAAAATCACCGGAAGCTTGCTGCTTAACAAAGTTCCCGTCAGGCACAATATTCCCGATATGACAAGTGCTGTTATTAAGCCATGCCTTACCACATTTTTCGTACCATCCGTATCTTTGGCACCGACGCAGTGAGCTACCTGCACCGAAAAACCTGTTGCAGTAGCATGTACTATTCCGCCAAACAGCCATGTGGTTGACGCCACAAGACCGATTGATGCAGAAGCTTTCGCCCCCAGGGATCCAACCATTGCTGAATCTATGTACTGCATTACAATGGTAACAATCTGTGTAAGTATTGCCGGGAGACTCAGTTTCCATACTTCCTTAATTTGAAGCTTAAATTCTCCTGATTTATAAATCCTATTAACAAACATTAACTACTTTACCATTACATATATCTATAATCACCAATAGCCTAAAATATTTTGCATAAGGAGACTAACTCCTGTAATCCCTATCCAACAGCAGAATCCCATGATAAGAGGTTTTCCACCGGTTTTAACCAACTTAACAATATTTGTATTTAATCCTATTGCAGCCATTGCCAATACAATAAAAAACTTACTTACCTTTGTAACAGGTTCAAAGAAATGCTCATCAATACCGCATGACATTGCAATTGTTGTTATCACTGACGCTAATATAAAAAAGAGAATGAATATAGGAAATACACTTTTTAAGGATATTTTTTTACCCTCTTCTCCATTTTTCTTTTCTTTTTTCATCCTGAAAAGTGCTAAACACAGCGTAATCGGAATGATGGCAAGTGTGCGGGTCAACTTGACTATAACAGCCTTATCAAGAGTCTCTTTTCCCAGGTTCCACATACTGTCCCAGGTAGAGGCACAAGCTGTAACAGACGAGGTATCATTAACAGCGGTTCCTGCAAATATACCAAATGACATCCCACTATTTGTATCAAATCCAATTATTTTACCGAATGTTGGAAAGATTAATGCTGCCAGAACATTAAAGAAAAATATAACAGATATTGCCTGTGCTACTTCTTCATCATCAGCATCAATTACAGGTGCGGTTGCTGCAATTGCCGACCCTCCGCAGATTGATGATCCGACACCAACAAGAGTAGATATTTTGCCCGGAATATGCATAACCTTACATAAAGCAAAAGCAATTATCAGCGAAGTAGATATTGTTGTCAGTATAATAAGACCGGATTCCCCGGCTGTTTTCAGTATCACATTTAAGTTTAATCCAAATCCCAAAAGAATAACGGCCCATTGAAGAACCTTTTTGGAAGTAAACTTAATGCCTGCCTCAAATTTTGATTTATCCTTTAGAAGAATGGAAATGACCATTCCTATCAATATAGCAAAAACTGCACCACCGATAATCTTAAATTCCTGTCCAAGAAACCACGATGGTACTGCTATTGCAAGACAAAGGACAATTCCCATCCAGTTTTTCCTGATAAAGTTCAAAAAATACATCAAAACACTCCTTGCAGTATATTAGTAACATTTTCCATAAATACTATATCATTCTTTTCCAAATACAAGATCCCTTAATTTGGGATGCACAACACCATATGACATGCCGCAATTTCTTACATGCATGGTAAATACCAAAGAGGTCTTGCTGGCTGTATCCATAGTTATACAGCTGCCTGCTGCTCCATCCCAGCCAAACACCCCACTGGGTGCAGGTGAATTAACTGCCTCGGGATTCATAAATACCTGCATTCCACAGCCATATCCATATCCTACTCTTCCCATATTATGCTGAAGTTCATATAAGGAAGCTTCACAGACAAGAAGATTCTGTTTGATGATTTCAATAGTTTCAGGTTTAATAATTCTTACACCATTGGCACTGATACCACCACAGGCAATCGTATCCGCAAATACTGCATAATCTTCAGTACAGCTTGCAAGTCCTGCCCCACCGCTTTCATATGATTCGGATAACTGGTAGTCACAGCTTGGTTCCATAGGAACAATTTCATTATTCTCATTAACAATAAACTGCTGTGCAAGCTTAGGAAAATCATTCATAGGTTTTGCAAAGAATGTATTATTCATTCCAAGTGGTTCCCATATATTTTTCTTTAGGTATTCTCCAAAGGTCATCCCCGAAACTACTTCAATAATGGCCGCTGCCACATCATGGCTTAAACTGTACAGGAAGTGTGTACCGGGTTCAAATTCCAACGGGCTTTCCACAAAAGCATCAACAAGTTCACGGGTAGTAGCCTTCTGTCCTTTTTCCGCCATAACTCTTTTAATTCCTGGTCTGTTCAAATCATAGTTAAGACCCGACTGCATGGAAAGAAGATACTTTATTTTAAGAGGTTCTTTTGCAGGAACTACCTGTCCATCTTCGGTTTTAACCATAAGGTTTTTATATGCAGGGAGATATTTAGACACCTCATCCTCAAGTGAGATTTTTCCCTGTTCCACCAGCTGCATTATCGCTATCATTGTCTGTACCTTGGTCATTGAGAACATAAGATACCTTTGATCTTTCATAACAGGAACTGTTCTCTTTTCATCACAGGTTCCGTGCATATGACGAAATACTTCCTTATGATCCTGATAAATAATACAGTCTACTGAAGGAATTCCTTCCTTTTCAACAAGTGAATCCAAATATTCTGTGATAATTTCAAAATTCATTTTTACCTCTTTCTATTTATAACCAAATATATACTGCTATGCTACATATCAATATCATCTCAGAATTTCTTCTGCCATTTTCTTTGAACATCTACATTTTATTTTAACGCCCTCTGCCTCGTATTCTTCACTCTCAACATCTGCATATTTGTGTATTCTGTTTAGAAGCTCGGCCTTTGAATAAGGAACAACTGCCTCAACCAGTTCGCTGTTGCTGTAGATTTGTCCAAGAATGGTTTCGAGCAGTACATCAACTCCATCGCCTGTTTTAGCAGAAATATATACTCTGTCATAACCGTTAATCTGATTCTTAATCGGATGAACCGGCAGCATATCTGCCTTATTCATGACATATATTCTTGGTATCGTATCTGCTTCCAAATCCCTTAGTGTCTCTTCGGTAACCCTTCTGTGGTCTGCATTAAAGGGATCTGACGAATCAAGAACAACAAGCAGCAAATCTGCATATTTTGCCTCTTCGAGAGTTGAACGGAATGCTTTAACAAGTCCTGCGGGCAGTTTTTCTATAAATCCTACAGTATCAGAAAGCAAAAACTCTTTTCCGCCTTCACACTCAATTCTTCTGATTGAGGTGTCAAGTGTGGCAAAAAGCATATCTTTTTCAAACACCTGCTTATCTTCCGGTCCGCCTGAAATCAGATGATTCATAAGCGAAGACTTTCCTGCATTGGTATATCCAACCATGGCAACACGTGGAACTTCTCCTCTCATTCGTCCTTCTCGCTGCACCTGTCTGGTTCTCGAAATCTGATCCAGTTCCTTAGACAGTTCGGCCATCCTGTGTTTAATCTGACGTCGGTCGAGTTCTATCTGCTTTTCGCCTTCACCTTTGTTGGCAAACCGTCCACCTCCCTGACGTCCAAGATGCTGCCACATTCCGGACAGACGCGGGAGCATAAATTGCAGATATGCATATTCAACCTGCAAAACAGCCTCACGACTTTTAGCTCTCCTTGAGAATATCTCAAGAATCAGGTTGGTTCTGTCCCAAACCTCCACGCCGAGTTCCTGCTTAAGATTTCTTGTCTGTGAAGGGGACATATCTCCTTCACATATGCAGAATTCCGCTTCAAAGGTTTTAATATATTCTTTTAATTCCTGAGCTTTACCGCTACCGATATATGTTGCATTGTCAGGATGCGGCAGGGCCTGTGTCATCGTTCCGACAACATTCATGTCACAGGCTTCCACAAGTCCTTTCATTTCATCAAGTGAATGCTGAAAGTCTTCTTTTTCTCCAAAATCAACTGCAAATATTATAGCATTAGGTTTTTCCATCAAATGCTGCCCTCCAACCATATTTAAGATTACACCATTCCTTAGCTATTTACCATTCAAAATATGCTATTAATTAGTGTTTTTACATATATATCTTGCGGATTGCCCTTAACGGAATATATACTTATTTCATTAGCGGTTTATTGGATTTAAATATTGGAAAGTGAGTTTATTATGAAAAAAATATTATCAGCACTTTTATCACTTGTACTTATTTTTTCACTATGTGCCTGTTCTGATGATAATGCTTCAACTGATAATTCAATCACAAGAAAGCCGGGCGGTGAAAAATACACACTGGACTTAAATGGTTTGGAAGCTGATTTTGAAGGTGTTAAGTCTTCCTATGAAGAGGGCGAATTAGTCGATATTAGTTATAATTTGATTGCAACTGATACTGACTATACTTTCATTGTTGACGGAGAAAATTTCTCTCCGGATTATACTGTCGAACGAGGCTATATAATCAGATTTAATATGCCTAATCATAATGTGAAGATTGAAATTGACACAAACAATTCCATGGTTTATGTTCCGACAACTATCGAGGATGATACTTCCGATATTATCAATAACAATTCTTATTTTGTTGGTAAGAATGGTAAAGTTTATTTCAGAGCGCCGCATGAAGACAGCCTTTATTTTACGGCTTTATTCGGTTCATATATGAACATGGATTCAGATGGTACCGTTTTATATGAATATGATCCCGCAACAGGAGATCTTATCAAATTGAAGGAAGATTATCATGGCCTTGGAAAACTTGCTTTTTTAGGAGATTATATTATTTATACCGAAGCTGTTCCTGTAGATGTTGATGAAGAGTATGGTGGATACGAAGAAATATCCACACACCTTTTTATTGTACCAACCGCAGAGGATAACCTTAAATTTGATAATATCCCAGAAAATCAAGACAGCCTCTTTGCGGACAAAAACGGTAAAGAATATTTAGCCATAAGATATACCTACACTGATGATGCTGTTTGCAGCATATATGTTTATAATTCTGATACAGGTTATGTAAAGAGTATTGATCTTAGTGATTATGCCTCTGCTATCGGAATCCAGAATGGACAGTTCTTATTCACAAGCTATGATAAAGCTACCAACAAACATTATCTCAAACAGCTTGATATTCAAAGTGAAAATATAATCACACTTGGTCTCCTCCCAGAGCCTGAAGATTACATAGCTCTTGGTGAAATCTGGCAGGTTGAATTAACTAATGACAGATTATTCTTTGGTTATGGTTTTTATGAAGGAACAGGTCATTTTTATGCTAACGGCTATATCATCGAAGCTGTTTTGGGCGAAGAAGCAAGCCTCAAAGCTACTCCCGCAGCCTCACCACTGACTGATTATCCTGAGGAGGAATCTTCCTTTATCGTAACAGACAACGGTTTTGAATATTCAAAGGGTCCTGCCGGCAAAGCAGCCGTTAAGGAGGATACTATTGGATACTTTGATGAATCCGGTAATTTCATTGCAGTTGCCACAGGCTACGGAAGAAAATACGATGAACGTGAAGATTATGTTACCGAAATAGAAGTCTGTGAACTTGTTGATGATAATATTTATGCAATCAGAAATAATCTTGTTCATATGGCGCTTGATGACATTGGCTGGCGTATGGCCTATGCGCGAAGCCATAGCGAAGTTATTAAAATTGATATTAGGACAGGCGAAGAAACTGTTTTAATTTCCCTTGATAATGATTATCCTCTAATCCCTTATTCACAGCTTGCCGGTACATGGCAATTAGTAGAATATGAAATTGAAGGAGACGGCCCCTATTATGCTGAAAAAGAAGGTACAACCGAAACCGTTACTTTCAATGACGATTTTACGGCTGACTATATGTTTTCAAATACTAACGGAAGCAAAGAACAGTTTGAGGGAAATGCTGTTAAATGTGTTAACACCAATTATTCTTTTGAATGGGAGGAACCGAATGGTCCTACAAGAGTTTATCCGTATAGCATGGATGAAAATGGAAATCTTTATATGACCATGGTGTTTTATTATGGCGATGGAACAACCGCCAGTCGAAGTGGTAAGTATACCAAAATCAAATAGCACATTGTATTAAAAATATAACGTAAGGAGAATTTATTATGACACTTGAAAAATTGCAAAAAGATATGATGGAAGCCATGAAGGCTCATGACAAAGCAAGAAAGGAATCAATCAGCGCTCTTTATTCGGCTGCCAAAAAGGTGGGAATCGATGCCGGATGCCGTGAAAACATTCCTGAGGAAATGGTTGATCAGGCCATTCTCAAGGAGGTTAAAACAATAAAGGAACAGATAGAAACCTGTCCCTCCGAAAGAGCTGATCTTCTTGAAGAATTCAAAGCAAGACTTGCTGTATTTGAAGAATATGCTCCTCATATGATGTCAAAGGATGAAATCAAAGCCTTCATCAGTGAAAAGTTTGCAGATGTAATTGCTTCAAAGAACAAAGGAATGATTATGAAGAGCATTATGCCTGAACTTAAAGGTAAAGCTGACGGCAAGGATATCAATGCTGTTGTCGCCATGCTTTGCGAATAATCACTGTATATCAACATCAAAATACAGAGTCTGCTTCTCGCCTTTAGCATTTTCATATATTTCAAATGAATCAATAGTAAGCGAGTCAGCATCAAAATTATTACCATCGGAAGCATAAATTTCTTTTATGCTTCCGTCAGTAATATCATAACATCTGAAACTTATCCTCTGATTATCATCCATAAGATTCAAAAGCATATATGTTTTTTCATTTCTGTTCACTATGTAACTGTCTGTAATGATAAGGTTCTCACCTATTTTCTTTTCCTTATCCCCTATAGCTATTGATGCAACTGTTTTTTCTTCTTCATTAGTTATAATATTTGTTACATATAGCCCTTTTGTAAGAGAAACACACCCCGATTCACCATTTATCAGATACGAAATACTATCATTTACACTTGGAAGATAATCGCTATCCTTAATATATGGAGTCATTTCCTCATATGTAATTGGAAGTATGATTTCCCCCACTGCATAAGGTGCTATTGTATCCGGATTCACAACAAAAATCATACCGGCCGAATCAAAGAACCAGTTCATCTGCGTTCCGTCAAAGGTTTTCAAGGTAGTTTTATAATCCTTATAAAGAACCTTGGTGTCAAAAGTCTGAGATGTTTTTAGAATTTCCAAAAATCTTTCTTGAGCAAACTCCAAAAAATCATCCTTATTTTCAAATATATCATCAAGCGTAAGTATCTTTCCTGTCTTTACATCAAAGGTATAGCCATTATATCCATAGCTTGGACGTGCTCCTCCGGTGTAAATGTATACATACTCCCTCACGCTGAGAATAACTTCATCAAGTCTTGTGACTACAGGTTCAATGCCCGCTCCAAACAATGCGCTGTCAGGAGTAAGTTCAATTCCTTCAAAGGCCTCTGCATTATCCTGATATACCTGCAAAATCTGCTCACACATATCATCGATTCTGTCGGCACATTCCTTACTGTATTTCTGGAGTTCCGAATTAAGCAAACTATAATCACATACTGCACTGTCTGCCAAAACATCATAAGAATCAGCTTCTATCAGAAGATTCTGATTATCATCTGTCACATCTTTATCCACTCTTGTTAAGGAAACGAAGGGCATCATGCTTATATAATCGCCCTTACCTTCTTCGTTATCCTCTTCGCCCTCCTCATCGGTCTTATCAACCTCTTTAGTCTCCTGCTCTTCATCCGTTTCAGGCTGTTCTGCAGCCACTTCCACTACCTGTTCAGTCTCTGTTTCAGAAATATCTGTCTCGGCCTGACATCCTGAAAACATAGCCAAAACCAATAAAAAAGCTGTGCACAAACACACATATTTTATCTTTTTCATAATCTATATCCATTTATATATCAATCAGTATTCAACTTTCATAAGGCACAAGCCCTGAGGCGGCGCAGTAAATCCTGCCTTCTCACGGTCAAGACTTTTAAGCATAGGCGCTATGCTTCCGACTCCTCTTGTTCCATTTCCTACCTCAATAAGTGTTCCTGCCATAATTCTAACCATGTTCTGTAAGAATCCGTTTCCGGTAAAGTCAATCGTTATCTCCTTATCCGATTCCTCTATATCAATTCTCATTACATTTCGTACTGTTGGCTTTTTCATGTGCGGATTTCCGCAGAAACACTTAAAATCATGCTCTCCTGTCATAAGAGCTGCTGCCTTTTTCATTTTTTCAACATCAAGCTCTTTGTCTGTATAAAAATATACAAATTTTCTGTTGAATACATCCGGTATCCTGTCCTTATATATTCTGTATCTGTAGGTTTTTGATTTTGCGGAAAATCTTGAATGAAATCTCTCATCGACATCCTGCATTTTAATGACAGCAATGTCAGTTGGAAGGTACTGATTCATTTCATCTATGAATCCCTTTTTATCTTTCACATGGCTTTTAATATGAAAATTTGCGACCTGTCCTATTGCGTGTACTCCTGCATCTGTTCTTCCGGAGCCGATAACCTCAACAGGATAACCGACCATACGGCTGATTACCGCATTAAGCTTTCCCTGTATCGTATCCTCCGTACTCTTTTGAATCTGCCATCCCTTATATTTTGTTCCAACATATTGAACTAATATTTTATAATTAGGCATTTTATAGTTTCTCCTAATAATCAATAAATAATTAATCTGACTCATCCCCGGTAAAAATTCATTCTTCATCATAACCAGGTTTCTGTTTCAAGCTATTTTCCGACCATATAAATTATCTGCAGGTCCCAATTAATTTACTGACCTCTTCGACATTGGGCATCGACTTTATGGCCCCTCTCTTAAGAGTTACCAGGGACGCTGCCGCATTTGCAAATGTAAGCATTTCTTTAAGACTTTCTTCATCAAAATCATTAATTCCATGTTCACATATATATCCCAGTACAGAACCGCAGAAGGTATCTCCGGCTCCTGTAGTATCAATAACATTTTCCTGGGCAAATCCTTTTACTTCAACACGCATATCTTTGTAATAGGCACGGCTTCCGTCTTTGCCCATGGTAAGACATACGAGGGGAATATCATACATTTTTCTAAGCTTTGCTATCCCCTTGTCGTAATCTTCTTCATCTGTCAGAAACTGTATCTCATTATCGGATATTTTGAGAACATCACAATATGAAATAGCTTCAAGCATCTTTTCTTTTGCATTACCAAGATTGTCCCAAAGGGGTTCTCTTAAATTCGGATCAAGCGATATAATCATATTCTTTTTTTGGGCATATTCAAGAGCCTTAAGCGTAGCCTTTCTTACTCCATCATGAGTCATGGAAAGAGTGCCAAAATGGAATATTTTTCCTTCCTCAAACATATCCTCTTTAATATCCTCAGCACTAAGCATCATATCTGCTCCGGGCTTTCTGTAGAATGAAAATTCTCTGTCCCCATCAGGCATATTATGAACAAAGGCAAGCGTTGTAGGGATTTCTGAATCATTCAGAAGGTATGTACTGTCAATGCCGACTTCTTCAATTGTATTTCGAAGAATTCTTCCGAACTGGTCCTCTCCGACTTTTCCGATGAAGGCCGTCTTTTTACCAAGCTTTGATAACATGGAAAGCACATTGCACGGAGCTCCTCCCGGATTTGCTTCAAACAAAGGGTTCCCCTGTGTACTGTTACCATTAAGTGTAAAATCTATTAATAATTCCCCAAGTGCAATTACATCATATTTCATTATTTGATATCCTTTCGATAAATCTGCCTGACACTATGACACCTAATTCTATTAGTTCTGCATATCTTTTACAGCCTTGGCAATTGAAGTATCAACTTTGCTGTAAGGAATAAGTGTAGCCTGCAGAGCATGGTAAATATCTGATTTTCCGGGCCATACTGTGGTAAGCAGTTCATTATTTCTGTCCAGCTGATGAAACCATGAACCATTAACCTTATCATGTACCTTGTCCTCAAGGTATTCCATAAACTCAGCATAATCATCAGCAAATTTCTTGTCTGCTGTCACTCTGTAGAGAACTGCGGAAGTATTGATGGCTTCTGCAAGTGTCCAGTGCATTCTGTCATGAACCTCAGGCTTTCCTTCCCAGTCTGTAGTATAGGCTATTCCCTTTGCTCCATCAGAATTCCAGGCATCCTCTATTGCTCGTGTATAAAGATTTTTTGCAGCATCGATATAACGTTGACGAACATTTCCCTCGGAATCCTTAAATGCAGACATAGCCCACTGAGTAATAAGTCTTCCCCACTCGATTCCGTGACCGGGTGTTGCTCCATATGGCTTGAACTGATCTGCCGGCTTATCTTTATTGCAGTCAAGATCAGCTGTCCAGTCCTTTGTAAAATGTTCCGGAATTCTCCAGGAATTATTTTTTGCCCATTCAATAACTCTGTCAATTATTCTGCCGGCTCTCACTCTGTATTTTTCATCCCCGACAGCATCCGCAACTGCAAGAAAAGCTTCAACCGTATGCATATTTGCATTTAATCCCCTGTAATCATCAAGAGTTTCAAAATCGGTATCATATGTATCTACTGCAAGTCCTTCCTCATCATCCCAGAATTTGTCATCATAGGTTTTGAGCGCCATATCAAGAAGTTCTCCTGCTCCTTCTATTCCGGCAAGAACTCCTGAAGTTGCAGCAAGTATTACAAATGCATGCGCATAACACTGTTTATTTGCAAGAGGTGTATTATCTTTGGTAAGTCCTGCATACCATCCGCCTGACTTTGTATCATGAAGTTCCCCAAGAAGGCCTTTTATTCCGGCTTTTGCAAGTTCTTCACTTCCTTCGTGTCCAAGCATTTTTCCTATGCTGTAAACATGCACCATTCTGCAGGTGATCCAGGTTTCTCTTGGTCTGTCTTTCTTTGGTGTACCATCATCCCATAAATAATATGAAGCACCGCCGGGAGATGGAAATTGATGTCCGAATGCCAGTAATTCGTCACATAATAACTTCATATATTCTTTATTTTCAACATTATCGATTATGAATCTGTTTTCCATCTTCAGTCACCATTTCCTTTTCACAATAAATAAATCACACACCTGATTGTTGATTAGTGAATATCATACACACTGCGAAGCCTTATATTATTCAGGTCACCACTTATAACTTCTACAGTCTTACTGTCTCCATTTAAGTCGAAATAATTATCGGAAAGAATAAGATCTTCGTTTTCGTTTAAGATTTCCACACTCTTTGCATAATTCTTTGCGCTTACAGTTATCCTGTTTCCTTCAACAGAATAAGTAAGCTCCGGATTTTCATACCTAAAGTATTTTGGATATGAGAATATTACCGTACCTTCAGATATCTTATCTCCATCCTTATATGCTGCAAAGCTTACATATTCGTCATAAATATTGACATTCGGCAATTCTACTCTGTCAAGCCATACACTTGTAAGTGATGGAACCATTATCCTGGTTTCTTCTTCCCGAAGAACCTCAGCTTTTGAATTTCTAAGCTGCCATTTAACAATAATTTCCTCATCCTTCAGGGTTTCATTTGTAACATTTAATCTTATTGATTTCTTAAACTCAAACGGAACTCTTACAAGTTCCTGTCCGCTTCCAAGCATTCCTTCTTCTTCACAGGAAATCATTATCGGAGCAAAGAATCTTCTTGCATAATAATGAAGCGCTTTTAATCTCTGACAGTAATCAACGCTCGACCATGAAGCAACAGGCCAGCAGTCATTAAACTGCCAGTATACAGCTCCCATACATCTGCTGTCATTTCTGTTTCTTCTGAAGTGCTCAACACCATATCTTATGGCATCAGCCTGAAGAAGCTGTGATGCATATATAACTGTTGAAAATTCCGTCGGATATTTATAAGTCTGCTGCATGTAATTCATTATCTTACCATTTGCAGCCCCGTTTCTTTGGTGTCTCTCCATTATGTATGAAAAGATATTCATATCCCTTTCATCATCAGTAAAAGTTTCTACTGTCTTCTTTGAAGGGAATGACTGGAAACCAAACTCGGAAAGGTATCTGAAATAAAACTTACGATATTCCGAAAAAGGAACATTTCCATGCCATACATCCCAGTAATGAACATCTCCTCTGTTCTCATCACGTGGATCATCAAAAGAACCGCCTGATGAGGGACTTGCCGGCCAATAATATACCTGTGGTGCGTACTCAGCCATCATTTTCGGCATAATTCTTTCATACATAATAATGTAATCGCGAACTTCACTATCTTTGCTGACCCACACACGTTCCTTTACGAACTGCTCCATCTCATTGTTTCCACACATAAGTCCAAGAGACGCATGGTGACGCATTCTGATAAGATTATCCTTTATCTCAGCCTTTATGTTCTCCTCAAATTCAGGTGTAAGATCATAGACTGCGCATGCAAACATAAAGTCCTGCCAGACAAGCAGTCCCATCTCATCACAAAGATCAAAAAACCAGTCTTCCGGATAATGACCGCCGCCCCATACTCGAATTGAGTTAAAGTTGGCAAAAACAGCTTTTTCAAGAAGAGTTCTGGTTGTTTCTTTTGTCACTCTTCCAAGAAGATGATCCTCAGGAATGTAATCTGCACCCATTGCAAAAATATTAACACCGTTGACGCAGGTAGCAAATCTTTCTCCCCACTTATCGGGAGTTCTGTCCATAGTTACTGTTCTAAGACCGATTCTTCTTTCCCATCTGTCAAGTTCTGTACCTGTTTTATCCTTAAGAATCACGGAAACCGTATATAGATTCTGGTCACCAAAACCATTTGGCCACCAGAGTTTGGGATCTTCTATTGTTATATCATCCAGTACCTCTCCGGATAATATATCCCTACCGTCAGGATCGGCAATGACATAACTGTATTCAAAGTCTTCCGCATTCAGCCCATTCTCTGCAATTGATATTTCAGGCTTTAATTCAAGATTAACCTTTCCGCTTTTATGAAACTGCAATACACTTACAGTTTCGATTGCTGCCTTATTAATTCCAAGCAGGTACACCGGTCTCCAAATTCCCGCATCGGGAAGGTGAGCACCCCAGTCCCATCCAAACATGTAATGCGCTTTTCTAAGATGCACAAAACCATTCATGGCATCCTCTGTACCTCTGGTTGGTGCCTTTTCATAGGCTTTCGCTATGTATTCAGTGGGCGAACTGAATACAACCTGAAGAACATTATCCTTTTCCTTAAGCAGATTCTTCACCGAATATTTAAAAGTTCTATGCATATTCTCTGCATGACCTACCTTTTTACCATTTAAAAAGATATCTGCAATAGTATCCAAACCCTCAAACACAAGCATTACATCAGACTGATTAAGCAGGTCGGCCTCATAGTCAAATATTTTCTTATACTCATAGCTTCTGTCCATAAGCTTAAGTGCTTCAATTTCATTATCCTTCCAATATGGATCCTCCATCATATTGTTATTAAGAAGATCACAATATACTGATCCGGGAACTGAAGCCTCAATAAAGTTTTCACCACTTGGCGAACTCATAAGCCAGTCTTTATCCAGCATAACCTTTTTCATTAAATACCCTCCATCTGCATATTCCTGCTTCATTTATTTTTGTTATATATTTTTATTTCAGAACATCTTTTTATGCCCCATAATTAAGTTCAAGCTTTGCTATCAAATCTTCCAGAATATATCTGGAATCTACATCTGTATACTCTCTGATAATCGGATTTCCTTTTTTGTGCGAACTCGAAGTGTCCTCATTAATATAGGGAGCCTCAACCTCTTTATAATGCCCACATCCCGGATTAATTGCCAAAGCGATTGCCGGAGAATCACCAAGCGACCAACTTTCTCCTGCTGTCCAAAAGGCCCCTTCCGAATCGTTATATTCCACCATCTGGTCAAACAGATGCTTTCCGATTTTACCGCAGGGAGCGATACGCTTTTGAATCTCCGCAATACCTATCGTAATTGTTGTATAAACATATGAAGGCACGAGCCAGAGCTTAACACCACTGCTTAATACAAGATTGGCCGCTTCAATATCATTTCCTGCATTGAATTCGCGGAAAGGTATTTCTTTTTCTTCACTTCCATGAGTTCCGATCCATATCACGTTAATTTTATCTATAATTTCCGGACATTTCTGCATAGCCGCAGCAACATTGGTTATTGCACCCTGACAGAGAATAAACAGAGGATGTCCGTCTTCTTTCATGGCCTCTTCGATAATGAAATCAACTGCCGGTGAACACTTCTCCATAGTTGAAAAATCTCTTCCCTTTAAGGGTTCTGCTTCACCCATAAATGCCGGAACACTCTGAATATTCATTGCTTCAAGTATAGTAAGGATTTCGTCATAACTTTCTTTGACCGAGCCTTCAACATTGAAATGTTCTGCGGTTATTCCTTTAACAATCAGTTTAGGACTCATAAGCGCATGCGCTATCGCAAATGGATCATCTGCTTCGCAGGCTGCATCCGTATCAACTATCACCCTCAGTTTCTTAGTATCTGTAACTCCAAACTTTAATCCCATAAATGCCTCCCATTCTATGACATATATGTCATTTTTACTAATCGATCAAATCGTTCTGGAATCTTGAAAGATGCTCATAAGGCGTAATCAGTCTTCCTCTGAACAGACCGCATCCGTCATTGACAAGGCTGTTATTCACTGCTCCAAACATATTTACATTCACCTTTGAAAGATCGAGAGCATGCAGCTTTATTCCGCGTTCATAGGCTTCATCGAAATATGGAGATGCTCCAATCGGAATCTCATCTCTTCTCGTTCTCTCAATTTCCTGACGCTTCTCATATCCAAGATGATTTGCCGGCCCAATTTCCGCAAAGTCATCCATCTCCTTTGTTCTAAGCTGCACCTCTATATAGCTTCTTGAGATATTATCATACAAAGTAATATGCAGTGATCTGTATCCGATTGGACTGGGATTTTCAATATAGTCCCTGTAATATGACTTAAGCGACTTTTTAAGTCTTGAAGAAGTTTTGTCCCCATCACGCTCAGATATCTCTACTGTAAAACCTCTCTCCTCTAAAAATTCCGGAATGATATTCGCTATCTCATATAAAAAACTTAGTTCTATTTCCTCTCTGTCTTCGCCTTCTTTTATATGACATTGTGGCATCGAAATAATAATTCTGTATGCAATAAGATCTCTGAAACAGCTTAATTTCTGTTTCAGTTCCGCAAGATCCGGAAAACTCCCATGCTTTTTGTAATAATCATAAATATATTCAACAATGTATCCGTTGAATTTTTCCTCTGAACGTATAAGAGATTTAATTCTCCCCTTAAAAGTAAATGCAAGGAACGGATACTTTTTCGCCATAAGCTTATACAATTCACGAATTCTTTGCGACTGAGATGTCAGAAAGTCATTATGCTCAAGCATATCTATCTGCTGTAACAGAAAATTACAGTGTGCCATATCTATACTGTTATGAGATTCAAGAGCAGACTGCTTTAAGTCCTCAGAATATCTTTGTAATATCTTGAGAACTGTATCACCGGAATAGAGGTAATCATTTAATGTAATCATAAACACTCCAAACACTATAGTTTTTCACCATACCTGTCTTATATTTTACCATTTTCGAATGAAATAATCCCCAATTATTCCTAAAAAGGCAAATATTTTTATTTTTCTATAAACATACAAGATATTGTGTCCGATATAGTATATAAAGAACAATATGTAGCAACGGATTGCGTCAGGATAGTCTGATTACTTAAACCAGGGAGGATCGAGTATGCGTAGTGTTTTAAATGAATTTCAAACTTTTCATATTTATCAGGTTAATAACGGCCTAAAGGACCGGTCCGATAGCATGTATCGGAATATTCCTTCAACCAACAAAAAGATTCCAAAAGGTGAAAATATTTTTGACAAGCTGCTGAACTCAAGTATTCAAAATTATTACATTTCAAAAACCTGATAAAAGGCAAAAGGCACAACCCTTTGAAGATTACTCTTTAGGGTTGTGCCTTTTGAATGGCATAGATTTATATTCTGTAACTCATTTTCACAAAAGCCTGAGTACTATTTTTCAAATGCACTTATAATATCTGCTCCGGCTCTTACGTATGCAAGGAAAGTATCTATCGGAGCCTCAGCTTCAATCCATCTTTTTCCTGTAAGTGTATTTCCTGTATTAACGTCTGTCCATTCTCCCTCCGGCAGATAAACCTTACGCTTAGTCACTCCCTGTTCCGTAATTGGCGCAAACAGAATATCTTCTCCAAACATATACTGATCTTCAAGTTCATAACAGATTTCATCATCATAATAGTCGAAGAACATCGGTCGCATAACAGGCTTTCCTTCTTTGGAAGCTATATCCATATATTTCATAATATATGGTCTCATTTTTTCTCTTATCTCAATGAGCCTTTTAAGAATTGGATAGTTTTCATCTCCAAAGCACCATATTTCATTTGAATCACCGCTCGGGCAATGTACTCCCGGATGTCTTTCAACATAATTTGGGCCATGAGCTCTGTCTCCATGTATTCTCATTACAGGGCAGAATAATCCAAACTGCATCCATCTTACAATGAGTTCCTTAAAATAATCGGTTTCGATATGTCCTCCATAGAATCCTCCTATATCGCTGTTCCACCAGGGAATTCCACTCATGGACATAGAAAGACCTGTCTTGACACTTGCTGTAAGATTTTCAAATGTAGACTCAATATCTCCGCTCCACAAAAGAGCTCCAAACTTCTGGCTTCCGGGATATCCTGCACGGGTCAGAAGAATAATATCTTCCTCGCCTGCCTCCTTCAGACCTTCATAAAACATTTTGCTGTAATAGTATGGATAGAGCATAGCCGTCTGAGCACCATTACCTACAAAAAACTTAAAATTGGAATAGGTCTGGGGATGCGTTTCAGGTTCTGCCTCATCCAGCCAGAAATTCTTAAACCCAAGATCCACATAATTCTTTTTAATCTTACTCCAGACAAATTTAGCAGCATCAGGATTAGTTGCATCCATAAATGTATTATTTCCGCAAAAATCAAATGTATTAAACAATCCTGTTTCTGTTCGAACAAGATAATTTTTATCAGACATATACTGAAAGTTTTCACTCTTTGAATTAACTGTCGGCCATACAGAAACAACGGGCTGAATTCCCATATCGAGCAGCTCCTTGCATAAGCCTGCAGGATCCGGCCAGTATTCAGGATCAAATTTCCAGTCTCCCTGTTCCGTCCAATGGAAGAAGTCAATTACTATCGCTGAAATAGGAATCCCTCTTCGCTTATACTCATGTGCAGCCTCCAGCACCTCTTCCTGACATTCATAACGAAGCTTGCTCTGCCAGAAGCCTGCTGCCCACTCAGGAAATTTAGGTGCAAAACCTGTAAGATGGCAATACTTATTCAACACCTCTGCAGGAGTATCTCCCGTGTAAATAAGAAAATCTGCCTGATATGCACTGTCAGCAACCCACATGGTGTGATTTCTTGTAGTTTCAACACGACCGGGAGCCGGATTATTCCAAAAGAAACCATATCCCAGTGAAGAATAAACTACAGGGAAAGAAGACTTGGTATTATAATGGCATAGGTCACTTGTACTGCCTTTTCTGTCAAATATATTTTCTCTTTCCTGACCTAAACCATAAAAATGCTCCCCACTATTGGCATCGAATATCATTTTTATCCGATAATTATCACCGCCCGTGTGAACCGCACGCATGTCATAATCACCTTCAAAACGATTTTTAAGTATCTGTTTTCCATCCTTAAAAAAGGTAACATATCCTCCGAACCACGGATTACCCACATCAACCTTCACCGATATATGCCCATTGGTCATTGTCGCAATCTGACCGTCACTTTCAATCACACACTCATCCTGTGAATCCGGATCAAGAAGTGTCCACTTTTCATCCGAAACCTTACCGTTTTTCGTAAAGCGGACCCTGAGACAGTCCTTTCCGTATGGTTCCACCACTGTTATCTCATTTCTTCTTTCGTATGTGATTCTTTTTTCAGTACAGGTAATAACTCCCATTAGACAACTCTCCTATATTTATTAATATACATTTTTCTTTGATACGTTAATCAATGCCGCGATTAATTTATCCCTACAATCTCTTCTGATACCTGAATGCCAACATTGTAATATCATCAAACTGCGGTGCTTCGCCGACAAACTTATCGACATCAGCCTTGACTTCGCTGCAAAGTCCTTCCATTGTGACATTGTCGTCATATTTTTCATTCAATGCATCTATAAGCCTGTCATTTCCATACAATTCATTATTTGCATTCGTGGCCTCTGTAACTCCATCTGTATAAAGATATATTACATCCCCCGGCTCAATATCAAATTCCTGAAGCCTGTACTTTACCCCATCCATTCCTGCTAGGACAAGACCTGATTTACATGGAAGGAATTCAAATTTGCCATCTGATTTCTTAACAACTGGTGGATTATGACCGGCGTTACCAAAGGATACATGTCCGGTTTTAAGGTCAATTACTGCTGCCCATACCGTAACAAACATGTTCGCATCGTTGCCCTCACACAACCTTGCATTGGCATTAGTCATAGCCTGTTCAATCGGCATACCTGCTTCGACCATATTTCGAAGCATGGTCTTTGATGTCATCATAAACAGTGCTGCCGGTATTCCTTTTCCGGATACATCAGCAATTGTAATTGCAAGATGACTGTCATCAACATAATAGAAATCATAGAAATCACCACCGACCTCTTTAGCTGTAAACATGCAGGCATTCAGCTCATATTCATCCTTGCCTTCAAAGTTGGGGCTGATATGTGGCAGCGCTGCTGCCTGTATATCTTTTGCATACTGAAGCTCTGCATCAATTCTCGATGCGGCTTCGGCAATATATCTTTTCAGAGTATCAACAGTACTGTTAATATCGTTTGATAGAAGAGAAAATTCTTCATTATTTCTTACATCAACAACCGTATCAAGGTTTCCGCCAACAATTTCCCCAAGTGATTTATTTATCTTGTAGATATTATTAACTACAATAACTCTGATGAGAATATATATAATAACAAACAAAACGGCGAAGATAATCAGTTCAGTAAATCCATTGGCATACAAACCTATATTTCTTGTAAAATAAGCTTCCTCCATCGGATAAACTGCAATTATATTATAGCTTTCCGCAGACGCGTACATCATAAACACGTCTTTATCAAGGATCACTCCATTGGCCAGGTCAAATTCTTTATTCTGCTGTACCAGAGGGCCAAAAAGCTCCGGTCCGGAATCCTCACTTAAGAATTGATCGACATCACATTTTTCCGTATAACTCTCGTAGCCTAACTCCGCATTCGTAATGACAATATATCCGTCCACATCTACATGTTTGTTAACTGCCGCAAGTTCAATTCGTCTTTTAATATCATCCTTAAATCTTGTTGATCCATATCCAACCTGAACGAACTTCATTCCTCGTATTCTTACCCCGGCATACTTCATGCTTTCGTTCGAATCGTATGTTGTAGGCATATAATCCTGAACGTAACTTCGTTCGTTTTCGACAAGACACATAAACTCCTTTGACTGTTCTCCGGACTTCATGTCAAATCCGTCATAATTATCATTGGTTGAAGCAATTATAATTCCGTCCGTATTAACAAGATTAATCTCGTCAACGTTGAATTTTTCAGCGAGTTCCTTCAACCCGGCCTTATCTGAAATGTCATTGGAAACGATGGTCTCAGCCACGTCAGAGGTTATATTCAGGAGATTCTCGTCAGAAGCATCAATGATATCTTTTCTTATATCTTTGATTGTACTTTCCATAGCTTCTTTTACATCATAGTCTGCTATACCCTTTTGAAGCGAATATGTGAAATATGATGAGAAAACAAGTGCCAGACAAACAGTTCCAAGCAGCCAGGCCTGAACAGTCTGTGCGATTTTTATTTTACCTTTCTTCCTGCTTAAGAAAATACTGCCTCCCGATAGCAGGGTTATTACAAGGATAGGCAGTGCAACTCCGATTCCATTGCAGATAATCATCGGTTGTCCCAAAGCATCAAGGACAGAAAGTGTTTTATGAATATCATTTATGTTTGTGAAAAACAGAAGATTTAAATGTATTACCTCAACCGCTGTTCCGAGAAACAGGCCCATAACCCATCCCGGCATCTTTTTTTCAAACATATATTTTCTGACAAATGCTGCTATAAGTCCTGCCAGAATACAGGCTACCGAGCAGGCTACTCTGGTAAATTCTCCGGCTCCCCAGTAAACTGCGAACCATCTGTATACTCCGCCAATAATACCTGCTATGATACCGGCCGGACCTCCACACACAAGCCCGCAGGTAACAATAGCAGCATCCCTTGCATTAGCTAATGCTCCACCTACATCCACACCATATTCAGTTCCAAAGCATGCTATTATACCAAATATCAGCCCTGCAATTATCTGCTTAAAAGATTTAGAAAATCTGTCAAAAATACCTTTCTTTTTTAACAGATACAGAACAGTTGACACTAATGTCGGTATGATTGTGATTATAAGTAGCTTAATATACATATCCATTTAACTAAATTGCCTTTACTCCATCGCACTTTGGTATTGTATTTATTGAACCATCTTCATTGTATTCAAATTCTGCAACACATACAGATCTGTGGAAGAGACTTCCTCCCGGAAGTTCCCCTGTATGATAGAAAAGATAAGAATGTCCATTAAAGTCTGCTATTCCAGGATGATTTGTGAAGACTCCGCCTTCTTCCGTCATCAATACTCCGCCATATACCCACGGACCTGTTGGTCCGTTTGAAGTTGAGTAAGCAAGATGCTCATTACGTCCTTCGCCCTCGCCAAATGCTGCATAAACCATATAATAAATATTATTTCTCTTATAGAACCAGGGACCTTCTCCATAGGTAGTTCCCGTCATATGACCGCCTTTTGCGAAGGATTCCACTGTCATCGGAACTCTGGCTACTCCAACTCTTTGATCATAAGAAACCATATCCTCATTAAGTAGTACATATCTCAACTCAGGATTTCCAAAGTAAAGATATGCCTGTCCGTCATCATCAATAAAAACCGTCGGATCAATATCATTCCAGTCACCCTCATCCACAAGCGGATAGCCAAGATCCTTAAACGGCCCTGTAGGAGAATCGGAAATTCCGACAGCTATGGCCATTCCGCCATCTTTTTTGTGAACCGGACAATAGAGATAGAATTTTCCGTTTCGTTCTATACACTGCGGAGCCCATGCTCTGTCATCCGCCCACTCGATATCGTCAAGCGCAAATATTCTTCCATGATTGGTCCAGTTCACCATATCTTTGGTAGAAAAACAGTACCAGTCATACATTGTATAGAAATCATTAACAAGCTCATCCTCATCATGTGTTGTATAAAGATACAGGGTATCTCCATATACCATAGGTGCAGGGTCTGCCGTGTATAAAGATTTACAAATTGGATTCTTTCCATCAGTATTCATTAGTTTTAACTCCTTTGATTAATTGTCTTAACTTCTTTATATCCCATACAGATTGCCCAGACATACATGCATGTCTTTGGCAGCATAAGCATTCCAACCATCGGGCTTAAGTCTGACCACAAGACGACCGGAATATAAAATGCAAAACTTAAAGTAATTGCCAGCCACATCCATTTGAAGGCAGAGTCCTTTCTCTCCTTAAAATAAAGGATTATCATAATAATTCCCATAATAGTGAATGGAATATTACGAATAATTCCCCAGGTCACAGGATCTTCACCGGTCCAGTCGTTCTGCGGCATTAGACATAATACGATTCTGGCTATTGCAAGAACAACCATGGAAACCATCAGACCGGTATTACGATATTTATATCTCATTGAATATATAAAAAATAATATCAGGTAGAAAATTGTCATCGTGATTGATGTAATCAGCTTACCAAGACCAAGCATCACATGATAATCTCCGGTCTGATCTATGGCTGCGAAAATTCTCGGAATGAGATGAAATGAATCTCCAAATACAAGAACGAGTGTCATAACTCCAAACAGCTTATATTCCCTGTTCCCGTTACTTTTCCTGAGTATTAATCCTCCAAGGATAAAGGTCACAATAATATATGCTATACAAAAAACTGCTTCCATTATTTTTCCCATAAAAACCTCCTGTCCGCATACATTATTAGTATATCATTTATAAGGCATTAAGAACAAACATTATAATAATCGAGTAGGAGAAAATTTCTCTAAATGAGAAATTTTCGACCTCTCACACCA
>JAKSRY010000027.1 GCA_024403415.1 Lachnospiraceae bacterium
AACATCTTTACAAAATCGAACATTTGTTCTATATATTATTTACAGGCATATTTCGGTATGCGCTATTCGTCGATGTTTTTTATTGTGCTGTTAAATAATGGAGCTACCATGGGAGATATACAGGAAAACAACCAGTTCATAGATGTAATTTGCCAGTATACGAAAACCGGCAATATTATCCCCATGCGCCTTCGCATACAGGACAATGACGGCATATATCATGAGTTTAATGTCAAAGGCTACAGGGAACTTACATCTCCCGGTGAGTATAAAACTCCATATGGTACAATTTCACATTCTTCGAATTGGAGATTTTCCTGCAGAATACAGGTCTTAAATAGATATAAGGATATTGAACTGTTTTTTAATGGAAAAGATAACCTGTGGAAAATAGTTGGAATAACCTAAAAGGAATTTCCATATTGTTATATATGGAAATTCCTTTTTAACATAATTTACATGCTCGTTTTTCAGCGAGATTTAGATGAAGTTTTTACAAATATTAACGACAGAACAGCAAATAACACTACTCCTATTACAGCAATCAAAATACCGACATGTACTATCGAATCGGCCGGTGCCAGGACCTCCGATTCATCAGCTGTAATAACAAATATGAAACTGTTATCCGGAGCTGCAAAATATGAAGCATATTTTGTTTCACCCTTAAATTTATATTCAGCACATTCTGATTCCGGGTGTTCTCCTTTTTTTATTCTTGTAACAAGATCCATAATGACTTCATTTTCTGCAGAATTTCCAACCTTATCCTTAGTAGGATGATAAAGCATCGTACCTTCTGCATCAGTAACATAACAATAAGAAGATTCTATATCCTGTATGCGAATTTCTCTAAAGTATGAATCTAAAGCATCATATGAATATAACAGCTCATTTCCATATAGCTTTTCCAATTCATACAGGCTTTCACCAAGCGAGCCTGTCCAGGAATTCATATTCCCCTTAACCGATGCTGCAATCTGCTTTTTCGTTGTATTACCGAATAACAACGTAACGGCAAGCACTATCACTATGCAGGGTATAAGCGAAAAGACAAATATAAGTTTATTAAAATAATATTTAGGATATGTATTATTTTTTCCGTAATCCATGATGCAATACCTTCTTTTCTAAAATATCCATGAGTTGATATCCTTAACAATTGACTATCATATTCTGTCACATAATTTATATGATTAAAAGATATCATATTAAACAGGAGTTTGTAATTATTGGTTCATTTTATTATATTCAAGCATTATTTTTTCGAATTCTTCTAATATACCTGCCTCAATTGCTGCTTCTTTAATGTTACTTATTGTGTGTTGTTCTCCAATTGCTATTCCTTCCCGAATCCCTTCCTGAATCCCTTCCTGAATTCCTTCCTGTTTAATATAATCCATTTTATCACCCATTGTCATGTAAGTTTCCTCCGTTTCTGAAGACCTTTTAACTTTATCTACATACTCTGATATTTCACGTGTTGCTTCATCTACTGCATTTTCAGAAGTACTATTTTCTATGAACCGAAGCATATTCTTAATTGATTCGTTTCCTCCGGCTTTTCCTTTTGTATTAAAATACTTAAATATAAGCCCATCATTATATTCAACATCAGGACATTCAATAAGTTGGTTCCTTACTGTATACTCAAATAATCCCTCTCCAAATATATCAAAATTGGTTATTGTTATAACATACAGATTATGAAGCTTTTCAAAATCATCCAACCCACTTTTTACATATCTGCTATCAATCTTTGCCTGATAATATCTGTTATGCTTGGGAAAATCCAGATTTTTTCTTAGATGGGGTTCAATATCATAAATATTAGCTATCTGACCGTCTGAAGTTTCATCTCCATCTTGCAGGATATCTTTTGGATCTGAAAGTCTGGTCTGATTATCTTCAGCTACTTTCTCCGTTATCTCCACATCAAGCCTGACACCTCGAAGGTCAGTATCCAGTCCCTGCAAAATACTCTGTGCTCTGACATCAATCTTACCAATGTCTATATCCAATAACACTGACAATATCCTTCTAAAAAAGGGCTCCCTCAATTCCTCATTGGTTGCAAGAGCATTCATCATAAAATCATCGATGACATTTAATTCGCTTAGTTTCCTTCTTTTCATTTGCCTCCTGTCTGCAGGAGACAACATCTAAATACTTTTAATTCTTCAGAGCTCCTGCCTAAAATAATTTTTTCAAGCTGGATTTCTTTAGAATTTTAGAATCATAGAATTGATTAAAAGAATAGTCCGAACTGATTGTCCTTCCCGTATACTAAAAGCAAAACAGCTTATCTGATAGTTAAATACTAATCATATAAGCTGTTTTAATTCAATAATTATTTCACTATGCAATTTTCGCATTGGCATAGTGCACAATACAATATCTTGATAAATATTCAGTTCTTCCTAGCTGTATTTCCGACATATCACAACATATTGCTTGGGATAACTTTTTATAAGTCTGGAATTTCTACATCATACCCACTATCCTACTTAATGAATTTCGTAGTTCCAAGTATCTTACCTACATAAAATGGTCCTGTATATCCATTCTTTTCAAGAACCTTTGAAGCATCTGTTCCCGCCGGAATTGTTACACTATATAAATGCCCTTTATACATAAAATAATAAACAAACGACTTATTACTATTTTTCATAGCGTTCAGGATGCTCTTATTAAAGCAGAAAGGTTTCTCTGTATATAACGAAACGAGAGTATACGTAGAATATTTAGCTGAGGCAAATGTAATAGTGTTGGTGGTTGCATCATAACTTGCTGGAATTTCTTCGACAACTCCATTATGTTCTCTCAAAATATACCTTAAGAATATGGTCATTTATTTATACATAATGCTTCTATTTATCACTGTTTGCTTACTGATTATTTATTGCGTTTGAACCTGATTACATTCCATGATATCTTTTTTAAGTTCATCTCAAATATACCATCTGCAAAACTGTAATTCGCATTTTTTCGAGGTGCTACCTTCTCCCCTGCTGCACTGTTAACTGCAAATAAATCGTCATGTTCTAATACGACAACCTCTTCAACATTATAATCTTCAAAATTACTCAGATTAATTTCAAAGGTAACATCTTCGTTTATATTTCTGTTAACCGCAAATACCGTTACTTCTTCATTCTCTTCATTATAGACAGCAACACTTTCGATATCTGTGACATCCTGATGATTTTTGGTATCATGCCTTCCACAGGTTAATATAGGCTGCAATGCTACTCCACGACCATACTTGGAGCAATGCAGGAATGGATAAAATATAGTCTGCCTCCAGGCCGGTCCTTCTTTTTCTGTCATAATAGGAGCGATGACATTCACAAGCTGTGCAAGACAAGCCATTCTGACACGGTCAGCATGCTTAAGAAATGTTATTAAAATCAAGCCCACCATAATTGCATCTTCAAAATCATAGTGGTCCTCTAACAGGCCAGGTGCAATCTGCCATGGACGCTTCTCCATTTCTTCGTTATCAGCTGCATTAGCATGAAACCATACATTCCATTCGTCAAAGCTAAGATTTAATGTCTTCTTACTTCTCTTCTTTGCTTTAATAAAGTCACATGTAGAAATAACAGTATGAAGAAATCTCTCAAGATCCTGAGTCTTGGCGAAGAAATCAGCTTCATCCTTTTCTGAGTTGCCATAATACTGATGCAATGAAATATAATCTACATAGTCGTAGGTATAGTCCAATGTTGTCGCCTCCCATTCCGGGAATGTTGGCATATCTACATTTGAGCTTCCACAAGAAACCAGTTCAATACTATCATCCAATCTCTTCATAGCTTTGGCAGTCTCAGCAGCAAGGCGACCATATTCGACCGGTGTCTTCTGTCCAATTTGCCATGAGCCATCCATCTCGTTACCAAGGCACCAGGTTTTTATTCCAAATGGTTTGTTCTGGCCATTCTTTCTTCTCATATTAGCGTAATAGCTATTGGTATCCAAATTACAATATTCCAGTAAATTTACTGCATCTGATACGCCTCGTGTACCAAGATTAACAGCCATCATAACTTCTGAGCCAACCTTCTTACACCAGTTTGCGAACTCATGAATACCAATCTCATTTGTTTCCAATGTTCTCCAGGCAAGATCCAGTCTTGGTTTTCTAAGTTCCTTTGGTCCAACACTGTCTTCCCATTCAAAGCTTGAAACATAATTACCACCGGGATATCGGATAATTGGAACATTCAATTCCTTAACAAGTTCAATAACATCTTTACGGAATCCTTCTTCATCAGCTGTCATATGTCCCGGCTGATATATTCCTGTATATACAGCGCGTCCCAAATGTTCAATGAAAGAACCATATAATCTGTTGTCAATATCCGCAATTGTAAGCTGCTTATCTACTAATAATTTTGCCTTCTGTGCCATACCTTTTCCCCCATTACCTGTAAATAATATTTAATAATTTATAGTACAAATTCCTCACCCGGTTTTAATATGATAATTCTTTCAGGATTTATAATATTTTTTATCAGATTATCCGGATTACCATTAAAAGGAGTCATATCAGGTGCGTCTACAGTTCCCCAATGAACTAAAATCAGTTTTGAATTTGGGTATGTATTAGCCAGCCTATATGCATTCTTCAAACCTATATGGTACTCATTATCTGCAAAATCAAACAGTATTACATCCGGTTCGTCCATATGCAACTGTTCTTCCATAAGTCTTGAATCACCAACATACCAGATTTTCTTACCATGGGTAGTGACATAAAATCCGAAATACTCTTCCTTGTTCCAAACTCTATATTTATACTCATCAAACTCGCTTTGCCAGTTGTGGTCTGCCGGGGTGAATCTGACATTCACTTCATCAATATCCACTTCATCCCACCAGGTGTGGCCATATGCATCTACTCCGCATTCTTCCTTCATCAGTGACGCAACATAATGCGAGGTATGCACTTCCTTGGTTACCGGAGCAAGAGCCTTAAGTGTCGGTCTTGAGTAGTGATCATTATCTACATGCGATACGAAATAACCATCTACCTTCTCGATATCTTCAGTTTTTGCAACCATATCTATCAGCAACGGCATATCGAAACCTTTTAGCAAAGGATCAATCATTATAATCGTTCCAAACGAATTAATCATAGCTCCGCCACCGCCTAACCAGTAGACACCGATATGATTATTATTTTCAAAATCTCTTTTCGTAAGCTTAACCGTTCCGGTAACCTGAGCCTGTCCCTTCTCATTTATAAAAAAATTCGACATTCAAAAATCCCCCCATAAATGGAGCTGTATAGTGATTTTCTATGAAAATCTCCAGCTCTTCATCAGTAAAAGATCACTGATTATACGCCTCCTCGGTACATACATCATAACAGACCTTAGTTCCACCGGTTGTACTCTTCAGGATACATACGTACTTATTGCCTATCTTCCAGTGAATGCTCACGGAATCTGTATAAACATATTGGGTACCATAAAGTTGTTTACACGTTTGTGCCAGTGCATCATATGCCTCATCAAGTTTCTCCGCATCACAATAATAGTATATTGTTCCACTTACAAGAGTATCTGAAGCTTTGTCAAAAGCATACATAATTTTGGCTTTGAATCCATCTTCATTCACATCTTGGTATATCAGAATATTTTGTTCTCCAAGAGCAGTCTGCTTGGTCATTGTCTCTTTTTCTGCAGCCTTTACAGTCTCCATATCGGTTCCCAGATTAACGCCTCTAAAGTCATGGTCATCTGAGATGTTAAATGTATATTTTTCACTAGCGTTTGAGCAGCTGCACATTCCAAACATATTTGCAAGCATTAAACACATTACTATAAGTACTATTTTTTTGTTTTTCATTTCAAACTCCTTTGGTCCAACATATCTATATCTTTTCTTCATAGTAGGTTAAAAATAAACTATTTTATGTATTCACCAAGTCTTTCATGAACACACTCTTGTATATTTCGAGCAATTTTTTCTGCCTTTTCTTTACCTAAACCAATTTCTTTGGCTACCTGCAAAATATCTTTCATTCCCGGATTTACACCATTTCCATGTACAGTAGTAGCATGCTCACCACCGATAGAGTTGCTGTAGGTCAAATCATATGCCGGAGACAAATACCAGTTTCTTTGTTTTTCGTCATACAGATATGAGAAGTTTTTAGAATGATCATCTCTGTTATGTGCAAACACATTAAAACACATAAGTCTATAAAGTTTCAAACACTCATCCATACTTCTTGTAAGCTGAAGCGTAAGTTTCATAAGTAAATCATAGTCCAGATTAGGAATCCTATGCGATGTCTCAAGTATACCGGATGCTGATATCATATGAACTCTATCATTTATAGACTCGCCATCTCTATCAAAACGTTTTGTACCAAAATAACCACTGCATCTATTAGAATCAAATAGTTGGACATCCTCCATCATTATTCCGCATTCCTTTGCGCATAGTGCATAGTCGTATTCTTGCTTCCCAATATCTATATTATCTTCTTTTGATGGAAACTTGATTATATAATCGTCATCATCAACTTTAGTTAATATCTTAGGTCTGGCTCCACCGGAGGATCCACCCTTTGCAAATATATAGTCAAGGTTTTCACTATCCTCTGAGCTAAGAATTTTTTCACATTCTCTTGCAATCTCATCAAGTGATAATTGTTCGCTACTTTCACTCATAGAAATAACCGGTCTATAAGTCAAAGCTCCCATGCCTGATTCTCCAACCACCGCAAGTCTGTCGAGATTTCCCATTTGAGCAGGATTTAAGCCATTTCTTCGCATAAGACGGTCAACTAACAGTTTTCCCCATCCATCCGGAAGACTATCATTAAATACTCCAAAGATCCCATCAAATGGATCAATTTTAGGAATAAATACCGTCTTTTCAAGTGGTAGTGAAAACGGACTAATAGAAAATCCATCTGAAAGCCATTCAGAATCATACTCAAAGGCGGCATACAAATTCTTGTACAGAGCCATAGTTCCTACTTTTCGTTCATGGTAGAAAACATCAAGTTTACTTACTCTGTTCATTTATTACCTCCTGGATTGAATCAAAAGGTACCACTGAAAAAAGTTCCTCAAGTTCTTCACTAACCCCTAATGCTATTGCAATCTTAGTAAGCGACGTCAAAGATATTTCTCCCTCGTTTTCAAATCTCCTTATTGACCCATAGCTTACTCCAGACTTCTGTGAAAGCTCCTTTTGTGATATTTTCTTCCTTTTCCTAAGATTTGTAATATTCTTTGCTATTATTCTATTAATTTCACCGGGTGTTTTTTGAAATATACTAATCATGCTAATATATTAGCACTTTCAATATATATATTCAACAAAATGCTAATATATTAGCACTTTCATACAATAAGAATTCTCATTAAGAAATACACATTAGAGTTTCTAAGATTATTCACTCTTTTTCACCATGTTAACTATAAAGATACCGACACAAACAAGCAGCAAAGAAACAAGGACCATGATACTTAAGGCATCATATTCTTTTAATAGAATGGCTGATAGAATAAACCCAATCATCGGATTCATAAATCCAAAAACAGCCACCTTTGATACCGGGTTATATGTAAGCAAAAGACTCCAGAGGGAATAAGCGATAGCACTCACTAATGCAAGATACAATAGCATAAAAACACCGCCCGAGCTAAATGTATTTATTCTTCCTCCCATCAGAAGTCCCGCAATGGTCATTACCACTCCACCGATTACGAACTGCCACCCACTAAGCATAACTGTATTCTCTTCCTTCGAATACAATTTCAATATAACAGATGAAAACGCATATGATACTGTTGACAAAAATATAAATCCTTCACCGGTAAGAGTCATATTCATATCCAAATCTTTACCGGAAATATTAACTAGAAATACACCAAAAAATCCGATAAGACATCCGACAATCTTTTGCAATGTTAACTTTTCCATTCTGAAAATAAGACTTGATACTACAATAGCTACAAAAACATTCATTCCTTCTATAATAGATGCTTTTGTGCCATCTGTATGTGCAAGACCAATATAGAAAAACAAATATTGAAGAATTGTTTGAAACAATGACAGTACCATAACCTTAGACACTGCCTTTTTCTTCGGGTACAAAAATTTTCTGCTTGAAACAGATCCTATTAATATGGCCATAATACCTGCAAGCGTGAACCTCAAACCTGCATACAGAATTTGAGCTGCGGTATCAGACTCCCCGATATTCATCATATCATAACCAAGTTTAATGCACGGAAATGCACTTCCCCATAAAGCGCTGCATATAAGCGCTCCGATACATATAACTATAGTTTTGGTCATAAACTCTTTTCTGACATTCATTTTCTGCCTCGAAGCCTGGTCAAATATGTTGTAATTAATTTAACTTAATAAAGACAATACATCCTGATTGCTCTGATTAGCCTGAGCCATCATGCTCTCTCCTGCTCTTGCAAGGATATTGTTGAGTGAGTTTGATATCATCTCTTTAGACATATCTGTATCACGTATTAATGACTCCGCAGAAGTTGTATTCTCAACGACATTCTTAAGATTACTGATTGTATGCTCGAATCTATTCTGGTAAGCACCAAATTCTGATCTTTGAGCGCTTATCATCTCATGAGCTGCTTTAATCTGGCTAATAGCATTTCTTGCATCGTCTACTGTCTTTACATTTGTATCATGAATTCCAAGAACATATGTAGACAGTGAATCATATGCAACATCTATCTGCTGGTCTCTTTCTGATCCTGCCTGAACGAAGAACCCATTTACGGACTGAAATATTGGAACTTCATTTTGCCCCCATCCCGTATCAATGCCATACAAACGTCCATATGTTTCTGTCGCATTATTAATAGGATTAAGATCAAAAACATTACTACTATTTAAAGTGCTATTCACATTATTTAATACTGTAGCCTCTGTATCCGTGGGCAAAACGGATTGGGTTAAAGAAATCGCTCCTACCGACTTTCCATCAGGGCCAACAAGTGAAAAGTTGAAATCGAAACTTCCGTATGCATTACTTGTAGAACCACCATTTGTGGAACTAAGAAGACCTGGTGTATCGTCAGAATAATTACCATTAAGAATATCTTTAAGTCCACCTAAAGTCACATTGGTTGAAGTATAACTTTTTCCACTTTTATAAGGTTTGTCATGTTCATCCTTGGCCCATCTCCACCAGGTATTCAAAGCATCATCACTTCTGTCACCTGACGAATATGATATACTTGTCATCTTGGCAGTCACAATGCCTACCCCTGCCATATTAAAGCTCATTGACCAGGTTTCTGAATCACTTGATGGAACTTTAATATTGGAACTGCCGTCGTTCGGATTTGGTACTATACAATTCGTAACATCTTCATTAAAGCTAAATTTATTAGCAACACCTGAAGTAAAAGATTTATATGCAGCAGAATACTCAAGTCCTTGAGAAATGGACATTGATCCTTTTGTTGGAGTTACAGCAGATCCGAGAGCCACTCCATTGCTGGTACTGATATAACTGCCATTAACATTTCCTACCATCTGATTAATATCTGCATATTTTTGTACAGAAAATCCAAGTTTATTATTTATTAAAGGCTTACCAGTTGCGTCATAAAACTTATTGCCATCTTTTGACGAATCCGTTGCATCGAATTCCGGATATAACTCGGATAATGAAAATGTATAGTTCGTACCTGGCAAATTTTCCCAATCAACTTTTTTATAGTTTGTGGTGTATGTTTTTCCATCATAACCTGTCCAAGTTGCCGCAATACCTTTTTCTTTATCAGCAAGCATTTTTATATGATTTGGATTTGGCATAACACCGCAATTGTCATTTGTAATAGCAAAGGAATTACTACCACCAACCGGGCTTACACTTCTTGCATACTCTGTGGCTATCTGCTTTTTCTTATCAGTCTCAGGATTCCAGATTAATTCCTCGTTAAAGGTCGTTGTTCCAAATATTCTGTCAAGTTCACCCTTAAGATGCTGTACTTCTGCATCGGTATATTCTCTATCTATATCTGAAAGAGTGCCGTTGGAAGCTTTAACCGCAAGCTCATTCATTCTCTGGAGCATTTCATGTGCTTCATTCAATGCACCATCAGCAGTCTGTACATAACCCACAGCCTCCTGAACATTGAAAGTTGCCTGATTAAGGCCTCTTATCTGACGTCTCATTTTTTCAGAAATAGCCAAACCTGCAGCATCATCAGCGGCTCTATTAATCTTATAGCCTGATGATAGTTTCTCTGTAGATTTGGCTTGTTTCGAATTCACAATATTATATTGTCTCATGGCGTTCATCGCCATCATGTTATGCGCAATTGTAATCATTTTATTATCCGAATAGTCTTTTAGCTGTGTTAAAAGAAAAATTGTCCTATAGCTTATAAATGACAAATATATTTCTTTTAAAATAGTAAAAGATGAGTCCGTTCATCATAAAATGCATCCATGCATTTTATGTATCGGATAACATTAATGAAAACTTTAGCTTAAAAATACAATTTTTGCATATAATTTTGCATATACAATTTGCATTTTTCAGTTCTCGTTCTTTTTGCCTTATTATCCCAACTTTAATATCATCTTAAGGATACGACTCACTGACAAGTTGATTTCGTCTTCACAAATCAATCCTCTCTCATATGCTTCCATGACTCTCTCCGGATAACCACAGGCCATTTTAAGGTCATTTCCTGCCTTAACTTCCATATACTGTTCTCCAAGAGTCCACCAGTCTGTTGTGACAACACCGTCATATCCCCACTCATCCCTGAGTATTCCGGTAAGTAAATCTTTGTTCTCAGATGCATGAACTCCATTAATTGAGTTATATGAAGACATAATCATGTATGGATCAGATTCCTTAACTATTATTTCAAACTGTCTTATGTATATTTCTCTAAGGGCTCTTTCAGAAACAACAGAGTCACAAATCTTACGGTTTGTTTCTTTATTGTTAGCTGCAAAATGCTTAGGAGTAGCACCTATCTGTTCTGATTGAGCTCCATTAACGATTGCAGCTCCGGCCTTTCCTGAAAGATATGGATCTTCTGAAAAATATTCAAAGTTTCGTCCGCACAGAGGACTTCTGTGTATATTAACGCCCGGTGCTAACCAAAGACCTAAATTATTTTCCTTAACCTCAAGAGCTATAGCCTTACCAACCTTTTCAACAAGCTCCATATCCCATGAGCAGGCAAGAAGAGTCGCTACCGGCCAGGCTGTTGTCGTGACTCCTATTTCTTCAGTGATTCTAAGGCCCGCAGGTCCATCTGCTGTCATTACATTTGGAATTCCGTGATACTTGTTATTTCCAACACCACTTGTAACTGCAACTCCTGTATTAAACTGTCCTCCAAGCAAACTTATTCTGTCTTCAATGGACAATACATTAATAAACTCATCAAGTGACATTCTGTTTTCATAGACGTCAATCAGTTTTGGAACAACAACACCCAGATTTGCTATTTGAGATATTCCCTTAACACCTCTAATCTCCGGGAGCCATCCCTCATGCTCATAGTTACCTTTTCTTTTAAGACCGCAAGTGTCCGGAGCAGCCTCACGAGTAACAAGTTTTTCCTTGCTTCCGTCCGAAAACAGTCTCTCAGAAAGTCTTGTAGGTGCAACCTTATGACCTGTTGTTTCGATAATGATATCTTCCTTCAGTTCGTATTCAAACTCAGCCTGTTTCGCATCTCGTACGTTGTCACCAATGAAAAATCTGTATATACCCTTTTCAAGTACCCACGAAGCATCCTTAACCTTACCTGTATCATCAAAGGACTTCATGTCAGATATTGGCACTGAAATAGTAAATGTATCTGTTTCCCCAGGTTGCAACAAAGAAGTTTTCTTAAATCCTGCAAGTTCTCTTGAAGGTTTCCCAAGAAGTCCCTGTGGTGCACTATAATAAAGCTGAACTACCTGTTTTCCTGAACATGCACCTGTATTTTTAACTGATATATCAAAGCATACTGCTTCATCCTTAACATATCCTTTAAGTACATCGATGTTAAAATCTGTATAACTCAAGCCATATCCGAATGGATAATTCACCTTTTGAGAAGCCCCTGGAATTGTCTCAAAATATCTGTACCCGACATAGATGTCATCTGTATAGCATACATAGTCTGCTGAATCATGGAATCCTTCTGTAGATGGATAATCTGCCAGTTCTTTTGCATAAGTATCCGTCAAATGACCGGAAGGAGTTACGTCTCCACATAATATATCTGCTGCAGCAAGTCCACCTTCCATACCTCCCTGCCATGACATAAGAACAGCTGATATCTCCTTGTCAAAGGTCCAGTTAGTATCAACAACTCCACCTACGTTCATTACAACAATAACTTTGCTAAAATTATTTTTTGCAATATCAAGCATTTTCTTTTCGGCTGCCGAAAGATAGAAGTCATTGGTTTCAAAAACAGATTTATATTTTTCCCTCTGTTCTTCTTCTCCGGGCCACAATGTATATCCTGTTCTTATATCGTCATTTTCATTAATTCTTCGATCCCATCCTTCGCCGGAAAATCTGCTTATTGAAACAATAACAGTATCTGCAAACTCTGTAGCTCTCTTAACCATATCCTCCGGAATTTCTGGTTCCGGAAGCATACCGATTAATACTCCTTCTTTATACTTATTGCTTGCATATTCTCTGTAATAGTCCACCAGCTCATTAAAAACACTGACTTTTCCTTCAGCCGCTTTTACATTCATTCCATCGGCAATATTATGAACATACTGAGTGGTAACATCTCCGCTTCCGCCACCACCTTTTACATAGTCAATTGTACCCTTACCCATAAGGACAATTCCTTCGCCCTTTTTAAGTGGGAGTGCATTGCCTTCATTCTTAATAAGCACCATTCCTTCGGCTGCTGCCATTCTGGATAATTCTATATGCTCTTTTGAGCCGGTAATTCTACGACCATCCTCACCTAAAGGCAAAACCGGTTGATAGTTAATTCTCTGCCATTTGTTCATCATAATCCCCCTGAAATACATTTTTATTCATCTATTATTTTTTAATTCTTCTATTACGCTTTTCCTTATGTTTTTCAAATATTCCTGCAGAATATTTCATATTAATGTATGCACCAATCAGAATAATTGTGAATATGAGATCTAACCAGAATAGTATCACAATTATGGTGGTTAGAGACCCATAAGTTGAAAATCCATCAAATATATCAAGATACAGATTAAACAGCTTTGTCATTAATACCCATCCTACGGCCCCAAACAAAGCTCCCGGAATTTGATATGTGAATTTCTGCCGTTCAGCCGGCATAAAAGCATAAACAAGCATCAGTAAAATTGTCAAAAATACGCAAATAATCACATCCCGGAATTTGAACAGGAAATGGAGAATTGGAGAAATATATTCAAGATTATTATCCATCCATATTCCGATTTTATGACTAAACATTGCAAGCAGTATCGATACTGCAATAAAAGCAAGAAATGAAAGTGTATATAATACTGAAACAAGCCTTATAACAATAAAGTTGCGTTTATCTGTAAGTCCCAAAATTCCATTCAGCCCCCTTACAAGCCCCAGCATTCCTTTTCCTGCTGTCCACAACGTTAATATCAGCGCAACAGGAATTACGGTTCCTGATACCTGATATATTTCATCAGCTATTGATTTGATTGGATTTTCTACAGCGCCTGGCAGACTTGTTACAAGAACATCCACCACCTCCTGTTTTGAAAACGGAAGATATTTCATCAAAGAAAAACCAAACATAAGTGTTGGAATGAATGAAATAAAGAAGAAAAAAGCCACAGAAGCAGCAAAGGCAGGAAGATTCCTGTCGTTCATATCCTTTGATGCACTTGTTATATTACTGATAATTCTACTTTTCACTTGCATTATAATAATCTTCGAGTTCTTCTTTACAAGACAAAAATACCATTGCCAACTGTTTATCAAAATGCGTTCCTGCATCTTTTTCGATTATTTCATAAGCTCTTTCATATGAAAATGCATCTTTATAACATCTTTTAGAAACCAATGCATCAAACACATCTGCTAATGCCATAATTCTGGCTTCTATGGGAATTTCATCTCCCTTTAACCCATCCGGATACCCTTTTCCATTGATTTTTTCATGATGATAATGAGCAACATTTTCTGCTACACTAACAAAATCCTGGTCCTCTACTTCAGATAAAATTTCATTAACCATGTGGTATCCGATTTCTGAATGTTTTTTCATCTTATCATATTCTTCGTCCGTGAATTTTCCCTGTTTTCTCAAAACTGCATCATCAACACCAATTTTACCCAAATCATGCATAGGGGCACTTCGTATAACAAGATCCAGGAATTGCGGTGTAAGACCAAGATCGGTGTTAACAAGCTTCTTAGCAAATATCCTTACGACATCGCTTGTCCTTTTTATATGGCCGCCGGTACTGAGGTCTCTTGATTCAACCATCTGTGCCATACCCAATATAGTTTTTTCCTGAATGGTCTTTATTCGCCTTGTTTTCTTGTCTACTTCCTGAGCTAATTCATCATTATATCGTTCCTGAAGTGCCAATGTTTTATAGTGTTCCGTATTATCACGGAGTTCTACGGTATATCCTTTTAACTTTCCGAAAGAATTTGTAAGTACGTGAATCTTACCATCATAGTATCTTTCACCAAGTAAAAATGATTCTATTGAAACATGAATATGTTCTTTCTTTGAACTGCTTATATATATATCTTCTATATTGGTAATTTTGTCTATTATATTTTGTAATTCCCGGCTGCTGTTTTTAATAGTCTGCTCCAGTCTGTATTGCAACAGTTCAGGAAATATATTTCCCATATAGTCATTACAGCCTTTATATGCTTTGTTCTTATCGAATGTCAAAAAACCTACATTACCAAGCTGCTCATTTATAATATTTTTATTCTCATAAACTGTGAAAATATTGGAGTCATATATTGGAATCAAAGCCCCCAGCATAAGCACATCAAATGTGAGTGGAATAATGGTATATTCCATACCAATCAGTTTTTCAACAGCATACACTCCTGTCGCTATAGCCATTAACACTAACATGGTTATTGCATTCTTGACATCTACGGATTTCCTTTTGGTAAGAGCATAAATTACAACAACAAAGGCTAATAAAAGATATAAGTACATAGACCCGATGGCTAACATATGAAATGGTCCATAACTTTTATCTATTACTACCATTCCATTGTTTCTATGCATTTCTATACTTTTATAAAACAATTCATTTCTTCCAATTGTACATACAGAACCGTAAATACAGCACTGGCATAACACAAGAACAACTTTTATGAATCTTGATAACTCCAGATGACATATTTCCAAAACTAAGAAGAGAAAGAATACGGGGAGAAAAACGCCACCTACATAACCTATTATTTGAGATAAAAGTGCCTCATCAAGAGTCCTTGAAATAGACAAAAGGTAGTATCCAAAGCTTGAAATAATTACAATTATTAAATTCAGATATTGGGCAATGCTTTTTCTGACATCAAATATCTTTAACCAGACAAGCATACCAATCGAAACTAAAAGGCATCCCAAATAAAAATATTCCATATATATTACTCCTTGTCATACTAAAAACGATTATTGGTATAAATATAATCACAATGATTATACTTAAATAAAAGCTATTCGAACTTTTATTTAATGCTCAGACCATCAGTAAATTCAAACGTTAAAACTTGTTTTAGGTTATATTTCCAAATTTTTATGGCCGGATATATCACTATGATTTCTGCTATTACAAATGCCAACCAAATAAATTTTATCTGACCCATTCCTGATACGATGTACGCTAAAAGCAGCGGCAAAACTGCTTGCCTTAGCATTGTAAGCAACATACTTGGATTTGCCCTAGAAAGCCCCTGCAACGCAGACGATATAACTAAATTAGGTATAGAAAACAGCCATGCCAATGCAAAAATTCTCACTGCTGCCACACCTATTTCCATCATTGCATCTGAAACATTAAATAGCATCATAACTCTATCAGGTAATATTATAAGTATTATAAGTAATGGAACATATAATATCAGCGAATATACAACTGCATATCGTATTGCTTCACTTATTCGCTCCTTACTTCGTGCTCCATAATTATATGCAACAATCGGTATTATTCCATTATTAATTCCATGCACAGGAACAGTACATATTCCCTGCATTCGACAGCATACACCGAATACTGCTATTGCCGTCGCTGAAAATTCCAGCAAAATAGTATTCATTATCACATTTACAAAGCTCGTTACCACCTGAACCAGAGTTGATGGAAATCCAACTTTTATAATATCTTTGATACTTGAAAAATCAGGATGCAATGTAAATCTAAACGGGATTTCTTTATTCCATTTACGATTTATACAAATTCCAGCAAATGCCCCAACGAATTGACCAATTACAGTTGCTATGGCCGCCCCTTCTGTTCCTAAATCAAATGTAAAAATGAAAATTGGATCCAATATAATGTTCGTGACCGAGGCTGCAGACAATGTAAATAAGAAAAGGTGACTCTTTCCACTTGCGATAACAAAACGGTCAAAAACCCACTGTCCCATCTGCCCTAACGACAGGAACATACATATAGATAAATAATCGCATCCATACTTTGCGATTATTTCATCACCGCCACACTGCCAGTCAAAATACCATCTGACACCAATTAAACACACTACAGAAATTAATATCCATTCACACACGGCAAGAAATATAGCGGCACTTGCTATTTTCTCTACTTTTTCATTATTCTTTTCACCAAGAGCCTTTGAAATAGCTGCATTTAATCCAACCGCATTTCCAAGACCTAATGCCGAAACAAACAGTTGAACCGGTGCTGAAATTGAAATTGCAGTCAGAGCCTCTTCCGCAACTCTAGATACAAATATTGAATCTACAAAATTATAAAGTGAGTTAATTAGTAAGCTTAACATTAATGGCACTCCTGTCGTCAATATCAGCTTACTCATCTTCTCCGTTCCCATTCTGTTATCCATAAAAATGCCCATCCATATAAAAAAACATGCGTATTTCGGGTTTACATAACTTCAGGCGATGATATTGCAAAACTCTTTTATTTCATCAATCCTCGCTGCAACATCTTCCTTATACTCAATAGAACAAAGTCCTAACTTACCGCACAACTCAATTTCCAAATGACCATAAAAATGTTCAATACTGCTAATTATTCGCTCACATTCAGGCATACTGGGACCCGTTCTTAATGCAATAGTATATCCCTTTTTCCCGGCAGACAGCTTAGCATGTGGTTCGTGTGTGTTACACCAGGGTGTACATCTGTCTATAAACACCTTAAACTGTCCGGGAATATCCGCCCAATAAGAAGGAGATACTGACACTATTTTGTCTGCCCATTCATACTCTTCCATTAACTTTATAACATCGTCTTTTTGAAAACATTCTGCCGTGTCATGGCAGATTCTGCACCCCTTGCATAAAGCAATTTCATAATCATCTATGCAGATACATCTTACTTCGTTTCCTATACTGACATTTTCTTTTACCATATTCACGATTTCTGCTGTCGCACCGTTTCTGACCGGACTGCAATTAATAATAAGTATTTTCATAAGAGTATCTCCCCCACATAATTGTTATCTCTTTTTATAAAGAAATACTTCCTTTCATAATTTCATTTCACTATTTGTGGGCAAATATATTATCCGGTTGATAACAAATACCATGGTCTTCCTGTCCAAACACCTTTCCAGCCTGTGTCTTAAAAGGATGATACATTGCATGCGCTTCACCACCAAAATATTCATAATGTGTATCATCTTCTCTTTTTCCGGCACATATTTCCTTTAAGCCTTCAAGCATGGCACTGATTAATGAAATATCATCAAAGCATTTTGCATGGCCATGCAGAATATAGTCCGCCTTTTCTTCCAAAAATACAAACTTCTCTACAACTTTTACATATTCTTCAATCGAAAGACAGCCATCCAATTGCATCCAACAATGATGATTAATACTGTCACCTGTAAAAAGAATTCTCTCTTCAGGGCAAAGCAGCAAAATACCTCCAAGTGTTAAGAATAGTTGTTGTAAATATAATCTCAAAGATTATGCTTTGATTAAAATTAATCTAATTTAAGAACGTAAACATCCGATTCGAGTCTTTCTGACTCTATAAATTCTTATCCCAGATATAGTTTTCCTTAGCACCCTTCCTTTTTCCAAAATAAAGAAGTCCAAGACATACTATTCCATACAAAATTACTGTCAAAATCGATCCTTCAATTCCTAAATTCGTATCATAAGCAAAATTGTTTGTTCCGGCATCAAGTTTGAACATATGAGTGGGTAGAACCATCCCAGTGTTCGGAAGCCCTAGTATGATATTTTGCGTGAAATTCCACGTTGTATGTGCAATAATCGTAATCCAAATACTGTCAAAATAGTAAATGCACAATGAATATACAACAGAAACCAGAATCATCATCATCATTAATGTAACTGACATTCCCGGAACGCCTACATGCATCAGTAAAAAGCACAAACCATTTCCAAATATAGCAATAGCCGGACACTTGGGAAAATTTTTTCTAAGCCTCTGATATATAAAGACTCTGGTCACTAATTCTTCTCCGCCTGATTGAACCAATACAGCGATAAATAATAAGATGAACTCACCAACTCCTAATCCCACATAGTGTATCTTTATTGCTCCAGAGGCAATAGCAGCAAGCACAATTATCATATTTAAGCCAACCCCCAAAGACAATCCTCCGATAAGAATAGCTTTTATATTATTTCCTTCCCGTTTAGGAGAAAACACTTTTAGCATAGGCCTGTATCTCTTAAACACCAGCATAATCGCAAGGCCGACTATCCAAATATCAATGAATTCAAAATAGTTGATCCAGGTATTATATAAGTTTTCTCCCATTATTGATGATAAATCGATTCCGAAAAAGTTAGGGACTGTAATTAATAAGAACCAACTCACATACCAGGATTTGTATATTAACAAATATGCTATTCCCAATGTCAATATAATATCTACTACCGGATGCTGAATTATCTTTTTCATTTTTTCCATTTTCATGTTTATGTCACCTTTTCTATAATTACTCTATCATTCTTCTTATACTTCTATCCATAACTATATTATATTAAATTACTAAATAATATCAAAATATCTTACAACATTATTAAATGCATATAAGAAAAAATCTTCGATGTTTCCACCGAAGATTTCTTAGTAATCATGTTTATTAAGATGTTTCAGATACAATTCTAAGTTTATGGTCTGTACATTCTGTTTATCTCTATAATTTCACCATTTTCAACTCTGATTAATCCATCATAATATGTAAACGGCTGCTCTTTAACAATTTCCTTCAATGCTGAAACTGCATCACTTCCTGTGTACACCTTTTCTTCTGCCGGATCACGGTCATCAATAAGCTTTACATTATCACTAACAGCAAGGTTTGCTATTCCGCAACGTGTATAACTTCTTTCCATATCCATACCACAATATACATAGCAGTTAGATTCATCAACAGGTCTGAGTGCGCTTCCGCCATTTTCAATTCCGCCATTAACCTCTATAAGTCCGGAATCGGTTTTATTAATTGACTTTACAGGAAGTAACTGTCCATTTATATAGATAACATCGCCTTCAGCCATGCGATTAACATCGACTATATCATATGAATCTTCTGTATATATTTCTGTGCTTATTGTAACTTTTCCATCATTCTCACTGATTCCGCTTGCATCCATATATACATAATAGTTTCCATTATCAACATTTTCTGTATTTACACTGTTTGGATTAGGCGCAATGAAATTACCATTAATTTTGTCATATACAACATTTCCGATTGTAAGCTTACCGGGTTCCATTACAAATGACTCTGTACTATCTGCAAAATGTATCTCTGTTTCATTCCATGTTATGTCAATCATATCCTGCCCGAAGCTGACACCTGTTCCATCTCCATTCAACAGATATCCATATGTGTATGTCACCTCATAATCTTCAATCTGTTCAGTTTCAGTTCTACAATAAAAGCCTTCATAATCCTTGAGTCCAAAGGAAGCTTCTTCTGTTATAACCTCATCTGTTTTTGTTGTTGTCTTATCTTCTGAGCAACCCACTACTGAAAATGCTGCAACTGCTACTAATAAAAATGCTGCGATCTTTTTTGATGTTTTTGTATTTAATTTCTTCATAATAATGTCCTCTCTTTCTAATTGATTATTACAAAATTTATATTTGTTTTTGTTTATGTGCTAATAATATTACATCATCCGTTGCAAAACTGTTGTACTATTCATCGACATCAATATGAGGTTAAAAGCTGGCAAATTAGCTTTTAACCTCATTTTTGTTATAACAACCTTTTAATTTACTCGTCTATTGACTCCGGAATTCTTATACCATTCCGATTTTGCCTGATACATACGCTGGTCAGCAAACTTACAAATATCTGTTATCTCTTTGCTTTCTACATCCTTTAGAGTTGCAGCACCTACAGCAATTTTTAGGTCACTGCTGTAAACTCCCTTCCAGTTTTCACACAATTCATCAAGCTTTTTCTTTGCTTCTTCAAACTCTGAAATATCGGCCTGCAAAAGTCCGTAATACTCATCTCCACCCGTTCGGAATACCTTGCCATACTTGCCAAAGCTTTCTGTAATCAACCTGCCTGCTTCACTAATCAGTTCGTCTCCTGCAGCATGTCCATATGTGTCATTAACATACTTAAGCCTTGTCAGGTCCATAGATACACAAATTATATTCTCCGGGATAGAACGATTTAATTTTTCAAGTTCCTCTTCGTATGCACGTCGGTTTAATAACTTTGTCAGTCCATCTTTATAAGCAAACTCATAGTAAAGATTACTCTTTTGCGTTTTTACTCTATTATTTGCGATGACAATTACAATGATAATAACTAACAGCATAATAGCAAATGCTACCTGCGTTTTATGTCTTCGGATAAATTCTATAACACTGTAATCTTCTGAATAATCTGCGTATTTAAATGTATAATTTACTGCACTGTTTTCTTCGATAGAATTAAGTGCCTGATTAAGTAAAGGTAAAATTCCTTTATGAGCTGTACTTACTCCGAAACATTTTACAGTTTCATGCGGTAATTCCACATAAGACAAGTCAGAGTAATAATTTTCTTTCAACAAAACGCTGGCTCTGATTCCACTAAGGATTGCTCCACTTGCTTCCCCTTCAACAACAGCATCAAGACATTCATCCACCGTATCAAAATATATTAACTCGTTATCAGGAAGATAATTAGCTGTATAGTTATACTGAATCTGATTATTTTTATTTATGGCAAGCGTACCATTCTCTGCTTTAGCAGGATCCCCCATATATACCAGATTCATGGCTGAAGTAACGACATCAACTGAATGATAAAGATTATTCTGCTCCAAAAAATAGATGTCATCAGATATAGGGAAAAGTATCTCTATCTCATGGGAATGTATTGCCTGAATCATTTCCTCTGTATTGTGATATGGACGATATTCAAACTGTATTGGCTTTTTAGACTTAATATTAGAAAAAGCTTCATTAATTACGTCCACCATAATTCCAGTTGCTTTACCATTATCATCCGTCCCACAATAAGGTAAGAAATTGTCCATATAACCAATCGTAATTGTATAATTATGATCTTCAAGCCACTTATTCTCTTCAGCTGCCACCTGAAGACTTATGGCATTTTTGCTGAAATACTTTTTAGACAACTCGTTTATATAATATGGTTCTTTACTGTCAATATATTCCTGCGCAATATTCAGTTCCTGCACTAAATCTGTTCTTTCTTTTGCAACGCAGACATACATATCTACATTTTTAATTTTGAGCAAAGAAACAATATTATCTTTAGAGCCTACTGACGCTCCCTCGCCTATTAAGGCATCTATTTCTCCATTACTTAATGCCTGATCCCTGTCTTTTACATCATTATAAACAATAATTTCGGCCTCAACATTATTGTTTTCAAGCCATTCACGTATTGCTTTCTCCAAAAGTCCCGAAATCGTTCCTATTTTCTTACCGGTCAATGTCGCTGGATCAACAGTAATCTCTGCATCATCTCCACGTACAAAAAGGTAATAGCTTTCGTATCCCATTGGATAATTTGGATAATTCATAATCTCCAGACGTTCTTCCGCATATCCAAGTCCTGCAAGCAGATCAATATCTCCTTTAACGAATGCATCATACAGCTCAGACCATGAACCGTATACATATTCATATTTCCAACCGGTATAGGTAGCAATCTTCTGAAGATATTCATATGAATATCCTGATTTTACTGCACCCTCTGATGCCCCTTCCTGGAAATTTTCATTATCATAATATCCAACTTTTACAACTTTTTCGTTTACTTCTTCCGCATAAACATTACATTTAAGGTTAACAAATAAAAAAATAGCCAAAAATGCTAATAATACATATTTTCCCTTTTTCATTGTCTTTTTCATTGTCTTTTTCACCTATTAAAATCCCTGTTTTTTGTAACCCTAGCGAAGTATTATAGCACAAAGACAATTATTATGTAATATAAATTATGCTGCTTTAGGTCCGGTTTTGTTTTCTGAATCCGTATCATTATTTTCTGCTTTTGGAGTTATTTTATGGTTTTTCTTTCTTAACCGCTTCAATAATTCATATATTCTGTAATTTGCATTTTCTTCCAATACTCTGCAGCCTATAAGTATACCTTCTTCTTCTTTTTTAACCCTTGAAACTTCACATACAGCATTTATATCAAATATTCTTTCATCAATCGAATCTGTGAATGAGATACGTAGCTGCTGTGACTTAAGTTCATAATTTCCGGGTATATAAAATGCCAATCCATTGTCACTAATATCGTGAATTGTAATACTTATCTCTCCATCTTCACTATCCAACAAACAACCTGCTGCCTGAATCTCAATTCTTTCATGTCCTCTTCTGTCATCAAGGTTTGACATAGCATTATATCCATGTGATTTTAAGCAATATACTGTTTTATCATCTCTATTGACAGTTGTTAAGGAAAGTCCCTTCCAGGATATTCTTTGTTCAGTAGTTGGATCATCTGTAAAAATATTGCAGATAACGTTGCTATCTGAAGCAATATTCAACTCAAGTTCATGTCCATTATGTATATAAGGACTAACATAGATTGAAGATTCATCTTTTGCTGCTACTTTCGAATTAAATTCTATTTTTTGTTCATCCCAAAGTAATTGGATAATAATTTCTTGATTTTGCAATAATTCCACTAATTTCATAACTCTATCCTCCATTAACGTTTAATTAATTGTTATAGTATTCTTCAAGGTCTGCTTTGCATGAAAGAAATACCTTTGCCAATTTTTCATCAAAGTGTGTTCCCATGCCTTTCTTGATAATGTCGAATGCTTCGTCACTGGAAAGTGCAGCCTTATAACATCTCTTTGATACTAATGCATCATATACATCAGCAAGTGCCATTATTCTTGCTTCTACAGGAATCTCTTCGCCTTTAAGGCCTTCCGGATATCCTGTGCCATCCATCTTCTCATGGTGATAATGAGCAACATTCTCTGCAACCTTAATAAATTCCGGTTCCTCAACATCTGATAATACTTTTTTGACCATATCCGCACCAATTTGAGGATGTTTTTTCATAGCTTCAAAATCTTCATCAGTAAGTCCTGATTTCTTTCTAAGAATTGCATCATCGATACCAAGTTTTCCTAAATCATGCATTGGAGCACTACATATTACATAATTGAGGAAACTGTCTTCAAATCCCAAATCTGAATCTTTAAGTTTATTTGCAAATATTTTAACAACTGCGCTGGTTCTCTTAATATGACCACCTGTGCTTAAATCTCTTGATTCAACCATTTCTGCCATTCCAAGAATAACCTTTTCCTGAATATCTTTTATCTTTCTGGTTTTCTCTTCAACCTCTCTGGTAAGTTCCTCATTGTATCTTTCTGTAAGAACAAGAACTCTCTGACGATCTGTATCATCTCTAAGCTTTATTGTGTAACCTTCAAGCTTGCCAAATGCATTTGTTACAGCAAAGATTTTACCTACATAATATCTATCTCCAATCCTAAATGTATCAACAGGTACTACCGCAAATCCCTTCTTTGAATCACTGCTATACTTCATCTCCAATGAAGAAATCTTGCAAATGACATTCTCAAGTTCTTTACTGCAATATGAAATCTTCTGTCCTATAATATAGTTCTTCAACTCAGGAAAGATGCTTTCCATGAATTCATTACAACCCTTGTAAATAAAATTTCTGTCAAAAGTGACAAATCCAATATTTGAGAGAAGTTCATCCATAATATTTTTGTTTTCCTGAACAGTGTATAGGTCTGAATCATATACGGGTATAAGAGAACCAAACATTAATACAACATATACAACCGGAATAACTTCGTATCCCGAATCGATAATTCTCTCGGCAACATATACTCCTAATGCAAGTGTTGCAAAGATTAACATTATAAATAAGGATTTCTTATTTACTGACTTTTTCTTAAGAAGTGCATGGTTTGCGGCGATGATTGATAAGAAAAAGTAAATAAACATCATCATTGGGAAAAGAAAATGGAGTGTTCCACACTCTTCAGTAAGTATACAAATTCCGCTATCAGTATTTACTGTGATGCTTCTGTAAAACAGTTCTGATTTATCCATTGTACATATGAGTGAATATATAAATCCCTGAATGATTACCAATAATACACATGCATGGTTGCTTATATAAATGTGACATATTTCAAGAACCAAAAAGAAATAAAAAACAGGTAAAAATACGCCACCAAAAAGTGCAATTTTGTGAGCCATAACAGCTTCCTCGTAATCCTCAGATATTGTAACTAAATAGAATCCGAAGTTTGAAATCATTACAATAAGAAGATTAAGAAACTGAACTGTACTATTTCTGACATCATATACCTTTAACCAGAAAAACATTCCTATTGAAATTATTAAACAAGCAAGATATAAATATTGCATATCATTCACCTCCCGAAAAGCTTTCGCTTAAGTTAATGCAATAATATATCTTCATGTGTTGCAGAAGCGTTGCAACATTTGTAGTGCCCCAAAAAGGTGGACCAAAATAAAAAAGGCACTGTGATTTCTCACAGCGCCATAAACTTCGCTAACAATTTTTACGGACTTCATATTCATTCTTAAGAATTGAATAAACTCGTCTTCCTTGTGTCTGTTCATCAGCCTAATTTATCAATTATTTTCCAAATAATTCAGCAGCCTTTTTCATTCTGTCCGCAATTTGAACTCCAAATGGACATCTGGATTCACACTGCCTGCATCCGATACATTCTGAAGCAGTGTTACCAAGCAACATATAATGAGCCTTTATTGATTCCGGGACTTCTGACTGCATAGTAGCCAGATCATAATACTTATTAATCATAGCAATATCCAGATTGGCAACACAAGGTTTACAGTGCCCACAATATGTACACTCACCTCTATAAGAATGTAATGGTGCACCACTTAGTACAGATGCATAATTTTTTTCTTCATCAGTTGCGTTTTCATAAGATACAGCCTCATCAACCTGTTCTTTTGTATCATATCCACATAAAACAGATGCTACCCCCGGACGAGTTAATGCATAGTGAATACACTGAATAGGCGTAAGCGCCACTCCAAACGGAGATCTCTTTTCATCAAAAAGTCTACCCCCAGCAAAGCCTTTCATAACTGTGATTCCCACATTATATTCTTCGCAAAGCTTATATAAGTCTGCTCTCTCCGTATTAATTCCTGCAAGTTCACTATCATAATGATAACCTTCTCCCAGCAATTCATCCAAATCCTGACCTGAAGGAAGCATGTCAAAAGCGGGATTAACACTAAAGAGAATCATTTCTATAAGGCCTGATTTTACAGCCAGCGCTGATGTCTTTGGATCATGAGAACTCATTCCAATGTGACGAATTACTCCCTTTTCCTTCATCTCTATAACATACTGCAGAAAATCTGAATTCTGAAGATATTCCCAATCCTCTATGGTATCTACAAAATGAATCATTCCAATATCTATATAATCAGTCTGGAGTCTTGCAAGAAGGTCTTCAAATGCAGGCTTTACGTGTTTCATATCTCTGGTACGAACATACTGGCCATTTTGCCAGGTGGATCCAAAATGTCCCTGAACATACCACTTCTCCCTGTTACCTTTCATTGCTTTTCCAATAATATCCCTTGATTTTGGATCAGGCATCCAGCAATCAATAATATTGATGCCTTTCTCACTGGCATATTTCATTAATTCGATGGATTCTTCTTCCGGGTGACGCTCCAACCATTCCCCTCCAAATCCTATTTCACTTACCTTTAGTCCTGTTTTTCCGAGTACTTTGTAATTCATTTTAATATCTCCTATCACCGCTAAATCGGGATTTTTATATTACTATGTTACCACAATAATGACATTATGAATTAACAAAAGGAGCATCAACATCCGAAATATTCTTTATCCCCAAACTTCTTCAGCAATTTCTTTAACAAGTTTTAGTTTTGCCCACTGTTCTTCTGTAATGTTTCCACAATCAGCTACAGTTACCAAATAATTCAACTGTTGTAATGTCATTATTTTTCTCCTTCACACTCATTCCAGTTGATTTCCTAAGTATGTTGTCTGGTCATTTAAAAATTTAACACTAACACCACTTGGCAATGGATAAGCTATAATTCGTTGTTAAAAATCAACATCAATTTCTGCTTCTATTTTTCATAAAATACTATATCCATCTTTTCGTTTATATGTTCAACCACACCCGTTCGAACATATCCCATTTTCTCATATAGATGCAGATTTCCTGTTTCTTGTAAAATTGTATCAAGACACCAATTATCAGAACCATATATTTTTTCAAGTTCAATCATTGCTTGCTGCGCATATCCTTTATTTCGGAATTCGGCCATAATCCAAATGGGCGAAATTCTTTTTCTACTCCCATCGTTTTTATTAACTATTCGTACCGCACCAACAACTATATCATCACTCATAATGTAATAATAAGTTGTCCAAGGTTGCTCATATTTCGCAATTATTTTTTCTAAGCTTTCATTTGCCGGACTCGTACCATAATCTTGATATTTATCCAGAAGATCTGTAAATGCCTCTACTTGCATTTTCCATATTGTCTGTATATCTTCTCTTGTTGCTTTCCTTAACACAATAGCCTCTCCTTTCGGCAATTTATAGCAAATTGTTAACTACACTCTTCATCCGAATATGTATATTTCAACCCACAAAATCTAAAATTCCTTTTTCCAAAAGCCTAAACACATTTGCAACTCCTCTAAATATAATCCTTTATTTTCTAAAAAACATAATCACAAAACATACTCCTGCTAAGAATAAAGCACATCCTAATCCTGTATAGAAAAATGCTACAAAAATATCTGGAAATACTCCGGCATTTCTTAATCCGATACCGCCTCCCATCATCACAGCCATAATAATATAAGACTTTATATCAAAAAAATTCCAAACAGGTCTATATTCTTCATAACTCATAATTCTTTTGCTATGTTTTTGTGTCATTTTATAAAACATCATTCCAAAAAGCATAAAGATAATTACTGAAAATATCGGTAGATACCATCTCATCTCAATTAATATATACGATAATATTCCTAATCGAGTAACATTAAACCCTGCTATCATCCAAACAATTCCTGCTATAATTAATAATGTGCGCTTTGGCACTTCATATATTTTTTTGCTCATATACTCACTTTCTCTTTTTCGATTTCTTTTCAAACTCAACTGCTCTGGGTAAGAAGTCTTCATCAAAAGGAATTGCTTCTCCCGGCTTGAGATTCCTAATACATCTTACAATGCTTGGAACAAGGAGCAGTGTAAATATAATATAAAGATATATACGTGCACTTGCAAGATTATCGCCACTATTTGCAACGAAACTTGTCAGCTTAGTATTTCCTGCATCTGCAGTAACAAAAACGAGAAAATCATCCAAACTGTGCAATGCTGCAACAGCAAACAAATTTCTTGTTTTGTAATATATAAAAGCAAGAACCACTCCAAAGATACCTGTCTGGATGGTTTTTAATACAGCTGTACCCACTCCCATAATATCTGTAATTTCTCCAGCCAATGCAGAATCTACAATGTGCATTACACCAAATAACAGGCCTGACATAAATGCCGCTAAGATAATGTTCTTTTTCGAATTGCCAAATTTCTGAAGAAGGCCTCCGAAAATAAGACCTCTGAATGTAAACTCCTCCACGATACCTACAAAAAGTCCTGCAATCACTATGTTGATAACGCCAATTGGTTTATATGCTGTAACTTCATCATTTACTACTGAATCCAAAACATTAGACAGAACTCCAAAAAAAACGATGACAGCCATCACAATAAGATACCCGCGAACAAATCTAAAAGAATAACGGAATCCTTTCGCACTAAAACTTACCTTTTCTTTTCCCATAAAGATAAAAGTCACGATAAATACAACCACCGCCATGATAAATTCCCGTATTCCAAAACTCAATGGACCAACATTTACCAACCCTGTGAGTTTCAAAAGACCATAGACGAAAAGTACTGTCAGTATAACTAATAAAACCGGATATTTTTTTGAAAAGTTTTTATATATATTCATATATTTTTCCTCCCTATAAATATATTGTCTTTGTTTTTATGTACACAATATATAATAGTGAGCGTTGCATAAGTGTTGCATGCTTTAAAAAAATTTTTAAAAATAGAAAGGAACTATGATTGCTCATAATTCCTTAAAAAATCGGCTTAGATTATTCCCTCCAAACCAGCTGCATTTACTGTGATATATATAATATGTCAAGATACTAAAATGTTTGTGTTCTATCTTGTTTGATTTAATTACAAGTTTATGAGCTCTATAATCCACGCAATATATTTAAATAATCCTGTCGTTGATCCACAACAGCATATATAACTACATTCTTATTTTCTTCATCAATCTTGTAAAATGCTAAATCTTTTTCTAACACAAGAACCTTATAGCCTTGCCTTTTGAGAACAAGATACCTCGGCTCTGTGCCACTGAAAGAATCGTCGCCCAATGCAAGAATACGTTTTTCTATCTCATCGAGTTTCTCCAGTGCAACCGTATTTCCAAAATTCTGAGCAACATACAAAATTATTTTTCTAATGCCTGCATCAGCTGTATCAGTCCTTATTACCTTATACTTCATAGTTACCCCTCCTGAAGCATTTTTCTCAAATCATCAAATGTCTCAGTTATTGGAGCTATCCTACCATTTTTAACATCATCTTCAGCTTCTGCTAATATCTCCAGCAGTTCTATTCTTGCTTTAATATTTTTATATTCTTCATACGAAAGAGCAACAGTATCACCTCTACCATTTACTGTAATAATCACTGCCTCTTTGTTCTCCTTACACTGCTTTGATATTTCTGAATAATGATTTCGTAAATCAGCAGATGGTCTTATTGATTCTTGCAATGCAAACATAATATAAACCTCCATTTATTATATATGCATATCATAATTTGCATATCATATCAACATTCGCTTTATTAATTTATAAAACGACTTATTTGTTCAAACAAATCCAGCAAACCTTCGGTTGCTTCTATAGCATCTCCCCAATTGAATGAATTGCTCCGTTTCTCAGCTTCTTCTTTAAGGTTTTTGCGAAGCTGTTCTCTTTGTTCATCAGTAATTTCATGAGGTTCCTCCCTATCGGTAACTTCAAAAGTCTTTTGTGTAGTATGCAATGAAACCTCATTTTCCGTAGCTGCATAAGCTGTCATCCCATGTCCCATTACTCCAAATGAAACTATCATTGCTGCAACTGTTCCTATAATAAATCTCTTCATAATGACCACCTTTCTGCACCTCTTCATTTAGTGCCTATCAATTCTTTTATATTTGTCTCAACCAGTAGGTTGTTTTGTTTATGTGCTTAGTATATATAAGTGACTGTTGCAAAAGTGTTGCAACAAATAAAAAAATATTTTAAAAATCAAAAGGAACTATGATTGCTCATAATTCCTAGAAAAAACCGGCTTAGATTATTCCATCCAAGCCAGTTGAATTTCTGTGATATATAAAATATGTCACGATACTAAAATGTTTATATCCTATTTGTTAGTTAAATTTTCGGTACAATCGCATACAACGATCTTATACAACGTATCTCATGGTAGATTACCAATCCAATCTTTTAATTCGTTTTCAGACACCTGGGCAGAAAATCTCTTTCCTTCAAGCCAGTTTCCACTGCCTGCATTTGTCGCAAGATTCTTACCACTATTTCCAATACCACTGCTTCCTGATGTGCAAAATGGAATCATGGTTATATCTCCAAAATCATAACTTTCTACGAAAGTATCCATAATGCGAGGTTCTTCTCCCCACCAGATAGGATATCCGA
>JAKSRY010000028.1 GCA_024403415.1 Lachnospiraceae bacterium
CAAACCAGACTTCTGATTTCTTATATAATTTCTTAAGCATCTTTCTCACTCTCCAATTCTTTTAGTACTCCGCGTTTTATCATCCCAATTACGTCCTCAAACTCATCCTCATCATATTCCATAGAATTATTTGCAAGTAAGCTTGCTATACCATGCACTGGATAGAAAACGCAGGCATAAAACTTCTTCACATCCGGAATTTCCATTCCCATTTGCCCTCCCATAGCCTGCAATACCGGCAGAAGCCTTTCGTCATCCACTAGCCCTTGCATTCTTCCAGAAAATGCATTGGACTGGAACAAAAAACGAAATAGATTCCTCTCAGTGGCACTAAACCGAATATAATTTTTCCAAATAACAAGCATAGGATTTTTCTCTGATTCATTTATCTGCATCAGATACTCACTGTGGTATTCATCTGCCTTCTGATAAACACATTCCCGGATTTCATCCATCGTTTTAAAAACATATAGCACAGGTTGCGTAGAACATCCCAATTTCTGAGCTATATTTCTTGCATTAATATTCTCTTCTCCAGATTCTCGTACGATCTCATACGCAGCGTCTATTATCATTTCTCTATTGATTTTTGCTTTTGGTGGCATAATCCTCATCTCCTTTTTGCTTGTTATAACTATTGTTATATAACGCACATTATATATTTGTCAATAAAAAAGACTCTTAGGATTGTTGTCCCAAGAGTCTATTTCACTACTTTTCATTTATTCTCTTTTCGCGTGACAATAAATTTTGCGACCACGCGTTTCTGAAACGCCCTATTTACAAGGGCTAGGCGGAATATTAGTCTACTCCATTTCAATTCAAGGGCGTTTGCACCCTATTCTCTTTGTTGATTTTACGGCGATTCTGATTTACATTTTGTTCGTATTTGCCCATTTATGTATGACTCGCAAAATTATTGTACTCATTTTGTACTCATAAATAAGCTTGTTTTTCAAACGAGAAGATTAAACTCTCCCCCTGCACATATGCCGTTCTTATTATTTTCCTAGAAACTGCTTAAACATATCGATTTGAGTATCCGGTATTCCTTTCACCATCTCATGCGTTGACTCCTCTGCTCCATATACTCCCTAATTGTCCATATTCTATCTTTGATATTCCGGACATAGTACATACATGAGGTTATTTGTTTCACTCTCTGACGTAATAACCCCAGCGTCTACAAACACTTTCAAATACCACCAGGTTGTTAATGCAGATTCCCCTATAAGTTTCTCTGCCATATTAGGAGATATTTTCATGTGCTCATTGAGTTGTTCTATTATTGGCTCTTTTTTATTAAAATCCGAGACAAATAAAACTTCTTTCAAACCTTCTGTGCCTCAAAAAACTCTTTCATAAATCTTGTCCTACCGCATAATGTTAAAACTATATATGCTCCTTGCATTAAATGCCTATTTCTTTTCTACTAAATAGATTACTCTTATTATTGTCAAACTGCGCATATATATCTTCTATGCTCATTCCTGCAAAATCAGATATGTATCTTGAAACAGTATCATCCCATGGCATAAATGGCTTCCCGCTTTTTTGTGTAAAAGGTGCATCCGTTTCTGGCAAGATTCTTTCGAGCGGTAATATAGAAATAATTGCCTTCCCTGCCTTAGTATTGCACATATTAGGATTTATACTAAACCAACATCCCATATCCAACGCCTGTTTTGCCTCTTTTTGTGTGCCAGTAAACCAATGAAGTATAGGTACAGAGTTTCCCTTATATTTGTATATCAACTCAAGTACATCCTTTGTTGCGCCCCTTGAATGAATACTTATTATCTTTCCATCGGATTTGTCAGCTTCTATTAGTACATCCTCAAAAAGCTCTCTCTGTAACATCAATGAATCTCTCGTTCTTGGCGATCCGTCAATTCCCACTTCACCTATCACTTCACATTTTTTTATACAGTCAAGTAACAAATCCTTTTCGTTTAATCTTTCCGCCACTAGCTCCGGATGGAGTCCAGCTGCTACAATTACATTATCTGCATTTTTAAAATACTCAGCAGTCTTAACGTATGCTCTCGGACTTGTTGTTACCACTATAACAAATGTATTTCTCTTTTTTACTTCTTCAAACACTTCAAGCGGTCTCTTATATAAATCCAAATGGCAATGAAAATCAATCATAATATCCTCTGTATTTCTAATAGTTTTCGAATCTCTGCAATGCCATTTTGTATGACGTAAAGATATTTTTCTCTATCCTCCCCATTTGCAAAACTCAAAGCACTTTTCACCAGACTCTCAATACCAAACTTTTCAACTTGGACACACGCCATTGCCGCAGCAGATAAATCACGAGAGTCACTATTTTTTAGATTATTGGCACAATACCCACCTTCTGTATCATCCTTTAATCCGGCTTTTATAAATGATGCTCTCCTTACTAAGCACGGAACACAAGTCCCACAATGTCTCAATCCATGCCTCTGGTACTTACCACAGCTTGTCGACCCAAATATCAATTTTTTCATAAGCTCCTGATTTTTACATTGCGCCAGTACTTCTCCTTTTGTCATGAATTTGTATGGCAAAATCAACACCGCATTAATACCAACAAAATCCCAAATGTCTTGAAGCATTTTCATATAAATTGGATGAGTGGTTTTCGTACTTAAACTCCCGATTCTCATAGAGTCCAATGGGATGTTCAAGCTTATAAACCCATTCTCAGGAACATATATCTCTTTCTTTCCATCAGAACCTTTCTTTATACCGCACGTCGCAAGTAATGCGTATGCAAAAAACACTATTGAACGGGATCTGGTAGAGTTTTCTGACGATCCTCTCTTTTTAACATTACAACTCCACTGACATAAATTGTTTTCACCAACCGAAGCGGCATATTGTCTCTGATGCTCAGCATCCCCACGAACTATTTGCGCAGCAAATAACGGATTACGTCCTGATTCATGTAAATCTATGGCTCCAACAAGACTATCCATCCCTCCCGACAACAGACAAACACAATCATTGTCATATAATTTATATTTTTTCTGAGGAACTATTGGATTTTTGATTTTATTAAAATGCAGGCTCCAAAAATCACCCGTCAGAAAGCGCAGCATATCCTGTATATTATCTTTCTGCTCCTGCCACTTTTCCTGCTCATGAACATATAGTGATAAGTCTATAACACGAGTCCATCCGTCACTACTTTCTCTTCTTAAAATGGCTTTATCTGCTGATACAACTGCATAAGCTATCATCAGAAAATCGAATGCCATAACAGATGGACAAATATGAGATCTGCGTAATTCATCAAGTATTCTTGCTCCTACATAGCCAACATTATCAGGTACTTTTTCCGGTGTGGAGAACATTTCAAAATACCATGTATCATCCTCATATATTTTGGGTGCATATTCTTTCGGATAACAAACTACCTTATTCATACATCCACCTCATAAACCTCAAATGTATTCCGTATCGTATCAGAAAGCAATTTATTGATATCCAGCTTTTTGCCAGCATTTTCACGTAACTTGTTCATTTGAATTGCTATTTCTGATTGGATGTACTCTCGCATATCATTTAACCTTATAACTCTATCTTCAATAGAAACTTCCTGTTTTTCAAACGCCTGACCAATATCCATTTGTACTCTACCAAAGACCTCATTCCCAAGATACGTAGCGGTTAAAGACCAAATCTGATCGTCATCAAGATTACAAACATCTGCATCAGGATTTTCGACTAAAAATTCACTTATAGCCGCCGTACCTGAATCACGACACGAAGTCTCGTCAATGCTACCACCCACTGGACAAACATGACCTACTATTGCATCAATTATCTGATTGGCACCTGCACCTTGAGATTGTAATTCCTTTAGTTTCTTCCCCAAGGCAAAAGAATCATCTTCTCTCAGAGATCGAAATGTATTGAAAAAAGTAGTTGCGACTTTAGTGGATGTTCGCATCCGTTTTGCAACATTCTGTGCTCCACCCATTCCGGTCTTTGAATAATGTCCTAATGCCCTACGTGCAGAATCTCTATCTCCAGAACGGACATACTCCCCCATGTTCCGTCGTGCATTACCAAATCGTGCTCTCGGTGCTAAAACAGGTTGTTCATTCGATTTATCATTTTTCTGCTGGTTCGGAACCTCAACATCATCTAGCCACGGAGGATCAAATGATACTCCAGATCCCGGTCCATTACTTGAAGCAGATGTTCCCATATTATTCTCCTAAATTTTACTTTTTTGTACCTGCTATGGCATTTTTTACAGGTTTAGGAGTCTCAGTGTTATCGTTCCATTCTTTTAAGAGATCCTTCGCCCATTCCTTTTCCTTTATCAATGGTATTATCGCTGTCTTTATAGATTTAACAGGTATTTCACCAAGAGCGACTGCACACCTACTACCAAGCGCCGGAAAAGCTTCTGTGATATGTAATGCTGCATTTACTGTATCAGCGCCCCATTGGTTAGTTCTTCCAATTCGCGCAAGATGATTCATAAGTATCGTCGCTTCATTTTCCCCGTTTTTCTTGATTCCATCCACCAAAGCCTTTGTCAACGGTCCTGTCTTCACCGCTTTAAGTGCTTCTAATAATTTCTTTCCCTCTGAAGACAATTCATCATATGAAGCAAATGAGAGAGCCTTATCCCTGCTAAGATAAAGTAATGGTCGCAAATCCACTTCCCCCAAGGTCGGAGATAACAATACCCAATTTTTTATAAAGTCAGATTCCCATGAAGTATTTGGTGATTTATATTCATTTCCAGTCGCAAGATCTTTTTCTATCTGTGCCAAAAACTCCGGCTTTCCATCCTCAGCCTTAGTCACTTCCTGAGACAGATAATCAAATGCTCCATTTGATGCACATCTTTCAAAAAGTAGCATTTTAATTAGCTGGCTCGAGTCAACAGTTATTCCATTGAATTTTGCTACCTTCTTGCGTATTTCTAATGCGTTAAGAAAACGCTTAATTAATCTCGGATTGCCTTTAATACTGTCAGCAACGACAAGTATACCTGCCAACTGATCAGCCATTGAAATGGCTTCCGAAATATCAGAATTCAGCTTGTCACCAAAAACCCCCTCAATAGATTCCTTTGTAATATCATTCTCCCAAGCCCTTGACAGCAATTTATTCATACCTTCTAGTGCTTTGGGCATTATGTCTTCATTTAGATTACCTTTTTTTATTTCGCTTTCGAGATAAAGAAGAACAATATACGCTTTAATTTCAACTACACCCAAGTGCGGAACGCTAATAGGTACTTGTATAAGCTTATCGAAGTAACTTGTTACTAGCCCCTCAGTCAATTCAACATCACCAAAATGGGCTTTTACCCCATTTCTGATCATCTGCTCATCAGCCGCTATAATAAACGCAGTCCTATCCACAAATAGCAATAGCCTCATGGCCTCTAAAGTTGAAACTGCCGTTTCAGGTAAACATCTATCCAAATCATCAACCAGAACAATCAGTTTAACATCGAGTTTTTCTAATAACTCTGTAAATTCCTTTCTCATTTCTTCAATCTGTTCTGTGATTGGTTTTGCTACCTCCTCTTTTAATAGATCTTTTATTTCCGGTGCAAGTGTCTCAAAAGCTGAATTTACAGCCTCACTGTTTTCATCTACTTTATTAGTATCAGCTATGCTTCCACTAATCGCTGTTATCAATCCACCTATTGCTCCTACTGCATTTACACCTGGGATAAATCCAGCTAATAAAGGCAAGGCCAGTTTAGATACTTGAAACCAGTTAATACGTTTTGTAAAATTGCCCATTTTCTTCCATGCACTGTCACCTTTTTTTACTTTTCTCTCTTCCATTTCAGAAGCAAGCTTCTCTGAAACACTATGTAACAACGCTGTTCTCGCATCATCATATCCCTGATATAGCCACGCATTAAACTCAAGGAAAATATACTTCTTTTTTTCTTCCTTATCACGCTCCTTGATGCTTTCTCCAATCATTTTTACCATCGAAGACTTTCCAGCTCCCCAACTACCAGAAACTCCAATAGATATGGGATTATTCCCAGACTCGATAATCATATCCGCTACAGTCTGTGATATTACAGAAAAATGCAAATAATCAGTTTGAGTTTCAACATCATTCCACATTATTGTAATCTCCTTATTCCACTCCCAATGCCTTAAACGCCGTATCCTCTGCGCTCAGACAGAATACTGGGCCGAAGTTGCCCATAAGCTCTGCCAATACTGTTTTGAGGTCTACTGATAAAGCAATAACGTCTTCATTGTTCCACTATCAAGACATACCTGCGAGGTGTTCGCAAGGTGATCTGTCGTTATAATTGTTCCACCCTTGCTGAAATCCACATAACAACCATGGAACTCTGAACGGGTCTGACAACTATGACCCTTTCATGAATATCTTCAAAAACAACGCCTCTTTTGCATTTATTCCTTTATTTCCTCATATTTTTTCTCAACCATAGTCCTCAAATCTTTTGGACTACCTGCTAAAAGAAATATCTCATCATCAAGCCCGACAGCCAACACTTTTTTTATCTCTTCAAAATCATAAAAACATCCACCATACTTAACCTCATCCTCAACAATAGTATCTATCTTCTGCAGTATACATTTCAATTGATAAGATCTTACTATTTCCTTCATATTGGCATGTGGATGTGCATGTTCACGATGTTGTTCTATCGTTAAAGCAATAAGATTCTCATATCTATCTACAAGAAGATCATAATCGCGTTTTGGGAATATATGATGGATCTCCACGCTTCCGTCCGTGTAAAATTCATCATGCAATTCAGAATGTGAATTGTTATAATCCCTATTATAGTTTCGAACCTTGTTCTTTGCCCTGTTCGATCTATGTTCTAATTCTCTACTCAATCCCTCATCTGGCAAGTTTTCTTTGTGTTCAGACCTTGTAATATTCTTGGGTTTTCCTAAATATTCGTCATACCAATTTGATCTTAAATAACCTATATCTGATAGTGTTATGGGACCTTTCGATATGGTTGCGCCAACATATCCACACTTGTTTCGCATAAATGCCAACGGATTAATTACTTTGATAAATATCTTGTTGGGCTCTGTCGGCTTCTGAATTCCTGTATATTTAATCAGAAATTCGCCAAAATCCTTTCTGCATTTTTGAAGAGCAGCATATGTCTGCTTCTCAAAAAAAGCATCAAAAACGTCGATGATTCCACTATCTGTTAAGACTTTCTCAATATATACGGAAAGAAACGTGAGGGCTGATCGGGGACTACTTGATATGTATCTCAACATTTCGTAATCGTTTACTCGGTAAATATATGGCTTTCCTCTTTTTTTATAGGATCGACGTGCTTTCAATATACCTGCATAATGAAACATCGCTATAGAGTTTCCGAATAGCTTATCATACTCTTTTTCTCCCATAGTATCCGCATCTGGCTTTTTAAAATCGAACTTTACGCAATCTATTGCATATTGACTATGCCAAATATCAGTTCTTGTGAATGATTTGTTTTCCTCTTGATCAAACTCCAAAATACATTCAGCCAAGAAACTCACAACATCAATAGCACATTTCTGATCTATCCATCGAGCATTATGACTTTTGCGAATATCATAGTTTTTCTTCTTGAGGAAATTCTCAATCCTGTCATTATGTCGTTCCATCATTATCTTTTCCTTAGTCATAATATTTTTCAATACGGTTTAGAACATCATCAAAGTCCATATCCTCTACTTCAAAGAACTCTTCCGTATTTAACCCGGTATTAAGAACCATTTTATACAAGTAAAAATCATATATCGTCGGCTCATCATTATTCCCAAGAAGATTCTCCCTTATCGATCCGGTTTTTGCTATCAAACATAAGTATTGATACGCCCTGTCGATATATTGGGTATTATTGTTCGGATGCGCATAGGTAAAATGCTGTGTCGGCGTTAGCGCTATCAAGTTTTCTAAATAATCTGCTATCTTCGGATAATCACTTACCGGGAAAATATGGTGCATCTGCGTTGCCAAGTCTGCTAAATGCCTATCTTCCTTGAGTTCAGTTAAACCATTTCGATACATATCATTGAAACGCCGGAGATTCCTCTTCGCACGGTTTATACGATATGTTGTCATATAGTCCTCACTTGGCTTAGGTAGCGTAACTTCATAATCAACCCTTGTCATCTCCTTGGGTTTCTCTGAAAGAATGTCTCTCCAGTTCCTCTGATTATAAAGAAGCATATCTTGTGTGATTATATCCTTGGATATATGACCTCGCTCAGTTCCACACTTTTTGTACTTGCACGCCAGCGGATTCAAGACCTTGGTAAATATTCTTCCACACTCCGTCGCTCCGTTGATCGGCGTGTTCGCTATCGTGAAATTTGTATACCCATCTTTCAGATCATAAAAACTATCTTTGTTCTGCATACGGAAGAAATATTCAAACAAGTGATATATCCCACTATCCCGGAGAACTTTTTCAATGTATAAGCACAGGAAATTATAGCAATTACGCTCCCTGAAGCTGATATACTCTAAAATGTCATGGTTCACGATCTCATAAGTATAGCGCATCCCCTCTTTTTCTCCATGAATAACTCCCGCTGCATCTAATAGCTTTATGGGCTGACCAAAATACTTGTCATACTCATTTGATGCCTTTGCTGATGGATCGGGCTTACTAAAAATCTGTTGCACATTTTCAACGGTGTAATCGCTATACCATATATCATTGACGGTGAACCTGCTACCAGGTTTCCGATCCGTAAATTCAATAATGCAATCGGACACAAGGCAGACCACATCCATCGTACATTTTTGATCTATCCATCTGCCATTATGTGTTTTTCTTACATCATAATCATGGTTATCTAGAAAATCTTGTATTGTTTTACTATCCATTTTTCCCGCCTATTTATATATTAAACCCTTCCCAAAAGGCATCTTCTATTTCTATTGTATCCTCAAAACCATTAACACCTAGGTAATCACACATAATACCAAGAATAATGTCTGGCTCCTCTGTCGGAAATATGTCCAGTGTCACTTGTCCATCTCTTTGAAATATTCCAAAGCCATAATCGCTTATAAGCGACTCTAAATATGGTGTTGAATTAATTCTCTTAACTACCCTTCCGCCATTTCCAGCGCTACTACATCTATACCAGTCACAAAAAGTGTTTCTCAAAATATCTATACTTCCATAAAAGTGTATTCTCCCCTCCCTGTAATCAGCCCCTTGAAGATTATTTTGTTCTATATGCAGGCTAACATCTCCGCTCGCATTATTGTTGAAATAATGCGCTATATTAGATAAATATCCTAGCGAAAAAGCATAACTCATCCACGATGAATACATTAATCCAGATTCTCCCCAGCGCCTGTTTAAAGACGTGTAATCTAACGTAATCATACAACTTCCACCTTTCTTTTATCTTTTAAAACACCATAGAAAAATACACTCGTTGCATCAACATTCAGTGACCTTGTCTGATAATTTCTTGCAATCTGATAAAACTTACGGTATTCATCTGATGCAAAGTATTCCATCTGTTCTTCAGTCAAATCCAGTTCTTCTTTTGGAATAAGCACCGCTACAGATCCATTCACCATGACATCACCGGTATTTCTCATCACTCGGGGTTTATATGTCATATTTGGAGTCAAATACACATCCTGGTTACCGATATATCTGTATGCTCCAAGTTCCTCTGCTACATCTTTGGGGATATATGAATCATATCCAGGTATGTCTACAATTCTTTTCCCATCATCGCTGATGTTTCTTGATTTTAGTACACGCAGATAGTCTTTTTTCTTGATAGTAGTGGTATTTGAATTAGTAATCTGCCTGTCCCGGAACACAGTAAACTTATCAAATTCCAACCTTTCAGATATCCTGTCAAAAAAGCCATCTCTGTAAATAAGCCAATATGGGAATCTCCCATCCGTAATATAACCCTGATCCTGTTCAATGCTCACTCTTAATGTCAATGATTCTATCAGTGTCTTGGACGGTCTCTCATTGTTCCCTACAAACAAGCAGATCGTTTCTACCAAAACTCCTTTAAACCCGTTTTCTCCGAAATCCTGAATACACATAATCTTTTTACCAGCGAGGAGTTCTCTTGTTGCAGAAAACTCCGGCGTATTCAATACTGCTTTAGGCATTATCATTGCAACATAATCACTAAGCATCAGGGCTTTCTCAAGAAAAAATTCAAAGGTATTGGTTGTCTCCTGGTTATAATTATTCTGCAAATATTTCTCTGCGTCCTTTGCTCTAAGCTTTGAAAATGGTGGATTGCCAACAACCAAGTCGTATCTATGTTCAAACGGATATAACAAGGTGTCAGCATTGATATATCTGATATCAAAACTTTCCGGTATCCCTTGTTTCTCAAGAAGTAGCTTCAGAACCAAAAGGTTTTTCTCATCAATATCTACAACATCCAAATGGACGTGCTTTATTTCCTCATATTTTTTGAAAATAAACGGAATAAAATTGCCTACTCCTACTGATGGTTCCAGTACATATATCTCCTCCTTGTTAAAATCGGGGAGCTCTTTATAAATCTCATTTACAATATATTTATTTGTATAGTATGCAGCGTTATTCTCACGTTTGGAATTTGTCAACTCTGCAATTCTGGCAAGCGAAGCATAACCTATATTAAGAGGATTATCCTTTATAAAAGTTATCAGATTATCAACCGAATCCAATTTGTTCTTTTCTATTATCTGATTAATCGCCGTGGCGCCCAGATGCTCCTGTTGCAAAAACTCACGTATATTACAGGCAATCCTGTAAAAAATCAGTGTAGGAACGGCTTCTCCTATGCTTTGGCGAATTTTAATCTCTTCTTTCTTCAGTAAGGATTGTTTTGCTTTATCTGACATTGCATTGAGTTCGTCAAGCGACTTATCAATCCATCTGAAATCTTCCGGTATTGTCATAATCCGCATCAATTCACGTATAGAAAACACTCTATCTTCTTCCGGATGTACTGTGTTTTGGCTCGCAAGCTGATCATTCCTCGTATGAATACAAGGAGCTACCTTATCCCAGTATTGACGGGTATACTTATCTCCGTTTTTTCTAATATTGGGAATTATCTTTCCATCAACAACCTTATGAGGGCGTTTCTTCTCATCAATATTATCAAAGGCTCCCTCTCCCTCTTTTAGATCATGAATCCAGCAACGCATTTCCATCGGATACGTTCTGAACGCATGATAAAAATCAGTTGGACATATTTCTCCCCATTCAAGTGAAGGCATACCACCAATTACCTGTCTAAGCGTTTTTTCTTCGACATATGAGGGATATAGTTCGATCGGGGTTACATATTCCGCAAGATCTCTGCTGACACCAATTACCACAGTTCTCGTGCGCGAGGAATTTGACCCATAGTTTTTAAAATTTAATATCCTGCTTGATATGATATAGTTATCGCTCAATTCCTCCTCTATAACTTCTCCAATAGTTTTAATTGTGCCATCAGGAGCAGTACATCCGGTTTTCATAAATGCTGCAACATTTTCGAATATGAAAAATCTTGGATTGATTTTCTGTATTATATGAATCGACTCCACAACTAGGCTATTTCTCACAATTTCATTTTCAGCCTTTTTATGATTGGCCACAGACATTCCCTGGCAGGGAGGAGTAGCTATAATAACATCAACCCTGTCATTCCCCATCTTCTTCCATCTTGATATCTCAACAGAAATTTTTTCTTTTGTTTCATCCGTTGTAATATCATCGCATATGTACCCCGATTCAAAACGGCACTTATTATTGTATTTCTGAACATTCAGACGTCGTTCGATCAGTTCATTTGTGGCAATGCACTCAAAACCGGCTTTCTTAAAACCAAAGCACCCCACCCCGGCGCAACTAAACAGACTTATATATGTAGGTGTTTTATCTTTCAACATCTCTTTTAACCTCTTTCATGTATTACAAATTATACCCTATCATACTTCATCATATGTCCAATATAACGGACTTGGTTAGCTATTCTCCACAAGTTAATCATCTTCTATAAATTCAACTATATCGCCAATGTCGCAATGAAGAGTTTTACACACTTTCATAAGAATCTCCGTACTTACCACCTCTCCCTTAGACATCTTTGTCACAGAAGCCCAACTGATACCAGCCTCCCTTTGCAGATCTTTTTTCATCATGTCTCTGTCAATCAATAATTTCCATAGTTTCTTGTAACTAACTGTCATTTTCTTACCCCTAAAATTACAATATCTTGAGATATTTAACCTACCAGCCACATTATATGCTATTCAGGGCATGATTGCAAGAACTATTCGCGCCGCAACAAGAATCCGTCGCTTTGCCAAGGCACTAATTGTGCTTAGTTATTAAAAATCGAACTTGTGTTCTATTTTAGCAACTAAACCTCTTTCTGTAAAGAGAAATCTGGCGATGCTGTATGCTCAAAATACAATATCGCCAGAAATTATATTATGAATAGATCATCTCTTTTAACACAATCTCTTCGCAACATTCCCGAATATAATTCATCATACGCACCCATCGCATCTGGTCCAACGCTTTCAACCGTTCATCAACACCCTCTGCCTGAGCCATCTGATCTATGAGGATATCCATCCGTTCCTCTGCTTGGTGCTGAATAGTCAGACAATGCTCCTTTAGCGTACCCTCCAGCATCATCCCTGAGTATATACCCGGACGATGCTCTTTTAGAAAGCTTTGGCGCATCAGTCCCCATTTTGCCAAAGACTCTTCCGGTTCCTCATTTGCCCGTAGTGCCGGGATATAATAGTCTCCACATTTTACATATTCAAGTTCCATGATCCACCTCCGTCATATAGCTATCTGCTGTTTCTTATGCTGATCTTTCTCCTGTGCCTTACGGAACGGTTCCTGCTCTGCCAGGATGATCTTCTTCTCTGCCATTCTTTCATGAATAGATACTCGTTCTTTCTTCTGTTCTTTTGGTTTTATAAATTCCTTGAAAGCCTCAAATAGATTGTGCTTTTGAAGAAATTCCTTACATTTATCAAGTCTGTCCGTCAGTGTCTTAATCTTTGAATCTTTGGTGACCATATCTTTCGCCATCTCCTCTACCGCTTTATCCTTTGTTCTGGTTACACGGAAGATTCGGGGCATCTTTTTCCAATCTGATTCAGCTACCTTAACATATCCCGTTTCCTGTCCCAGCGCATTTCTGATTTTTTGTGCTACTGGCTTGTCTGAAACATTTGCCACAGCATCATCTGCCGCCTTTAAATATTTTTCCTGTAAAGTGTTTTTCGTAAAGATATCGTCATCCAAAATCTCCTGTGCTTTTTGTATACGACTTTCAGCATCCTCCGCTTCCTTTATAAGATCATCTCTGGTTTCCTCTGCTGCTTTGACATCCAATTGAAGCTCTTTCTTTTCTGCAGTGAGTCCGGCATTTATTATCTGGAGTTCCGCTGTCTTTTCCTTGTATTCCTCTACTTCCGTCATAGCTGCCTTATACTCCGGCAGCGACAGTCCGGGACGATCCACTCCCTTTACGGTAATCTCTATCCCTCGCTCCCGTGCCAGTTCAGTCAGATACTCTCTTTCCCGGATATGCCACATCGAGGTTTCATTCTCCAGCTTATTCTTAGCCCTCGGGATACCCATCTGCTGATAGGCTTTGGTCAGGCTGTTCCTTGTCTCAAGGCCGGTCTTATATCCATGCGCTACCGGGATATAATCTATATGAAGATGCGGTGTTGCCTCATCCATATGTAAGACCATATTGAAAACATACAGATTTGGATTTCTCTCCTGAAAGGTTCTGGCATATTCATCCAGGATCTCCGCTGAGGTCTTTGCATCCACAGTGATCTCTCCATTAGGTCCCACAATTCCGGTATCATACATATCACCGATTTGTACTACATTCTCATAAAAGACCTTTTCTCCATTACCGGATCGCTTTATCTCAGATGGACGATTGTTTCTTTGATAGTTGGTCAATCCATTTCTGGAAATATAATAATTCTCAAGCTTCCTGGTCTTACGATAAAAATACCGATACTGATAAAAGCTTGGATATTCTGCTAATAGGTTCCCAGCTTCATCACAGTATTTTTCTCTTAGCATCATCATATAAGCTGTTCTTAAAGAATGTTTTTCAAATGAATAAAAGAACTTATTTAAAGACCATCTTATATTTTTCTGATCCTTTGTAAGCTTTATTTCTGTACTCTTTCCTTCGGTAATAATGCTTGGATATTTTGTAATATCAAATATTGTTTAAGGTAGTTCCTTATAGATTGTTTAGAGATTTGGTATTCATTAGCAATAATATTAATTACATGGCTTCTAGTATATGAATCATCTATAAATGATAGTATCGGAGCTATCATTGTAAATCGCTCATACATGATTCTCTTTCTCTCTAGAACTATCAAATCATCCTCTAGAAGCTCCTTATTTAGCTGGGTATATAAATCTTCATCTGAGATAGTTGGAACGTCCCAAAAAGTATCTAGCGACATCCATATAGGCATAGAATTACCATTGCAATTTATAACCAGGCAATTATCATCTTTAATTTGTAAAATTCTATATATTTCATCTTTAAGGATGTAGATATCATTTTTTCTCATTGATAACACACCCCCAATCAACAATACCTCTATGAAGCCAATATTTTCTGGACATCTCCAATAGCTGGATATTCATTGGTTTTAATAATCGACTACGATACACACATTCCCGAACCATATATGTACCATCAGTCTTTTTACAGAGAAAATCACTTGTATAATCTCCATCTGTCAGTCCATCCAGATATACATTACATCTAAATTCTTCAATATCTGGATTAGCTGCTAATACATCTGCATATGCTGTCTGTAATGGATCATAAGTACGACAGACATCTGTACATTTAGCAACATAGCGTTTCGTACACCTTCCCTTGTAGTTTTTCTTTCTCATTCGATTAGAACCTCCATTTGATTAGTATTCTTTATAGAGATTCATTTCCCCAAATTCTTCCCAAAAACATCCCAAATCTTTCCCAAATTTGATTTAAACTTCGTTTTTGGGGTAAATCTGGGATAAATTTGGGAACTTATAAATCATCAATAAATCCAGTAAAATCAAGCATTCTAGCATACTTTTATAGATTTCCCAAAAACAAGAAAAATAAAATATACTATATCAAAGGGCAAACCTCTTTATCCTCAAAAGGGCAAATCCCTTTATCCAGTTTGGGGCAATCTTCTTTATCCAGTCCATAGTGATAAAGGTCTTTGCCCTTCGCCAACAATAGCCAAGGATAATGATTACTCTTTATGGATAAAAGCTTATACCCATATCTCTCTAAACATTAGTATTTACAAGGCTTTGAGCTACATTTGAAGAATTAAAAATGACCTTGGAATGAGAAGTTTTTACGACTCATTTCAAGGTCATTTATATTACTTTATTTTGTTGTTCAGGATAAACGATTTTGCCCTAAACAGGATAAATCAGTTTGCCCCTTAACAAGGGTATTATTCCATCTCTATCGTTCCAGGTGGTTTGCTTGTAAGGTCATAGAATACTCGGTTAACTCCCTTAACCTCATTGATAATGCGGCTCATCACAGTCTGAAGTACCTGGAATGGTATCTCTGCTGCTTCTGCAGTCATGAAATCGATTGTACGTACTGCACGAACAACTACAGCATAATCATATGTACGCTCATCACCCATAACCCCAACGGAACGCATATTTGAAAGGGCTGCGAAATACTGGTTAGGCATCCACTCCGGATCCTTGCCATTAGCTTCTTTATATTCCTTAGCAGCTTTTTCAACTTCACTTCTGTATATCCAGTCGGCATCCTGAACGATGCGAACCTTCTCAGCTGTTACTTCTCCTATGATACGGATACCAAGTCCCGGTCCCGGGAATGGCTGACGATATACAAGATACTCCGGAAGTCCAAGTTCAAGTCCTACAGCTCTAACTTCATCCTTAAATAAGTTACGAAGTGGCTCAACTATATCCTTAAAATCAACAAAGTCTGGAAGTCCGCCAACATTATGATGTGACTTGATAACGGCTGACTCACCACCAAGTCCTGACTCTACAACGTCAGGATAGATTGTTCCCTGCGCAAGGAAGTCAACAGCTCCAATCTTCTTAGCTTCTTCCTCAAATACACGAATAAATTCTTCACCAATTATCTTACGTTTACGCTCTGGTTCTTCTACTCCTGCAAGCTTGGCATAGTATCTCTCCTGTGCGTTAACACGAATGAAATTTATATTAAAATCACCATTAGGACCGAATACGCTCTCAACCTCATCCCCCTCATTCTTACGAAGTAAACCATGGTCTACGAATACACATGTAAGCTGAGGACCAACAGCTTTAGCAAGAAGTGCTGCAAGCACTGATGAGTCTACGCCACCTGAAAGCGCTAGTAAAACCTTACCATTGCCAACCTTTTCACGTACTTCCTTAACTGTATTCTCAACAAATGAATCCATTGTCCATGTGCCTGAACATCCGCAGATATTTCTCACGAAATTGAAGAGAATTTCTTTACCATATACACTGTGAAGAACCTCGGGATGGAACTGAATCGCATAAAGTGGTCTGTCATCATCTGTTGCCAAAGCTGCAAAAGGGCAATCCGCTGTATGCGCTATAGACTTAAATCCGGGTGCTGCCTTTGAAATATAATCATTGTGACTCATCCAGACTATACTGCTCTCCGGAATACCTTCAAAAAGAGGTGATGAGGTATCAAAGAAAGTCTCTGTCTTACCATATTCTCTTACAGGTGCTTTCTCAACATTACCGCCCAGCACATACTGCATAAGCTGTGCACCATAGCAAAGACCAAGTACCGGAACTCCCATTTCTTCAAAGAGCGCCCTGGTCGCCGTTGGAGCACCTTCTTCATATACACTGTTAGGACCACCAGTCAAGATAATTCCTTTGGGATCCATTGCCTTAATTTTTGCTAAATCTGTTCTATATGAGTAGATTTCACAATAAACATTACATTCTCTTACTCTTCTTGCAACCAGCTGATTGTACTGACCGCCAAAATCGATAACCAGAACTTTATCCATCTTTCATTTCCTTTTCTTTAATAGTTAAAAAATCCTATCAGATGATTATACAATTATCCTATGATCTTATATTTATCGCATAACTATATAAATATCTAATGACCATATATTTATCGTACGACTATATAAGTATCTGATATAATATCACATTTACATCTGATAAAGAAATACTTTATCGCACATTTTTCTATATCTTTATACCTATACTAATAACGCATAATGAAAACAAAAGTGCGGGAATTATATTATTGCAATAATCACCCGCACTATATTTTTGTTTTAGCTATTATACATTAATCTGAGCTGTAATTCCAAGAATATCCTTATTTGCTTCACGAATAGGCTTAACATCCTTTTCGATAAACATATCAACCTGTTCAACAGATCTTCCTACGTAATTTGCAGGAATCATATATCCTTCAAGTTCTTCAAGTGTAAGATCAAATGCATCTGAATCTGCGATAAGTTCAAGAAGATTATTATCAAGCCCCTTCTGTTTGATATTTACTCCCGCTTCCATTGAAAGCTCTCTGATTACTTCATGAAGCTCCTGTCTGTTTCCACCATTCTTAACTGCATCCATCATAATATTCTCTGTTGCCATGAAAGGAAGTTCGCTTCTTAATCTCTTTTCAATAACCTTTTCATTAACAACAAGTCCATCTGCAACATTAAGGCAAAGATCGAGAATACCATCAATTGCAAGGAAACCTTCCGAAATAGATATTCTCTTATTTGCAGAGTCATCAAGTGTTCTTTCGAACCACTGAGTTGCTGATGTGATTGCAGGGTTAAGTGCATCTACCATAACATATCTTGAAAGAGAAGCAATTCTTTCTGATCTCATAGGATTACGCTTATATGCCATAGCTGAAGAACCTATCTGGTTCTTTTCGAATGGTTCTTCAACTTCCTTTAGATGCTGTAATAATCTTATATCATTTGACATCTTGTGTGCAGAAGCTGCAATACCTGCAACAACATTCATGACACGAGTGTCAACTTTTCTTGAGTATGTCTGACCGGAAACTGTGTAACATTCTTCAAAGCCCATCTTATTTGCAATCATTGAATCAAGCTTATCAAGCTTTTCCTGATCATTATTAAATAACTCCTTGAATGAAGCCTGTGTACCTGTTGTTCCCTTACATCCAAGCATCTTAAGTGAACCAAGTACATATTCAAGATCTGCAAGATCCATTACAAATTCCTGAATCCACAGTGTTGCTCTCTTACCGACTGTTGTAGGCTGTGCAGGCTGGAAATGTGTGAAAGCAAGTGTTGGCTGAGCCTTGTACTGCTCTGCAAACTTAGCTAATTTGTCAATAACATTAATAAGCTTATTTCTAACAAGTTCAAGTGCATCATGCATGATGATGATATCTGTGTTATCACCTACATAACAGCTTGTTGCACCTAAATGAATTATTCCTGCAGCCTTTGGACACTGAAGACCATAAGCATATACATGACTCATAACATCATGTCTTACGACCTTTTCACGTTCTTTGGCAATTTCATAATTAATATCATCAACATGAGACTTTAATTCATCAATCATCTCCTGAGTGATAACAGGCTTTCCATCCTGTGAAAGTCCAAGTTCCATTTCTGTTTCTGCCAGCGCAATCCAAAGTTTTCTCCAAGTAGTAAACTTCTTATCCTGGCTGAATATATACTGCATCTCTTTTGATGCATATCTTTCTGAAAAAGGACTAATATATCTGTCTGTTCCGCTCATTTCAATCTCCTAACCTATATTAAAATATAACCGGTACTTCAGTTCCTTAAAATAACTGAACAGCTGTCATATATCTTTCAATAAATACATCAATATAACAGCTGAATAAACTACACTTTTATACTAACTTCTGACCAGTAAGCTTCTCGTAGCCTTCAAGATAAATAGCAATTGTCTTATCAACAACATCCTGTGGCAATGTCCAGTCATCATGAGGATTAGCCTTGAGCCAGTCACGTGCAAACTGCTTATCGAATGAAGGTTCTGCATGACCAACTTCATATTTATCCTGTGGCCAGAATCTTGAAGAGTCAGGAGTAAGCATTTCATCACCGATAACGATTTCTCCATTTTCATCAAGACCAAACTCAAATTTGGTATCTGCAATAATAATGCCCTTTGTTAAAGCATAGTCAGCACACTTCTTATATAAAGCAATAGAATAATCCTTTAACTTTGTTGCATATTCTTCACCTTTACCAGGGAATCTCTTCTCAAGGTAATCGATTGAAGCTTCATATGAAATATTTTCATCATGATCGCCAATTTCAGCCTTTGTAGAAGGAGTGTAAATTGGTTCAGGTAACTTTTGGGATTCCTGGAGACCTTCAGGAAGTTTAATTCCACATACGGTCTGTGTCTTCTTATAGCTTTCCCAACCCGATCCTGTGATGTAGCCTCTTACAATACATTCAACCGGAAGCATCTCGAGTTTCTTAACAAGCATACTGTTTCCGTTAAACTTATCCTGTCTGAAATACTCAGGCATATCATCAACATCAACTGAAACCATATGATTCTTAATAACATCACTTGTAAAATCAAACCAGAATTTTGACATCTGTGTCAAAACTGTTCCCTTCTTGGTTACTATGTTGTTTAAGATAACATCAAAACAACTGATTCTGTCGGTAGCTACCAAGATGAGGTTCTCTCCAACGTCATAAATCTCTCTTACTTTTCCTTCTTTGATAGGTTGAAATTCTTTCATGTCGTCTCCTCGTATTTAATTAATATTTACATTGCCTAAAATGACATTATTGTCATTTTACATCAACATATTCAGGCTAATCGATATCGATTTCGCCTTCAAAAACTATTTTAGCAGGACCGGTCATGAATATACGATTAGTCTCTCTGTTCCACTCGATATTAATATCTCCACCAAGTACATGGACAGTAACTTTATTATCTGTGAATCCGTTAAGAATACATGCTACAGCAGTTGCACAGCAGCCTGTTCCACAAGCAAGTGTTTCTCCTGTTCCTCGTTCCCATACACGCATCTTAACATTATTTCTGTCCTGAACCTTAACAAATTCTGTATTTGTTCTCTTTGGAAAACGTTCGTGATTTTCAAAAAGAGGTCCGATTTTATCGATATCCAAATTGTCCGGATCTTCGAAAACAACTGCGTGAGGGTTTCCCATTGATACACAGGTAATCCTATATTCTTCACCGCGAATATCTATTATATCATCAATTGTCTCATTTTTGTCAGAAATTACAGGAATTAATTCAGATTTTAAAATCGGTTCTCCCATATCGACCTTAATAAGTTCAGCTTCACCATCCTTTGGGAATATTGTGATGTACTTAATTTTTCCCATACTTTCAATGGTTATCTCTTCTTTTGTGGTCATTTTCTTGTCATAAACATATTTTGCAACAGAACGAATACCATTACCACACATTTCTGCTCTTGTGCCATCAGCATTCCACATTTCCATTTCAAAATCTGCTATATCTGAAGGATTAATGAAAATAACTCCATCAGATCCGATTCCAAAATGTCTGTCACTTAATCTCTGAACTACACCTGGCTTCTTAGCCTCGTCTATCTTTTCTTCAAATCCATTAATATAAACATAGTCGTTTCCACAACCATGCATTTTAGTAAATTTAATATTCATAATACGCCTCTTTCATTACGCTTTGACAAATATAAAAAATGTCAAAACATATATATTTGTCGCTTATACTTTAGTACACCCAAAATGTAATAACCAACTTATTCGCTGTTCATCACCAAAACCATTTGTGCAGTCTCAAGCATGGTTCTTCCGGTATCCATACTCGTCTTCTGAATATACCTAAAGGCTTCAGGTTCTGTCATGTTTTCCTTATCCATAAGTAGCATCTTGGCTTTTTCTATCAGAATTTTGTCCTGCGCTGACCTTTTAACAACTTTAGGTCTTTCAAAAACTTCAGGCACAACTTTTCTTATAGTTCCAAGTAGATCTTCAGTTTTGAATGGCATAACCAAACTTATGATGTTACTTGAAAATGGAACAAATCCTGAATCTTTGGTAAGCAGTATCATATATACATTGTTAGGAAGATACGTTGATAATTCTTCATATCCCATATCTTTTAACTGCTTAGTACATATGACTGCACTTACGTCCTGATTACTTAAAGTTCGGAGAACCTCATTACCGTTTTGACACGGTCGGGTTTCTATTGCTTCTCCGCTCCTTCTGATCATATCAGATATACGGTTGGCATCCTCATATTTGGGCATTGCTATCAGAATACAGCCCATTAAGGAACCTCCTTATATCTTTGTCAAATATCTATTTATTTCCCAATCAGAAACTTCCATCATATAGTCCTTCCATTCAGCAAGCTTCACCTTTGAGAATATTTCCACGAATTCTTTGCCAAGAGCATCGGCAAGTACATCATCTTTAACAAATGCTTCAATTGCCTCTTTTAAGTTTTCAGGCAGGCACTCAATCTCTGTATTTTTTCCGGCCTCCTCGCCTAAAGCAAGTTTATTTTCAATTCCATCAATTCCGGCCATCATGCAGCATGCAAAAACAAGATAAGGATTTGATGAACCATCAGGGAATCTTAATTCAACCTTTGTATCTTCAATATTGTTATCTAATCTCACAAGTACCTTTTCACCTTTTCTTGCCCATCCGATTTCATTTGGAGCTTCATAACCGCCAAGCAATCTCTTGTACGAATTAACTGTCGGATTTGTAATTGCTGCAAGGGCCTTGGCATGCTTAAGAATACCGGCAATAAACTGATATGCCTCTTCAGATGCTGTTCCGTCTGCATTTCTAAAAATATTTTTTCCATCCTTCTTAAGAGTAAGATTAAGATGCATGCCGGAACCTGCAACATCATCCTTTGGCTTTGGCATAAATGTTGCATAGAGTCCAAATCTCTTTGCAATTGATCTTACGGCAAATCTGAATGTCTGAATTGAATCAGCCATGTTAAGAACATCTGCTTCAGCAAAGTCAATTTCATGCTGAGCCGGTGCACCCTCATGATGAGAAGATTCAATATCAAATCCCATTTCTTCAAGCATAAGAACAATTTCTCTTCTTGCATTCTCACCAAAATCGACAGGTCCTACATCCATATAACCTGCCATTTCATGAGATTTTGTTGTTGGAAGACCATTTTCATCTGTGTGGAATAAAAAGAATTCATTCTCAGGATCTGCCCACATTTCATATCCTTTAGCAGCTAGTTTCTTAACATTATCTTTAAGAATACGTCTTGCGCAGAATTCAAATGGAGTTCCATCTTCATAACAAATATCACACACAACCTTGGCAACTCTTGCCTGTTGCGGTCTCCATGGAAGAATTATGAATGTGTCCCAATCAGGATAAAGATATAATTCATCATCAAACTCATATCTTCCTCCAAAAGCAGCAGATCCTGCAAAAGATATTCTGTTCTTAAAAATCTTAACAAGCTGGCTTGGTGTAACAGCTATATTTTTAAGCCTCCCAAAAATATCTGTAAACTGGAGTCTGATAAATTCAACGTCAGCCTCTTCTATCATGCTTATAATTTCTTCTCTGGTTTTCATGAATTCTCCCTTTCCTATTTAAGTTCTGCCATCTTTTCAGATAACAATTACTTTTAATTTCTAAAAATTAAAGGCACCGGACAACGACTTATCAAGCCTATGTGAGGTGCCTTTATTGTTTCCTCAGTTCAATAATATCATTATCTCACTGATATTTTAATCTTTTATTTTTAGCAGATTCCCTGTGCTGTCATTGCATCTGCTACCTTAAGGAAGCCTGCAATGTTTGCTCCTGCTACATAGTTTCCTTCCATTCCATACTTCTTTGCTGCATCATCAAGATTATGGAAGATGTTTACCATGATGTTCTTAAGCTTTGCATCTACTTCTTCAAATGTCCATGAAAGTCTCTCTGAGTTCTGGCTCATTTCAAGTGCTGATGTTGCTACTCCACCTGCATTTGATGCCTTTCCTGGGCAGAACAGTACTTTGTTTGCCTGGAAGTATTCTACTGCTTCCGGTGTTGAAGGCATGTTTGCTCCTTCTGCTACTGCAAATACTCCGTTTGCTACAAGCTTCTTTGCATCTTCAAGGTTAAGTTCATTCTGAGTTGCACATGGAAGAGCGATGTCTACCTTTACTTCCCACTGATTTGTTCCTTCTGTTGCCTTATCATGATACTGTGCTGATGGACGCTTTGCTGCATACTCTGTAAGACGAGCTCTGTTTACTTCCTTTACTTCCTTAAGAAGCGCTACATCGATTCCTTCAGGATCATAAATCCATCCTGTTGAATCTGAACATGTTACAGGCTTTGCTCCAAGCTGCTGTGCCTTCTGGATTGCGTAGATTGCTACGTTTCCTGATCCTGATACTGCTACTGTCTTTCCTGCGATATCTTTTCCATTGCACTTAAGCATTTCTTCTGTTAAGTAAAGAAGTCCGTATCCTGTTGCTTCTGTTCTTGCAAGTGATCCGCCGTATGAAAGTCCCTTTCCTGTAAGTACTCCTTCATACAATCCTGTAAGTCTCTTATACTGACCATACATATATCCGATTTCTCTTGCTCCTGTTCCGATATCTCCGGCAGGTACATCTGTGTCTGCTCCGATATACTTCTGAAGCTCTGTCATAAAGCTCTGGCAGAATGCCATTACTTCTCTGTCTGACTTGCCCTTAGGATCGAAGTCTGATCCTCCCTTACCTCCTCCGATTGGAAGGCCTGTAAGTGAGTTCTTGAAAATCTGCTCGAATCCAAGGAACTTGATGATTCCGATGTTTACTGAAGGATGTAATCTTAATCCTCCTTTATATGGTCCAATTGCTGAATTGAACTGTACTCTCATTGCGTTATTTACCTGTACCTGACCCTTGTCATCTACCCATGGTACTCTGAAAAGAATCTGTCTTTCAGGTGTTGTAAGTCTTTCAAGCAATGCGTCTTTTCTGTACTTTTCTTCATTTGCTTCGATTACTACTCTTAATGATTCCAATACTTCCTTTACTGCCTGATGGAATTCCGGCTGTGCAGGATTCTGTGCTACTACTCTCTCATACACTTCATCTACGTATGACATGTTTTTTCCCTCCTAAAAATAAAAATGTTTTAACAACAATTTGTTACATAAACAAAAAATGGGCGCCCTAAAAAGAATGCTTACGCATTCCTTTAAGACGCCTTTGTCCGAGAGTTATTATATAACAACATATCACAAATGACAATATCTATTGTTGTTTTTTGTTCATAAAAAATTGTGTTCCAAAATATTTGTTCGAAAATATTTATCTACGTCAAAAATCTATATCTATATAGGAATATGCATCAACACATAGAACATATTGTCACATTTCGCAGATTCCATATATTTTTTATACCATATTATGTCCAATAAGGTTTCTGGTCCTTGTGGGTATATCCTTCAAGCTTTGACTGATATTCAGACAGCAAACGACCATATGATTCCACCGCTTTTCCTTTAAGTGCGCCTTCCTCTTTGAGCCTGCTATATGCTTCTTCCAATTCTTTCAGGTTGTCCTGGGCATTATCCTTATAGTTATTGGACATATTCATCTGCAATCTCTGAATAATAATATCAAGTTCTTTTTCACCTTTTGACTTAAACAGTCCCATTTCAAGTATACCTTCCTAAAAATACCATATTATAATCTAAAATTATATGAGCATCACTTAAAGACTTCATAAACAACATTAGCTTATCCTTGCTTTTCTCCCATAAAGCCTTTAAGCGGACTGACTTTTTTCGCTATAGAATAAATATATTCTTTTTCATTATTAATATAATCAGATAGCTGTTCTATCTCCTCATCTGTAAAACCCTTATTATTAAGAAGCTTTGTTTCCGGAATCGAAAACTCTGCAGACTTTTTGCCATCCGAAAACAAAATATATATAGCCTTATTATCTTTATTACGTGTCATCGATGACACACTCATTGTAATCTCACTGTTCATACATTAATACCATCAATATAATATAAAGATTTTAACATCTCGTTCTATGCTTGCTTCATATTACCAGTCTCGTCAGCCTTAAAAATTACTCTCCTATAAGATCAAGAAGGCTTTCCCTTGACTGTACCCCTATAGCCGTTGCAGCCACTTCACCATTCTTAAATATCTTAATTGTCGGTATACTCATAATTGAATATTTAGCCGCAAGATCTTCCTGTTCATCAACATCAACTTTACCAACTATATATTTATCCTCGAACTCTTCTGCAAACTTCTCAATGATAGGTCCCTGCATTCTGCATGGGCCGCACCATGTTGCCCAAAAATCCACTACAACAGGCTTAGTTGCCTTCAACACTTCTTCCTCGAAATTGTCTACTGTAATAATAAGTTCTGCCATATTGAACCTCCTTTTGTTTATTTCAAATAAAATATCAAGTTTTCATCTCATAATGTTATAATCATGATATCGGTATTAAAACCCATTCGACGCATCATATTTTTATAATCATTACAAATATAGGAACATTTTCATATATCTATATGTAAAACATTACATTATGGAGCGTTGTTTATCAAGAATTTAAGTTAACCTATGGATAGAAATTTAGAGTATATTATTACATCTGAATATAATGATATGCCACTTAACAAATACCTGTTAAGGCACAACTATACTGTCAGTATTTTAAAGAAGCTTCGTTCAGATGACAGTCTTGTTTTGGTTAATGGTCTGGCCTCCTTCACAAATAAAATTTTGAGAGAAGGCGATCTTGTGCACATCAAAATTCCTGAGAATGATAAAGAAAATGCTATTCTTCCTATCAAACTTGATTTTGGAATAATATACGAAGATGAGGACTTAATCGTTGTTAACAAGCCATATGATATGCCGATTCACCCTTCTATGAACAACTATGAGAATTCTTTGGCGAATGCGCTCACTTATTATTATAAAGATACAGATTCTCCATTCATCTATCGATGCATAGACCGTCTCGACAGAAACACATCCGGCCTTACAATCGTTGCCAAAAACCCTCTCAGCGCATCAATTTTAAACGACCAGATGAAGAATCGCCAAATACGAAAAACATATAAAGCTATCGTGTCAGGAATTGTCGAAAATGAATCAGGAACCATCACAGCCCCAATTGCACGTGAGGAAGAATCCTGTATTAAAAGAATTGTAGATTTTGATAAGGGCGAACAAGCAATCACTCATTATCAGGTTCTTAAATATATAGATAAAAAATTCACATTATTATCATTCAAGTTGGATACCGGCCGCACACATCAGATACGTGTCCATATGCAATATATAGGTCATCCCCTTATTGGAGATTTCCTATATAATCCTGACGATGATTCTCTGGACCGTCAGGCTCTGCACGCCGATTCTATAGCGTTTACGCACCCCGTAAGTGGGGAGTTTTTACATTTTGAAGCCCCGTTACCTGAGGATATGCTGGGTATTATTGAATGAGCCACTAACCCCGTCCCTAGGTGTCCATTGTTTTCGCTACGTAAAGTGGGCCACTAACCCCGTCCCCAAGTGGTCTTGTCGGCCATCACTTACTTCCTTCCAAGAACTCATAATACCCCTTAAACTTTAGATATCCATCCATATTACCAACATCATATTGTTGTTTTATGATGTCTTTTAAAATATCCATCCAATTCTCTATTGTGTCGAAAGAATATGAACCATTCTGCGATATCTGTTGTGATTCTCTCTCCGATTGCATGAAAATAAAGCTTCCAACTGCGCTAGGATTCTTACCACTTTTTTCTCCATAAACAGATAAAGCATACATATCATAAGAATCTGCACTTTGGGGATCTATACTATTAATATCGACTTCTCTTTCCTCTACCAGATTATCATACTTATCCCATATCTTGATTTTATAAACAGGATTTGCAGGATCAAAATCTTCTGGCTGACAAACAGATACACTTTGTCCCGTTCTTGCACTAGCCCATGAGCCAAGAGTTTTTTCTGCGTCACCTTCAGCTGACTTATGAAGTATTAAATGTGGTGTCTGCGAACCAGCAGCACCATTAATAGCTTCATTAAATGATTTGCCCACATTATTATTTGATACTTTACTTTGATAATAAAATCCGTTATTTCCAGATATTCCACCTACATTCATCACTTATACCTCCCGAGACTTTAAGATGTTTTTGAAATTACCTTCGCTCATCTTTCCACTTAGGAATTCTAGCCACTGACTCTTGTCAGCTGCTCCTAAGTGAATATTCGGATTTTTGCCGGCCCAGTTCATAATTTTAGTAGCTTTTCTATACTCTTCCTCACTACTAAATTTGATTTCCCACTCATATTCATGTGTTTCATCATTAATGAGTCTGATACCATTTCTATCCACAGCAATCAGCCTAAGAGGTTCTTTTTTACTTTCGGTATCCTTTTCTTTTTGTTCTATTTTATCTACAACAGAAATGTACTCATAAGAACTATACTCAGTATCATTTGCAATATCTTCTATTTTTCTCTGCGCCATTTTTTCCATTTTCTGTGCTTCTTTTGCTGTCATAAGAATGGTCTGGTCATCCGTATCAAGTTTTTTAGTCCAGTTCTTCTCATGATCACCTTCTTCAGTTGGCATAGCACCTTCAGAATCCTCCGCATCTGTGGAAGTACCACCCTCGAATCCATTTGCTGCAGCTAAAGCAGCTGATGAAGCAGCAATTGCTTCATTTCCTGCATCCGCTTCCAAAGCAGCTTTCTGGGCAGCCTCTTCCTGCATTTCCTTCATCTGGCGCAAGCGTTCCTTAAAAGCATCGATATATTTATCAATACCTTCAAGCATCTTGTCCCACTCTTCATCTGACATATCACGCCAGTCTTTTTCTTCTTTAAGTTCCTGCGCTGTTAGCTTATACGATTCTTCAAGCATTTTAATCAAATCTACAGGGCTCATTATGATTTCATTTGTTTTCGGATCTATCCAACTAGTCTGTGACTGTGCTAGCTTCTCTGACCAGTTCATTTTTTTGTTTATGATATTGTCAAGAGAGCCAAAATCACATCCATCATACGAAGAGGAAATACCCTTCATTGCATTCCAGCTTCCCCACTTACTATTAACACCCTCTCCTGTCGCATCCATATATTGGCAGTATGCAAACATCTCTACAGCAGTAGCATTTTTAGGATTAAATTTAGAAAGATTTACATCTATTTCTTCATTTCCACTTCCTGTAGCTATTTTCACTCTTACTATCGTATCATCACAACCAGGCTTTTCTACAAGTGCTGCGCTCATTCCATATCCCATCATACCTGCATTAGCAAAGCCAAATCCGAGCGGAGTAACAACCTCTTCAGGTTCCTTCTCTTCAGCTATCTTTTCGCTTGATAATTCTTCAGAAATTGCACCTGCAATATCAGGATAATCACTTAAATCAACATCCTCAACCAGATACTTTGTGAAAAATGGTTCAAAGAAAGAATTAATATCATTCCTCATACCAGTAATCTGATGAAGGGTAGCCATTAGTTTGTCTATGTTATCCATCATGGACTGAGTTTTCTCAAAGATACCCTCCATAGAGAATCCCTGCATCTTATCCAAGTAGTCACATTTTTCAAGAATATCATCTGTAGCAAAATATTCATTTGCAAGCATGTCCGCTGTTTCATCTGTATTTTGAATATACATACATAATGCTGCAAACTCTGGAAAATCTGCGCACTCTGGATCCACATCATAAGGATCAAATTCCTTTGTGAAAGGTTGTCCGTCCTTATCCATTCCCTCAATAGAATATGTCTTATTTGAGCCATCTGAATTAATCCAGATTTTAAAACTTTGCTCACTAGCCTTGTAAGAATAAATCATTTCTCCATTGGGTGATTCAGAGGCCAAGAGTTCTTCTGACCTAATACTGGCAGTAATACATCTGGAATAGGCAACATTTGATGCCCCTGCAACTCCTGTTGTAGCTACTCCTGTCTTATTTGGTGTGGTAGCCGCATTAGTCTGTTCGCTATCAGCTTCAAAAAGAAATCCAAAAGCGGAATCATTCCCCACATTACTGTTTTTACTTCTATTAGCCATTGCATAATAGAAACTAGTACTACTATAAGTACCTATACCTGCTATTCCCATATTTTCTCCTTTCCGCAGCCAATCTGTCATTCATGGGTGCACCGCTCTCCAGAAAGGTCCGAGCGGTAAATAATTATATTAATATTTTTCATCACGCACATATGACAGCGTTTTTAATAATTCATCATTAAATCCATATTCAGATATGAGTCTTTCATCATCCA
>JAKSRY010000029.1 GCA_024403415.1 Lachnospiraceae bacterium
TGTTATCTCTTCTGCAATACGAGACATACTCAAACTTATTGATTGTTCGCCCCTTTGCTCCATCTCCATTACAGAGACTTCTTCACTACTATGGGCTCGGCTGACTTCTCACAGTTCGTTATTACTAGGCTAATGAAACCTCTGTGAGACCTCCACGCTTAAGGTGCACGCTCTTTCTCTCCATATATCCGCCACATTTACTCTGCTACTACAAAAGTGATAGTTATTAGACTTTGTTGCTTTTAGCCAACTTATCTCTCGTAGCCTAGCCTTATATGTGATTTCTGTCCGTCGGACCAGAGATTTGCTTACAGCTTCCTTCAGATTCCACCTCACGATAGACACCCTTGCTGTTCAGCTATACACTTCCCACTATCTGGGCGTGTTCGGGACTTGCACCCGTTAGAGCGCGCCCATGGCGCGCAAACTAAAAAGAGCGCACCACCTATAAAATTAGGAGATACGCTCTGTTAATTCTAACCTGTATATTTATCCGAATCGGTTATATGCCTGTCTATCAGGCATAACTTTCGCGAAAATGCAGATTTAAATGTTCACCGGAGACTTAGTACATTCCGGGGCCCATTCCACCTCCTGCAGGCATTGCTGGAGTTTCTTCTTTAATGTTAGCAACAACCGATTCAGTTGTAAGCAATGTAGATGCAACGCTTGTAGCATTCTGAAGTGCTGAACGGGTAACCTTGGCAGGATCAAGAATTCCGGCCTTAACCATATCAACGTATTCATCATGTAAAGCATCATATCCCATACCAACAGCTGATTCTCTAACCTTGTTAATGATTACAGAACCATCAAGACCTGCATTGGCTGATATATAGAACAAAGGAGCTTCAAGCGCCTTAAGAACAATCTTAGCACCTGTCTTCTCATCACCTTCAAGGCTCTCTGCCAAAGCTGCAACATCTTTAGATGCGTGAATATAAGCAGATCCACCACCGGATACGATTCCCTCTTCCACAGCTGCCTTAGTAGCTGCAAGTGCATCTTCAAGACGAAGCTTAGCTTCCTTCATTTCTGTTTCTGTAGCAGCACCAACTCTGATAACTGCAACACCACCTGCAAGCTTGGCAAGTCTTTCCTGAAGCTTTTCTCTGTCAAAATCAGAAGTGGTCTTTTCAATCTGACCCTTGATCTGTGCTACTCTTCCGGCAATAGCATCTTTATCTCCATTACCATCAACAATAGTAGTATTTTCCTTCTGAATCTTAACGGACTTAGCACGTCCAAGCTGGTCTATTGTTGTATCCTTAAGTTCAAGGCCAAGATCAGAGCTGATAACAGTACCACCTGTAAGAATTGCGATATCCTGAAGCATATCCTTACGTCTGTCACCATATCCCGGAGCCTTAACTGCTACTACATTGAAGGTTCCTCTGAGTTTATTAAGAATAAGTGTTGTAAGAGCTTCACCTTCAACATCTTCAGCAACAATAAGTAACTGTGAACCTGACTGAACAATCTGCTCAAGGATAGGAAGAATATCCTGAATGCTTGAGATTTTCTTATCTGTAATAAGAATATATGGTTCAACAAGATTGGCTTCCATCTTATCCATGTCAGTAGCCATATATGCTGAAATATATCCTCTGTCAAACTGCATACCTTCAACAACATCAAGTTCTGTCTGCATTGTCTTAGATTCTTCGATGGTAATTACTCCATCCTTGGAAACCTTTTCCATTGCATCTGCAACAAGCTGTCCTACTCCGTCATCGCCTGCTGAAATTGCAGCGACTCTGGCAATATGCTCTTTTCCGTTAACAGGAGCTGACATTTCCTTAATCTTTTCAACAGCAAGATCAGTTGCCTTCTTCATACCTTTACGAAGAATAATAGGATTTGCACCTGCAGCAAGATTCTTGATTCCGTTATTTACCATTGCCTGAGCAAGAACTGTAGCTGTTGTTGTTCCGTCACCTGCCACATCATTTGTCTTAGTTGCAACTTCCTTAACAAGCTGAGCTCCCATATTTTCGAAAGCATCCTCAAGTTCGATTTCCTTTGCGATGGTCACACCGTCATTTGTGATAAGTGGAGCACCATAGCTCTTATCCAAAACAACATTTCTTCCTTTAGGTCCCAATGTTACTCTTACTGTATCAGCAAGTGCGTTAACGCCTTTTTCCAAAGCTGCACGAGCTTCAGCGCCGTACTTTATTTCTTTAGCCATAATAAAACACTCTCCTTTAATAATTATTCAATAACTGCAAGAATGTCAGACTGCTTAACGATAATAATCTCTTCATCATCAAGCTTAACGTCTGTTCCGGAATACTTGGAATAAATAACCTTATCTCCAACCTTTACTTCCATCTTAACTTCCTTACCATCAATTACCCCACCCGGTCCAACAGCGATTACTTCTGCCTGCTGAGGCTTTTCCTTATTCTGTCCGGGTAAAACAATTCCTGACTTAGTTGTTTCTTCAGCAACAAGCTGCTTCAATACAACTCTGTCACCCAATGGAACTAACTTCATAACAATTTCCTCCTATAAAAACTTTCATTGATTAATAATTTATAAGCATGTAAAATGCGCAACAAATATTTTAACATATCTTACATATTCTTACTATAATATTTTGCTCTCGGAATTCCATAGAAAAAGTATAAAGAAAATATTAAAAATAGATAAACTGAGTGTCACGATTATCTGGTGATTCCCATATTGTTAAGATAAGTCTTTTGTTTTTCTTCCATAACATGCGCTTCAGCTTCTTCCATATGATCATAACCAAGAAGATGCAGCATGCTGTGTGCAATCAAAAAAGCATACTCTCTTTTAATACTATGTCCATACTCTTTAGCCTGTGAAACAATTCTGTCAGCATTTAATACAATCTGTCCAAGCATAAGCTTTCCTGTTTCCGGATTTATAAGATATTCATCTAAAAATCCTTCACATTCATAGTCTGCCGGAGCATCCCATTCCACATTAGGAAAAGAAAGGACATCTGTCGTCTTATCAATATCACGATATTCTTTATTTGCTTCTCTAACAGTTTCAGGATCGGTAAGCAAAAGTTCAACCTCACATTCCGTTGGACATGCTTCCTCCTTAAGTACAGCATTAATCACAATATCAGCTACCTCAAGCTGATCAAATCCATATTCAAATTCAACATCCTGTTCAAAATTAACTGAGTTCATATTTTTATACCTTAATTCTACTATTGCTTATTGACATTTTCTTTTATTTTTAATGCCGCAAAGCCCTTAAGCAGTATCATCAAAATTTCAGAAAGTGCTACGCAAACCGCAATCACTACAATAACACCTGTAACATAATCAATATTGGGACAATACAAGGTAATAAATCTGTATACCGGCCAGTGCAGACAGTATATCGGAAGACTTATCGCTCCAAGATGGCTAAAGACATATCCTTTTAGATTAGCCGTCATAGATTTAGCGCTGAGACTAATTGCAATTGCAACGACCAAAATCAAAATTGCAAATTCATATACATAGCCATCCACATTGGTTGTAAATGTGTATATGCTGAAAGCATACATGACAATTTCAAAGAGAGTTAGAATTGCACGCGATATTTTATTAGACTCTGCTATTTTCACCGATAAATTGTAAGCCAGACATCCCAGCATTAGATCGGCAAGACCTCTTATAACACCTGAATATGCAACCGTTGTATATGTTCCCCAGTTGCCAATACTACCATACAGATTAATCAGATATGCATGTAAAAGCAGTGGCACAATTATTGAAATATAATTATCAAAAGAATCCTTAAACCTTATTGCCATATACAATATCAGCGGCAATGCTATAAGAATAACCGACAAATACCAAAGCGGTGCGTTCATAAAAGACTCAAGTCCCACTTTCATAACACCTGTCATTGGAATAAACAGCAGTTCATACACTATATTTAATCCACCGAGCAGTTTGTCCTTGAAGCCAAGTCCTGAATCACATGAAATAAAGTACCAGATATATGAAAGAATAATTCCACACATAGCATAAGGAAATACTCTCTTGAGCTTGTTAATTGTGTATACGAGAGAATACTTCATTGGTGCTTCTGCCAATAAATTTGTATTCTTATTAGTTTTAGCTTCTTCATTGGAGTCAGAACTTTTTAGATTTTCTCTGCCATTTGCCTCTCGTATATGCTTCATTGCCAAAGCGCCTGTCAGAATAAAGAAAAATTCAACGGCAAAAAATCCTGCACTCTTAAAAGGAAAATTCCTTTCCTGTGTGGCAGCAAGAAATCCGCTATGATGAAATACTATCACCATACAGAACACAAATCGCAATAATTCAATAAAATGATTCTTAGTCTTCATAATAGAGTTTCAAAATCCTTCATCTGTAAATGTTTACATACAATAGCTAATCTTTTTCGATAAGTTTCTTCATACATATCTGTGGTTTCATCTCATCGAAATCCCATGTATGATATGATTCTCCTGCACAGAATTTATATTCCTTGCAATTTTTACACTCCCCGCATTTTCGATAATCTGTTCTGAATATCTTAAATTCATTATTCCAAATATCAGAGAATCTTCTCTCTCTTATATTTCCCTGAATTGTTTCCGGCCTTCTTTCAATATCCAGGCAGGCTCCAACATCTCCGTTATACATAATGCTCGCTGTATACACCCCCGCATTACACAGGAAATACCATGGTCTGCTCTCCCTCTCTCTTTCGACACCAAGATAATGCGAGCATCCATATGTCACTTCAAAACTCTTATCTTTATAACGCATCATTTCGATGAAATCAAACATTCTCTTATATTCATCAGCTGATAACAGCAATTCCGGCATAAGCTTTGCTCTTCCTATTGGCTCTATGTTAATAACACGCCAGGATCTCACACCAATTTGTCTGAATGTTTCATACATAAGAGGCAGTTCATCTATGTTTTTCTTATGTATAACGGTTGTTATTTGAATATGTTTAAATCCACCTTCGTTAATAAGATTCTTAATTCCCGCAACTGTTTTCCTGTAGCTGCCTTCAACCTGCCTAAACCAGTCGTGGCTCTGTTCAAGTCCATCGAGAGATATTGAAACAGTTCCCATGCCTGCCTTCCGAAGTTTCGAAGCCACTTCAGGAGTTATAAGTATACCATTACTGGTCATCCCCCACCTGAAGCCTTTATTTTTGGCATATTCCATTATTTCAAAGAAATCAGGTCTAAGGAGAGGTTCCCCGCCTGTAACTGCCAATTGCACCTTGGATATATCGAAATCTTCTGCAACAGTGTCCAACACTTCACGTATTTCATCACCTGACAAAAGATTTTTCACCTCAAAATCTCCACAGGAAGATCCACAATGTCGGCAATGTTCATTGCATAATCCTGTCATTTCGATAAACAAAGAATGAAGCTGCGGCTTTTTCCGTAGCTTCTTTCTATACTTGGCAAGCATATTCATATGCTTAAGCTTTATTTTATTATTAAGTCTTGAATTAATCCCCATAGCAAACACCTGTCATGTATATATTTGACTATAACAGCTAATTTATTAATAAATTAAGCACCATAGTTGTTGCTCATTAACACATTATTTAGGGCCATCATCTTCAAACGATTCCGGCGGACCATATACACACGGAATCTCATTTTCACGAGGATCGTAATTTTCATCATCCTCCCAGTCCTCAATTGGCGGACCATATACATCATTAATCTCATTCTCCGAAGGATCAAAATAATCATCCGGTGAAGGAGAAACCGTTATCTCAAGTCCTTCAGGTGGACCATAAATTGCCACTGGAACATTATTGCCAGGATCATAATTGTCTTTTCCACATCCTGCAAGAAAAAGAGAGATTGTTCCAATAATTCCCATTTTCTTTAATTTATTTCTAAAAGATTTATTTGCCATAAGCACCTCACAACTAAATCCTAATATCATGTTATCTATATTATACTATATTATTTTATGAAAAAAATACAGTATTGCATACTTTTTTGTTTTTTCGGTTGATTTAAATTCTTGTATGAAAACAGGTAATTAATCTCTTTAGTAACAACAGAGATGCAACACGCTTTGCAAGGTCGCCATAACAAAGATGCAACACGCTTTGCGAGTAGCATCTTTGATTAGCGGTCGTCAAATCTCCTTGCATGCAAGCATACAGTCGATTTTCCTCGTCGCCATAACAAAATAAAACCTTGCAGACTGACAAAGTCAATCTACAAGGTTTTTATTTCTTTATATCTTTATAAAAAGATCATTTCTTTGATTAGCCAAGCTGTGCAGCAACTTCAGCAGCGAAGTCTTCGTTCTTCTTCTGCATTCCTTCACCAACTTCAAAACGAACCATCTTTGTAATAACGATATTCTTATTTACAGATGTAAGATACTGAGCAACTGTCTGCTTTCCGTCTTCAGCCTTAACATATGTCTGGTCAAGAAGGCTGATTTCCTTAATCTGCTTAGAGATACGTCCTTCAACAAGTCCGCTGAAGATCTTGTTATCAACGATTGCAGCCTTATTTTCCATAGCAAGTCCTGCTAAAGCAGCCTTAGCAGCATCTGAAAGGAAGTTGAATAAGTACTTGTTGTTCTTTTCCTTTTCATATGTCTCTTTATCTTCTGCTGTCCATACACCGTCTAAAGCCTTAGCAAACAAATCTGCAAGAATTGGCTTAGGAAGTGTTGCAGGATCATTCAATGCACTGTCAATTGTGATTTCCTTAATCTTAGCCAAAGCTTCATCTGAAATATCAGCTCTGCTGATATATTCAGGGCTCATAGCAGCTACCTGCATTGCTACGTTTGTAAGAGCTTCCTTTGCAGCATCATCTGATGCTCCGTTTGCAGCGATAAGAACACCAATCTTTCCGCCACCATGAATGTAAGTAGCAACAACATCGCCACAAACCTTCTGGAATCTTCTGATAGAAAGCTTTTCTCCGATAACAAGAGTCTTATCTTCAAGTTCAGCCTTCATATCAAGGATAGAACATACATCTTCGCCATCTCCTGCTGCTTCAACATCTACTGTGATAGCCTTATCAGCAACTGTCTGTACGAATTCCTGGAAAATAGCATTCTTTGCAACGAAGTCTGTTTCTGAGTTAACTTCTACAACAACTGCCTTGTTTCCGTCAACAGCAACCTTGGTAATACCTTCAGCTGCGATTCTTGATGCCTTCTTCTGAGCCTTAGCAGCACCGCTCTTCTTAAGTACTTCTACGGCAGCATCCATATCTCCATCGGTTTCGGTAAGGGCTTTCTTACAATCCATCATTCCGGCACCGGTCATTTCTCTCAAATCTTTTACCATTGCAGCGGTAATATTTGCCATTTTTATTTCCTCCTATATATTTATAAGTAATCTACTGAAATAATATTGCGAATTATTCAGCGTCTGCAACTTCTTCCATATCTGTAGCTTCTGCTTCAGCATCTGCATTAGCATCAGAAGCAGTAACAGCTTCAGCACCTTCGTTAGCTTCGATAACAGCATCTGCCATCTTTCCTGCAATAAGCTTAACGGCTCTGATAGCATCATCATTACCAGGGATGATGAAATCAAGTTCTTCAGGATCACAGTTAGTATCACCGATACCAATTAATGTAATTCCGAGTGCGTGAGCTTCCTGAACACAAATCTTTTCTTTCTTAGGATCTACTACAAAAATAGCATCAGGGATTCTCTTCATTTCCTTGATTCCGCCAAGGTTCTTCTCGAGCTTTTCCCATTCCTTCTTAAGTTCGATAACTTCCTTCTTAGGAAGAACATCAAATGTTCCGTCTTCTGACATTGTTTCAATCTTCTTTAATCTTTCGATACGAGACTGAATTGTCTTAAAGTTGGTAAGCATTCCACCAAGCCATCTTTCATTTACATAGTACATTCCGCATCTTTCAGCTTCTGACTTAACAGCATCCTGAGCCTGCTTCTTAGTACCAACGAAAAGGATTGTTCCACCCTGTTCAGCGATTTCGAAGATTGCTCTGTAAGCTTCATCAACCTTACCTACTGTCTTCTGAAGATCGATAATGTGGATTCCGTTTCTCTCTGTGAAGATGTAAGGAGCCATTTTAGGGTTCCATCTTCTTGTCTGATGTCCAAAATGAACACCTGCTTCCAACAACTGTTTCATAGAAATTACGCTCATGTCTTTACCTCCATTTGGTTAATCTTCCGCAGTGGAATTTTACTAGCCACCCCGAGCATTAGGGCACCGGCTACATCCAGTCTGCGTGTTTATTAGTCACAACCATAAAAATATATCAAAAAATCCCCTGCAATGCAAGGGATTTTAAACATTTAACAGATAAAAAGTATACAAACATTGGCTTATTCAGCCACTTCTGTCTCTTCACTTCCATTTTCGACATCTGAAGAACCTGCAACCAGTAATCTTGCCTTTGCAAGATCTTCTTCATTTATTTTAAAAACAAACGAATTCTTAACTTTAGGGTTAAAAAGTTTCGTAATAAATGAATACTCTTTCCATTCAACAAAGTATGAAATTCTATTATCCAAAAGAAGCTTTTCCAGCTTATCTTTTGCCTCTATTGAATGAACACGGCAAAAAGAAACCTCTCTGTTAACCATTCCATTTATAAAAGGTGCAGCCATATCGGTTATCCTCCAAATAAAAATCAATTGATATTTTACATCAAATGGTAGCTTCTTTTCAATATTTTTTACTCAGTTCCCATAATTCTTTTTGTGAAATATATTGTTCATTCAGATAATCACAGGCCTCAAGCACACCGTCATTTGAAAATGGAAACATTTTCTTAATCTTCAGATCTTCAGATGTATGTGCATAAGAATATGGCTCCGGCCAGATAACCACTTCCATTTCATCTCCGGCCTTTCGCAGCATATATCTCATTCCATCCATCGAGCCTATATATTCTTCTTTCTTTATATAGTTGAAAATATTGAAATTATCACGATTTAACATTTTTTCAAAAAATCCTTGCTTTATTATCAATAAACATATATAATCAATCTTGCGTTTTGAAACGTGTTCATACTTCGGGGTGTGGCTCAGGTGGTAGAGCGCTTCGTTAGGGACGAAGAGGCCGCAAGTTCAAGTCTTGTCACTCCGACTAAATAATAGGATTCTTCATACGAAGAATCCTATTTTTTAATCTATTAACCTCTCTTACCTGTAAGTAAAAAAGCTATTTCTTCATCCGAGCTTCCCTTGGGAATAGAATACTCACCGGCATAAATATATCTGTCAAGGCCAATTCTGCAAAGATAAGAATCATAACTCTTAGCATCATCAATAACACCTAATGCCTGAAGCTTCTTGCATATATCATATGAATTGTCACCTCTGTTTACTTTCAGAACTACAACATCCTTGTTACTGTTATTATTATTCTCAGAAGATGAGTTATTTTCTGTGTTATTTTCCTCAATGTTTGTTTCCGTAGAATTTTCTTCTTTATTAGCGTCCTTGGGCTTGTCTTCAGGCTTACTACTTTCTTCTTTCTTTTCTTCAGCCTGGCTGTTTGAAGCTGTTTCCTTTACTTCTTCATCCGAGGCTGCTGATGTATTTTCCGAAACCTCACCTGTACCATTGTCCTTATTTCGAATTTCTTCCAACTGCTGTTCAGCTTCATCCAACTGCTGCTCAACTCCGTCAAGAAATTCATTTTCCGGTGGTTCAACAGTTGCAGCCTCATCGGCTGATGATTCACTGTCAGTTGTTTCTCCGAGTTCTTCTGAGCCCTCAGATTCGCCACTATTTGCAGTAACACCGGTATTAATGCTTGCAAGCGTTTCACTGGCTTCAACCATTCCCAGTTCACGTGCTCTTTGAATTATCTCTTCATCAGTCATGGAATTATTATCTGACTGGAGTGAGATTACAAACATAATAATAACGGAAACTATGATTCCTATACCTAATCCTCTAAGGTAGTATTTCAAATTCATTGTAAAATCTCTTTCAAGTTAAACTATAATCATGCAGATACCAACGGTATTTTATCACCGTTAAACACCATAAACAGATATAGCGGCATCTACATTCCTTCATAAAGATTAATAACAAGATTAACCTCTCCGATTCCAAGACCTAAATCTTTTGCAATTGCAACATTAGATTTTCCGGCCTCATGGAGTTCAAGAATCTTATCTTTGTTATTTCGTCCTCCAAGAGTTTGCCCCACTCCATCAGTTCCAAGATTAAGATTCGGGCCTTCTTTTCTTATATTCTGATTGCCATCGGTTTCACTTTGAATAATATCAAGTTCTCCTCCGACACGATTGTCTGAATCCTCTGAAAAGCTCACCGCTTCCTCTCGAACTTTAGGTTTCGTGGTTCTTTTTCTTCTGGATGGTTTTTCGGCAACCACCTCAACCTTTTGAAGTTTTTCTGAAGAAAAAGGTTCGAAAGAATTGTCTGTTTCATCCAAAGCAACAGTCTCTGCGCTATCTTCATCAGAATCAGTCCTTGATTTTTGCGATGCCTTAAGTCTCTCTATTGCAGACATTTTTATTTCCCCACCATATGCGGGAATTGCTTCCATTGCCTGCTCCCTTGCAACCTCAATCTGCTCTGTGGTTTCCATTGCGGCAATCTTTGCATCCATTACAGCCTGTTTTGCTTCAGATGCCTTTTTATCAATTTCAGACACAGTATCTTTCAGATTTTCATGCTTATCATTCAGCATATCATACAGGAACACCACTTCTTTGTGATTCTTGTTAATTTCTGTAAGAACAGTATCGGAATATTCATTAACTGCCATCATCTTTTCGTTAGTAAGTCTGTCTATTGAGCGTTCTGTCTTCTCCATGGCATAATTAATTGTCTCATCCACAATATCATTAAGCTGGTTTTTTGCTCCTTCAACCTCTTTTCCAACCATGTCACGAATAAGGTCTTCACTGAACTCTATTTCTTTTTCTTCTTCACTTTTTGCCGGGAGCAGAAAACTAAGTACAAAAATTGCTATTCCCAGAACAAGTAATATTATCCCTATCGTCATATTTTTAAATCAAAACCGCCTTGCTGTTTTCCTTTAACTATCACACGTCCATCTTTATTTTTTGATGCTCTGTTTTTTCCGCCATCACCATAGTAAGCATTCGATCCTTCATCCTTAGCATCGAATTTTTTCTGACGGTTATCAGCCTGTTCAGAGTCATTAACCTGATGAAGTCTGTTATCAACAGCTTTGTCACGTTGCCTACTCACATTGCTCTGCTGAACCATAGAAGCAGCATCTTCATTATGTTTTATTGATGTGAAATCCTGGGTACGCATTGTCTGCCCCTGTAGTTCCACTCTCGAAATAGTCATATATCTCACCTATACTTTCAAAGCTGTTACATTACAGAAACTATTATTTATCCGGATGCTACAACGCAGACATTCTTACTTCACCATTAACCTTCTTGAATCTACAATAAGTCATGGTATTCTTTACTATCATCGATGCATCAGAAATAACTATTTTTGCACCGACAAATATATCTCCAGTCACCTCAACCAGTGCCTCAGTGGTACTTTCAAGTATATCCTGCATACTATCCAGTTCTTCTGTCCACGCCTGCATATCTGCTTTTCGCTTCTTATCCTCAGTAAGCATTGTCTGGAAATACATTTTCTGATCAAGTGAAAAGGTTGCACCACTCTTCATTTTCTTCATAAAGTTCTCAATCTGTGGTCTGGCCGTTTCTATCATCTTTCCGGTATTTGCTATATTTTTCTGCAATTCCTGGTATCTAGCCTTAATTTTCGGATCAGCTCCAACTTCAATAACCGTATTGGCTCCCATATCTGTTCCGATAGTCTTTGCTCTTACAAGATTGGTTGCAACTACACGCCCTCCTGTAATGAAACCATGCTTACCGGTAACTATTACCTCGGTTCCGGCAAATACCTGACTGTGAAGAATTGACTCTGTTTCAACATATCCTTTGGAATGAACTTCGGCATTTTCGAAAAACTTGGCAATAATATTATTCTCTGCATGGAGAACGCCCTTTCCCATGCCCTTCATTCCTCTGGCAATGGTAATACTTCCTCCGGCTTCTATACTGGCGCCTTCAACTACACCACGAACTTCGACATTTCCGCCGGCTTTAATCGAGAAATTTTCCGAAACATTCCCCAGAACTCTTATATTTCCCTCAAAATCAATATTTCCGGTAGATGGACCAACATTATCCAGTTCCATCACATCTGTAAGAAATACCTTTTCATCTACCAACGATACCTGGCCGTCAACACCTGCTGAAAGAACCAGTCCGTCTTCCGAACATACAAGATTTCTTCCGTATTTAAGAGCTTTTCGCTTAACTGCCAAGGGAAGAACAGGCTCTCCAAATATAGTCATACCATTTTTGCCTTGTACCTCTTTATGCAGTCTTGCTAAGATATCTCCTTTTTTACATTGAGTAAAAGTATTAAGTGCAAAGAAATCAACAGAACCATCTTCTTTAAGCGTAGGTTTCTGACTCAGATCTGTTTCAAAGAAATATTCCACAAATGCATGTTTTCCCTGAACGACCTCTCTTCCTTTTGCAACGACAACATCCGTACAATAAACAGGCTTAGCAAAAAAAGCTCTGATAGCATCCTCATCGATTCCAAACTTCACACCCTTTACCGTCAGGTCATTGATAAACTCATCAGCGTTTAATCTTCTTCCTTTCATGGAAGGTGGATAGAATCTTGCTATCAGAGACATTTTGTCAGAGGTTGCACGAAGAGTATAACTTTCTTCTATTTCTGACAAATAATCCTTGTTAATCAGAACCATATGATCAGGCTTTCCACTTGAAAGCATTGCAGCAATCCCCTGACTTATCGCTGAAGCATTGCACAAAATATGCTTTGAAGATAAAAAATCTGATATTTCCTTGGCTGATATCTCCGTATCACCCTCTGTTGCCCTGAATAATTTTAATATAGTTCCTCCCGGTGTAAAACCTACTTGAAAGAACCCATTACTCATGAATTAAATACCCCCATATAACTGCCCATTTTAGTTTTCATCTTTTGTATTGCTTTGGTATGCAATTGTGAAACTCTGGACTCCGAAACCTCAAGAATGTTTGCGATTTCTTTTAACGTAAGTTCTTCATAATAATATAACAGAACTACTTTTTGTTCCTTTTCTGTTAACAGTTTAAGTGCCTCCATAAGCTTCTGCTTAAGTTCAGCCTTGCCAAGTGCTTCCTCCGGTGTTTCAAATCTGTACTGAGTTGTCTGCTCTCCCGGAACTTCGGCTCCGGATTCCATAAACTCATTAAGTGAAACAACCTGTGTAACCTTCATTTGAGACTGCATCTCAACATACTCATCATTAGAAATTCCAAGAGCAGCGGCTATTTCTTCATCTGTTGCCGGTCTTCCGGTTTTAGCCTCTATCTCCTTCATTGCATTATCAATCTGACGCTGCCTTTGGCGGATTGTTCTTGGAATCCAGTCCATCTTCCTTATCTGATCAAGAATAGATCCTCGGATTCTTAGGCTGGCATATGTCTCAAATTTGACTTCCTTCATAGAGTCAAATTTATCAATGGCATCTATCAAACCAAAAATGCCATAACTGCACAAATCTTCATATTCAACATTGTAACCAAGATACATGCTTAATCTTCCTGCTACCAGTTTTACAAGTGGCGCATATTCGAGAATAAGCTGTTCTCTTGCTTCAGAGGATTTCGTACGGGTATAATCCATCCAAAGCTTTCTTCTTTGTGTCTCATTCATAATAAAAAAAACACCTTTTCAATTATAATGTTAAAAAATATAAACTATTTCAAACACTGATAATAGGCGATAATATATCACCAGCTGATTTGAACCTATCGCATTCTGAAGGCATCTGACTCGTCATCGGATTCCTCATCTTCCGTGGAATCATCATCCGATTCTCCATCCTCAGAATCAGAATTTTCCTTCTCAATCACAGTTCCTTCCTCTTCAGCTCTCTGTTTTTCTAATTCTTCATTCTTTTCTATAAACTTATTAATTCTTCCCTGAATCATAACCCCAAGAATATAGAAAATAACGATTATTGCAAGTAGATACAGAAGCAAATCATTCAGTCTGTATTCAAAATTAAGCATTATGAATAAAGAAACTGCTCCTGCCAGAAGAGCAACGAAAGGTGCCAGGAGTTTAACCTTTTTCATATTTCTTTCTCCGGCCTTCCAACTGCTTTAATCGTGTATACACCTGTCTTAGGATAAAAGATAACTGTTCTACCATAGTTTTCACCGGTATCGGAAGCAATTACTTTTATCTTCAATTCTTTTAATTTTGCCATGCATGCTGCCGCATTTCTTTCACCAACTCTGCCCATGTCTGACTTAGTTGATCCAAATGCAAACATCTGTGCTCCACCAGCAAGCTTTGCAACCATGTTTGAAATGTTCGCTCCTCGCTTAACCATTTCAGCAACCATATCAGTTATTCCTGTATCTGCGAATTTAGCTCTGTTCGTATTGGAAGCAGTCTGTGTACTGTCCGGCAACATAACATGTGCTAATCCGCCTATTCCGCTTTTAGGGTCCCTTATTGCAACCCCAACGCAGGAGCCCAGACCCAATGTGGTTAGTCCATCGTCTCCAGCGCAGACCTTCCAATCGGCCATACCAACCTTAATAATTTCACTCATAACAATTCTCCGTTTTCAAATGACACCTGCTACATAACACCCAACGCATGCAAAATCTTCTGATATGAATCCATATCCGGAATTAAAATAAAATATCCGTCCAAATCTATATCATCTGAAAACTTTGTCTGAATTAAGAGAATATTATCACCATAGATTCCAAATTCGGCAGCAGGAACACTTAATAAGGCACCTGCATAGTCAATTCCCAAATCCGGGGGTGAAGGGTAAATCATCATATTGGTAATAGTTGAAAGAGCATTAAGATAAGCTCCTGTAATAATATTACCTACTTCCTTCATGGCAGAGACTTCCATCTCACCAAATTCCATCTCCTCAATTGGACGTTCTGGAATCCCAAGCATTCCACTCATAAGCTTATTAACGAGGTGAAGTGCTGATTCCTGCGGAAGTGTGAACATCATGCTACCATTTATATCACCCTCAACCTGAAGATAGATGCCAACCAGTATCTGTTCCTCACCACCTATTATTTCTCCAAGTTCCTGAAATTCAAGAAGTCTAACCTGTGGAACCATCATGTCAACCTTGCAGTTTATTAATTCTGCTAATGCAGTTGTGGCATTTCCGGCTCCGATATTTCCAAGTTCCTTTAACACATCGAAATATTCATGTGTTAATTGTTCCATACTAAGCTCAGCCATTGTTCCCCCCACTATTTCTCACTGCATACAACATTCATATCAAGCAAAGAAATAAGTTCATTATTAACCTTTCCTACTGCAGAAACAAATATCTGCTTGTCTTCTGTACCGTCATATGAAGTCTTTTCAATCTGTGATTCACCTAAAGTAACAACTTCCTTAACTTCATCAACAATGAAGCCAATAAGTCCATACTGCTCAAGCTTAAGAATAATAATTCTAGAAGCATCAGTATCATCAACATCCTCAAGATGCATTTTTAATCTTAAATTCAACACAGGAATAACAACACCACGAAGATTAATAACTCCCTTAATGTAATCAGCTACATGAGGAACCCTTGTAATACTCTGCATTCTTACAATATTGTCTACATACTTAATATCTATTCCATATTGCTCATCACCAAGCTTAATAACTATGTATTGAACTTTGGTGCCCTCATCTATTGCATATTCGCTATCAATAACTCTAACATCATTTGCCATAATCGGTTATCCCCCTATCTAGAATAAAGCATTAGCGTCAAGAATAAGTGCTATCTCACCATCACCAAGAATTGTTGCACCGCTTATCAGACGACTCTTATTGATATATTTACCAAGTGACTTAATAACGATTTCCTGCTGTCCAATCAATTCATCAACAACAAGACCTGCAAGTTTTTCACCCTTCTTCGCAATCGCTACAATCATATTCTCATCAGGTCTCTTTGATGAAACGCATCCAAGTTCCTTATCAAGACGAATAATAGGAATAACCTGACCACGAAGTGTAATAACTTCTTCATTCTGAACAAACTTAATATCACTTGGTGAAACATTTTCAATAGTCTGAATACTTCCAAGTGAAATAGCGTACTTTTCACCACCAACAACTACCATCAATGCCTGAATGATCGCGAGTGTAAGAGGAAGTCTGATTGTCCATACACTTCCCTCACCATATTTTGAACTAACTTCAACTTCACCACTTAATGACTCAATCTTAGACTTAACAACATCAAGACCAACTCCTCTTCCCGATACATCAGATACCTTTTTGGCTGTTGAGAATCCTGCATTGAAGAGAAGTCCGATAATATCCTTCTCTGTCATATTCTCTGTCTGTTCAGGAGTTACGATACCTCTTTCGATTGCCTTATTCTTAACTGCTTCAACATCAATTCCGTTACCATCATCTCTAACTTCGATAACAACGTTATTACCATCCTGATATGCATCAAGGAAAATAGAACCAACAGGCGGCTTACCACGCTGAGCACGAACCTCTGCAGATTCAAGACCATGATCGGCACTGTTTCTTAACAAGTGCATCAAAGGATCACCGATTTCATCAACAACAGTTCTGTCAAGTTCTGTTTCCTCACCTGTCATATATAATTCCATCTTCTTATCAAGTTTCTTAGAAAGATCTCTGATCATACGAGGGAACTTAGATACAACTGATTCGATAGGAACCATTCGAACCTTCATAACAGATTCATGAAGATTGGTTGTTACACTCTCAAGGTATTCTATCTGCTGATTGAAACCTACTCCTGAAACTCCTTCAGAAACAGAAGCAGATACCAGTGAGTTCTTCGCTATAATCAACTCGGATACAAGGTTCATAAGAACATCGAGTTTTTCGATATCAACACGAACGGTTCTGTTGACAACAGGCTTACCACCTGTCTTTGACTGTGCTGGCTTTGAAGCAGCAGCCTGTGACTGCTTATTATCAGCAACAGCAGGTGCATTTTCGACAGTCTTTTCAGCTTCCTTAACTTCTTCAGTTACGGCAGGAAGTTCAACTTCTCCTGCAACTACTCTTTCAATTTCAGATACATTTCTTGCTGCCATTACAAGATCATCCATAGGTGATGATGTAATAACAACGAGACTGAAGTCAAAATCAAATTTTTCATCTTCAATATCCTGTGCAGAAGGATTAGAAATTATTATTTCACCCTTTTCTTCAAGAGCCTTATATACAAGGAAAGCTCTGGCCGCCTTAAGAAGACATGATTCATTAATGTATATGGTAAATCCATATACATGCTGTCCGCTTGCCTTAGCAGCTGAAATAACAGTTCTTTCAGTCTCGCCAATAGCTATATCTTTCCACTTATTACCATCTGAGTTATCAGAAGCAGCCTCTTTACTTTCATCCGCTTTTGGAGCCTCGGCCGCTGCCTCTTTTGGAGCTTCCTCCTTCTTTGGAGCATCGCCTTTATTCTTAAGAAAATCATTAAGGGTATCAATTATTGCCTGATTGTCGTTATCTCCTTCATCTCCACTGTTCTGGATGTTAGTTGTATACTCCTCAAGCGCATCAAGCGACTGAAAAAGAGTATCAACCAATGAAGAAGAAACCTTCATTGCTCCATTTCGGATTTCGTTAAAAACGTTCTCCATGTTATGTGTCAGATCCTGCATGCGCTTATAGCCCATGGTTCCTGCCATACCCTTTAATGAATGTGCTGCTCTGAATATTTCATTAATTGTAGGCTCATCTTCAGGATTCTGTTCAAGATTAAGAATATTTGTATTTAACGATTCCAAATGTTCTCTTGTTTCATCTAAAAAGATTTCCAAATATTGTGTGACATCCATACTCAATATACCCCCACTTTTTCTATTATTGCTTTGGCAATTTCTTTTAGTTCCATTCCTTCGGTTGCAAGTCCCGCTTTCACAGCAGCTCTTGGCATACCATACACCGTACAGCTGGCTTCAGACTGTACAAGAATGGAAACTTTCTTTTTCGTTTTTAGATTAGTAATTCCTTCAGTTCCATCCGCTCCCATACCGGTCAAAACCACACAAACTACTTCATCATAATCACAATCCATTAGAGATTCAAACATATAGTTTGCACAAGGTTTAACACCTTCTCGATGAGGTGCATCTGTATACCCAATAACAGTCGTCGTTCTTGATTTGTTCAAAATCATATGATTACCACCTCGAGCCAGATATACATGACCTTTTTCAATGGATTCACCTTCCACGGCTTCACTTACACTAATTGGACTTATCTGGTCAAGTCTTCGAGCAAGCGCCTCAGTAAACCCACTTGGCATATGCTGGACTAAACATACCGGTGCATTCAGGTTGGCCGGAAGCAACGGAATAAGTTCCTGTAAAGCCCTGGGACCACCTGTTGAAGAAGCAATTGCTACTATCTTTCTTCTTGTACTGATCATTCCAAATGCCTTCTTTATTTATTTTTATAAATACTATACCACAATCAATTCTTCACATAAGTGCAAAGTAATCATCGTAACAAAAATATATTAAGTTTATAAGCCTTTTTCGCGCTTTCTGTGTTTTCTTTCCTCTTCGAAAATAAATCTGATAATCTCCTCACGCTCATATGTATCAATATCCACATACTGAGCTCGGTGTTCAAAGACACCCGGCCTATTTTCAAGTTCTTTAACCATTAATACCTTACTTATAAGTGTGTACTCTTTACTCACGCCATCAATAATAAGGTTATATTTGCAACAAATATGTGAATTTTCTTCATATTTGTAATTACTGATAAATCTCAATCCTCCACCGGAAATATCTACTACCACAGACCTTTTAAGTGGAAGCCCAGGCACAAGAACCACCTCATCATTTTTATTGAAAGCATCTTCTTCTTCCTTTTCGAGCAGTCTGGAATTCATCTCAAGTGCACAACTCAGTCTGTAATACTCTCTTCTTTGAAAACGTCTTAAATTGCTGGTAAGCTCCATAAGAAGAACAAACTGATTTCCATCTTTATATCTGTCTAATACTTTTGCGAAGCACTGAAACAGTCCCTGTTGAGTATAAAAATAAAGTTCAAACTCTGCATCGACCGGTAGCAGAACTATCTTTGTCTTCTCAAAAGGCATCAGAATTTCTACCTGATCATCAGACATTATGTCTCTTACCTGTGAAGAATAGGTTTTTCTGCCCTCACTGGCATTAGCCGGCTTCACTCTTTCAACTGCCTGAATTTCTACTTTATTTCCTGGTAATATGTAATCAGATAACATTAATTTCCTCCGAATTAACTATTTTTCTTTCCGGTTACTATATGACTAAAGAATGCTGCCATTCCTCTTTTAGGTGCAACATTTTCAGTATTCATATTCATTAATTTCCTGGCTATTTCTTCATAAGCCATAGATGATTTTGCCCCCGGAGTCTGTAAAGAAACCGGTGTCTGCTGCATAACAGCTCTTGAAAGCTGCTGGTCTTCCGGAACTGAACCCAAAAATGTTATAGGCAGTTTCAGATACCTGGCCACAACTGCATTCAGTTTATTAAACAGCATCTGACCTTCTGTTTTATTTGAAACCTTGTTCGAAATCATTTTAACTTCAGATAATTCTCTCACAAATCTCGGATGTGAATTTAGAGCTTTAAGAAGCGAATATGAATCAGTTATTGATGTAGGTTCCGGAGTTGTAACAAGTATTATCTCACCGCTTGCAACCAAAAACTCAAGAACTGCTTCTGAAATACCGGCTCCAGTATCTACAATTATTATATCAGCAATAGCATCAAGTTCTGCAAGGTTTTGAATTATGTAAACCAAATATTCCCTACTGAGATTCGAAAGCCCCGCTATACCTGAGCCTCCTGAAATAAAGCCTACTTCTCCGGGTCCCCAGGTTATAATTTCTTTGATATTTTTATTTTGATAAATAAGATCACACAAATTATGCTTGGGCACTGCTCCAAACATAATCTCTATATTGGCCAATCCAAAATCTGCATCAAGAATAATCACTCTTTGTCCCATTTTACGGAACTGAATGGCCAGATTAATCGCTGTATTTGATTTTCCAACGCCTCCTTTTCCGCTTGTAACCGTAATGACACGCGCCAGCGGTCTGGAAGGTTTTTTAATATTTTCCGCTTTTACTATATTGCGAAGCTGTTCTGCCTGATCCATATTTACGATCTTCTTCCTCCCAGGAGCTGTTTAACTGTTTTTTGAGGATTAAACTCTTCTATATCATCCGGAACATTCTGTCCACAGGTAACATAGGAAAGAGCAGCCCCTGTATGTAATTTAATATTCAGCAAATTACCAAGCGTTGTTGTTTCATCAAGTTTGGTAAAAATAAGTTTGTAATCCGACATTGCTGAATAAGTATCAGCAATACTTAATAAATCTCTGTACTTTGTAGTTGAGGACAAAACTAAAAATACTTCCTTCTCAGCAAGTCCGTCTACCGAATGAATAAATCCATTCATAACTTCTCTTTGGGCCTCATTATGATGTGAATGTCCCGCTGTATCTACCATGATATAATCATAGTCCTTAAAGTCCGTCAGAGATTTTTCCACTTCTTCGATTGCATATATGATTCTAAATGGAATCTCAAGAATATTGGCATAAGTATGAAGCTGTTCTGCTGCTGCAATTCTGTATGTGTCAGCAGTAAGAAGTGCAACCTTCTTTCGTGCTTCAACACTGAATTTAGATGCTATTTTTGCAATTGTAGTTGTTTTTCCAACACCGGTTGGCCCTACAAAAAATACAACCTTGGGTCCCTTTGCAGCAGGTGTTATCACCTCGGGATTTCCAAACTTTAATATCATCTTCTGATAAATATTACCCAGAGCCATTTCAAAAGGAGTGTTTGGCTTAACATTCTTCTCCATCTCTTCAATAATCTGATTGGCATATTTTTCGTTGATTTCATTATCAATCATTGTATTGTAGAGAATCTTAACAAACTTACTAACCTCTTCTGAAACAGTTTTTTCCGAATTATCTTTAGTGCTTCCGGCATATTCATCCGGTTTCTGAAGCTGGGCCTCGAGCATGGTATGAAGACTGTCTAATTTTTCTTCAATAACACTGTTGTCTGTCTTTTTCTCGCTAAGTCTTTCCAATGCAGTTGCAGGCTTTGTAATTTCGGTTTTAATCTTTTCAGACTCATTCGTATCATTTGAAGCAATCGGCTTATAGGAATTTTCCTTAGATTTAGCTGCAACCTGAGAAGCAAGAGTACCTGCTGCTGACGGAGTATACTTAACTCCCTCATGAACAATATCACTCATAGCCTTCTCATTTTCTTCCTTAATAAGAGTCTTCTCTGCGACCTGTCGCACTCCTGCAATTGCCTCTACAATTTCAGAAGTCTGAGGGCGCACAGCCTGTTCCTCTTCAAGTGCAACAGTAACCTCAATCATCTGAGGCTTAAGAAAACTAAAAATCCCCTTTTTCTTAACGGTTCTTGTATTCATTTCAACAACATTAGGACCCAGTTCCGTATAGGCCTGTTCTAATGCTTCTTCTTTTGTTTTGCCTTGGAATTTTTTAATTATCATTTATTGTCACCATTCCCACAGACTGTAATTCAACATTATTATCTACTTCGTTATAAGAGATAACTATCAGATCTTTATAATAATCTTCGGTCAGTCTCTTAAAATATAATCTCACAATTGGTGAAGTTATTACAATAGGATTCTTACCCATATTTTCAAGTTTTTCGATTTCTTCACCCACTGACTGAATAATAGCCCTTGTTCTATCCGGATCAAGTGACAAATATGATCCTGTTTCAGTCTGTTTTACAGCTCCCATAATCTCCTGCTCAAGCTTGGGATCTACTGTAACAACGCTTGTCATGTCATTAGGAGCAAAGAATTTGCTTGATATGGCTCTCTTCAAGGCCTGTCTGACATATTCAGTAAGAATATCCGTGTCTCTTGTTGTTGTTGCATAATCAGCAAGTGTTTCAAAAATTGTCAGAAGATCTCGAATTGATATTCCTTCCTTCAGAAGATTCTGCAATACCTTCTGAATTTCACCAAGTCCAAGAAGTTTTGGCAACAGTTCATCAACAAGTGACGGATTTGTTTCTTTAAGGTTATTAACAAGATTCTGAACATCCTGTCTTGTAAGAAGTTCTGAAATGTGCTGTCTTATTACTTCTGTCAGATGCGTTGCTATTATTGACGGAGGATCAACAACGGTATATCCAAGTGATTCCGCTCTTTCCCTTTGCCCTTCTGTAATCCAGATTGCCGGAAGATGGAATGATGGTTCGAATGTTTCAATACCCATTATTTCTTCCTCAACATATCCCGGATTCATTGCCATGTAATGATCAAACAGTATTTCGCCTTCCGAAACCTGAATACCCTTTATTTTTATAATGTACTGATTTGGATTAAGCTGAATATTATCTCGAAGTCTTATAATAGGAACTACGGTACCTAATTCAAGTGCAACCTGTCGACGAATCATAACCACTCTGTCAAGAAGGTCTCCGCCCTGATTAACATCAGCCAGCGGGATAATACCATATCCAAATTCAAGTTCAATCGGGTCAACCTGCAAAAGAGAATTGACATTCTCCGGTTGACGTATTTCTTCAGCTTCAGCTTCCTCGACGCTCGCTTCAGTTTCAATTTTAGAAGTTTCAATATGTGCATTAACTGCTCGTCCTACAAGAACAAAGGTAAGCCCGAGCGCAAGGAATATAATAGTTGGCAAAGGAGTTACTATTCCCAATAATGCCAGAATAGCTCCTACTATATACAGGGCCTTGGGAAGACCAAAAAGCTGTTTTACAAGTACTGTACCGAAATCTGCATCCTTTGATCCCTTGGTAACAAGAATACCTGTTGATAAAGAAATTAGCAATGAAGGAATCTGTGATACAAGACCATCACCAATGGTAAGAATTACATATTTGTCAAGAGCGGCTGACATATCCAGACCACCACGGGTTGTACCCATTGCAATACCACCGATAACATTGATTGCTGTGATAATCAGACCGGCAACTGCATCTCCCTTAACGTACTTAACAGCACCATCCATTGAACCAAAAAATGATGATTCTTCCTGAATTTTATCTCTTCGTCTCTTAGCCTCTGCGTCATCTATGGCACCGGTATTGAGGTCAGCATCAATAGCCATCTGTTTACCGGGCATAGCATCAAGAGTGAATCTTGCAGTAACTTCTGCTACTCGCTCGGAACCTTTATTGATTACCATGAACTGAACTATCAGAAGGATGACAAAGACAATAAGTCCGACTATCAGGTCTCCTCCACCTACATAGCTTCCAAAGGTCTGAACTACGGTTCCGGGATCACCTGTTGTCAAAATAAGTCTTGTTGATGAAATATTAAGTGAAATCCTAAATATGGTTGTAAAAAGAAGGATTGTTGGGAAGAATGAAATATCAAGAACTTCCACTGAGAACATTGTTACGAACAGGATAGTAAATGCAACTGCAATGTTAATTGCAAGCAAAACATCAAGCAATCCTGAGGGTATTGGAATAATCATCATAACAAACGCCGCAATGACGTAAACCGCTATTCCGACATCCGCTTTCTTAATATTCATGCTCTCATCCTCCTTTCTTCTATATTGTATAAGTAAAATCCATAAAGACTTTTATATCGTGTCTTTTATATTTTTCCTTCCATTTTGTATACAAAAGCAAGCACATTTGCAACTGATTCATAAAGTTCCGGCGGTATCATCTGTCCCACCTCAACCGTTGCATACAGCATTCTTGCCAGCGGCTTGTCTTCCATAATATAAACAGAATTCTCTCTTGCAACATCCTTGATTTTTTGCGCCAGATAGTCTGCACCTTTTGCAATAACCACAGGCGCCTCATCTTCTTCCTCACGTCTGTAGCGAATAGCAACCGCATAGTGAGTCGGGTTTGTGATAACAACATCCGCGGTTGGAAGTTCCTGCATCATTCTTCGCATCGAAGCCTCACGCATTCTTTGCTTCTGCTTACCCTTGACTGCCGGATCTCCTTCCTGATTCTTGTATTCGTCCTTTACTTCCTGCTTTGTCATCTTCATATCATTATTGAACTTGCGCTTCTGATAAATATAATCAGCTGCTGCAATAATGACATAAACCGCTGCTATTCTTATGCCAAGATCTGTTACTATTTCCCCAATCAGACCTATAGCCTGTTTAATTGAAATATCATAAAGTACATACAAATCTGATGCTCTCTCGACCAGATAAGAATAAGCTACATATCCTACCAACAGAATTTTAAGCAAAGATTTAACCAACTCAACTAATGAGTTAACTGAAAATATACGCTTAAATCCATTAAGAGGATTTAGTTTACTAAATTTGGGCTGTAATGTTTTTCCTGTCGGTTTCCATTTAACCTGCACCAAATCACACACAAAAGCCACCGCGAATGCTGTCAGGAAAAACGGAAGCAGCATCAGCAGTGTCCTAATAGCCGCAGAACTGATCATTCCCACTACGGAAGAATAGGGAGTATTTCCATTAATTCTCTGTATAGTAGACGGAATCTGTCCATACATTGAACTGAAAATACCAAGAAAATCTGTTCCAAGACTTCCAATATACAATTTTATAATCAGAAACATGCTCAGAATTCCCGCTGCATTGGCAACCTCTTTACTCTTTGCCACCTGCCCTTCTTTTCTGGCATCTTCCAGTTTTTTCGCTGTGGGTTCTTCTGTTTTTTCCCCGCCGGGACCTTCTTTAGCGAATAACTGCAGATTATACTCTAATAGCATTAATCATCACCCGGTACAATGTTAAAAAGAATTAACTTATGGCCTCAACCATAGTAACCATCATATGTTTCATCTGTTCAAAAATAAAACTGGCCGCGTCAGGCAACATTATCGATGATAAAAATAAAATACCCAATCCAACCAAAACTTTAATCTGCATACCAACTGCAAACATATTAAGCTGTGGTGAAACTTTGGCAAGAATACCCAAAATTGCATTAAGGATTATCATGGTAGCAAATATCGGAAGACAGATTCTAAAGCCGATAATAACGTAATCAGCCAGAAATCCCAGCATTCCTGCCATCAGTTTATTTGAATGAAACACCTGTCCGTCAATCGGAATAAGTGTATATGTCTCTGTAAATGCTTTAATAAGATATGTATGCATTCCTGAAATAATAAGCATCAGGAATATGGAATAATTATAAAAAACTCCGGTAATTGAAGTGTTCTGTCTCGTTGCAGGATCGAACAGATTAACCATTGAAAGTCCTACTTCCATGTCTGCAATATGCCCCGCAAAGTTGACTATCATTGTGCAAAGATTGCAGCCGAGTCCAATAATCAGTCCCGTAACCACTTCCTTAAGTACAATGATTAAATATCCTGTTAAAGTTGAATAGTTTAAGGGATCATGTGGAATTATATGATAAATAATAATGCTGATGAATAAACTAAGTGCAATACGAACTCTTGTTGGAGTATTAGTCATAGAAAAGAAAGGTGCCACAAAAATAAAGCTGGCAACCCTCATCAGCACCACTATAAATAATTCTAATTCCTGATATGTAAATGAATAATCAAGCATTTCTCTTATTTAATGTACCTTGAAAAATTACTCCAAAGATCTTCCATATATCCTGACATGTTATTTAGCATCCAGTGACCAAGAAGAATCAGTGCAAGGAAAATAGCAATGATTTTGGGCACAAATGTCAAAGTCTGTTCCTGTATTGAAGTAACGGTCTGGAAGATACTTACTATCAGGCCTACGATTAATGAAATTAAAAGAACCGGAGCCGCTGTTTTAATAATCAGATACAAAGCATCCGACGCAATAGCGGTTACCTCATCAATACCCATACTATTTCCTTTCTCAAATTTATAATAGAAGCAACAATCTCATCCGATTAATTCTATACACGTATAAACGAATGATATTGGTCTTGGAAACATACCCTTGACCTTACGGTCAGTAGAATGTTTTGACAAGATTTCCAATAATAAGACTCCATCCGTCTGCCAATACAAACAGTAGAATCTTAAATGGCATAGATATTGTCGTGGGCGGCAGCATCATCATACCCATACTCATAAGCGCCGAGGCCACTACCATATCGATAACAATGAATGGTATATATATCAAAAAGCCTATAATAAAGGCTGTTCTCAATTCACTTATAATAAAACTCGGAATCAGTACTTCTGTTGGAATTCCTTCCAGAGTACCATCCCATTCTGTATTGCTTATGTCAAGAAAGAGCTTTACATCCTTACTCTGAGTCTGACCATACATAAACTCTCGGATTGGCTCCATTGCTGTATCCATAAATTCTTCCTGAGTTATCCTGCCCTCATCGAAAGGAACAATTGCATCATTATAAACCTTCATAATAGTCGGTCTCATGATAAAGAAGGTTAAAAACAACGCTAACCCAAGCAATACCTGGTTAGGAGGTGCTGTTTGGGTGTTAAGTGCAGCTCTTGTAAAATGTAAAACAATGATTGTTCTTGTATAACTTGTCAACATTATCAACAAAGTCGGAGCAAGAGCAATCAGCGTCAGTGTTATAAGAATTCTTAGTGTTCCGTTAACACTGCCATTACCGCCCTGCGCGGTAACAGTTAAGCTGTTAGCAATATTCAGTTCAGCCAAATCTTCCTGCGAATCAGCTGAGCCCGGTTCTTCAATATTCGTCTGTTCTGTAGTCTCTCCCGTAAGATTCGTGTCTATGGTTGCAGGATCTGTTGGGATTACCGGTGCTGCATAAGCTTTAACGGAAAATGATGGCAATATACACAACATGCCCACCGTTACCAGCAGGCATATTATAGTCATTATTTTCTTCATGAATACATCCTAATCAGCATCCGTCTGATTTTCATCATCCGGATGTTCGGAATTATTATCATCTTCAGATGCTTCTTCATTCTTCTTTTTGAATTTTTCAAGAATGGATGCAAATGAAGCAGGCTTGCTACTATTTGAATTCTTAAAAATCAAATCAGCTTCATCAACCTCTGAAAGAAAACTGATTTCATTTTTGCCGATTCCAATTACAAGGTATTTATTTCCCGAACGAACAATCTGTATATATTTGTCACCGGTTATTTTCAGAGTCTCCATCACCTCAAGATTAGCCCCCGGAGCCATTTGTCCCCGCTGAACTTTTGCAATCCATCTGGTGGTAAGATAAGTAATAACCAACACAAATACAAACAATAATAAAACTGTCAGGAATTGAAATACACTATCCATTGTTTAATCCAAATTAGCCAACAACCTTCTTAACAGCTTCAAGTACACGATCAGCCTGGAAAGGTTTTACAATAAAGTCCTTAGCTCCGGCCTGAATTGATTCAATAACCATAGCCTGCTGTCCCATTGCTGAACACATAATAACAAGTGCGTTAGGGTCTGATCCCTTAATCTTCTTTAATGCACCAATACCGTCAAGTTCAGGCATTGTAATGTCCATAAGTACAAGATCAGGATGCAGTTCTGTATACTTTTCAAAAGCCTTGAGACCATTTTCAGCCTCACCAACTACATTATATCCATTCTTAGAAAGGATATCCTTAATCATCATACGCATAAAAGCTGCATCATCAACAATTAAAATATTCTTTGCCATTCTTTTTCTCCTTAATTTATGATTTCGGTAACACGAATACCAAAACTTTCTTCAATAACTACCACTTCGCCTTTAGCAACAAACTTACCATTAACAAGTACATCTATTGGTTCACCGGCTATTTTATCAAGTTCAATAATAGTACCGGGTGCAAAGTCCAAAATATCTGAAATAGACTTCTTCGTTCTTCCCAACTCTACGGTAACCTCAAGAGGAACATCCTTAATAATACCGATATTTTCTGCTCCTGGCAATGTCGAATAATCCGGTGTGAAAGCCTGGAACTGTGCGGGTTGAACATTCATTTGTGGTGCCGGCTGCATATAACCCATCGGTGGATAACCCATCTGCGGATATCCCATTGGTGGGTACCCCATAGGTGGCACACCCTGCTGAGGCATTCCTCCCTGAGGCATCTGCTGCATTCCCGGTTGAGGTGTGCCCGCCGGACTCGGCTGCTCTGCCATCGGTGGAACATAAGGAACAGGTTCCGGAGCGCTAGCAGGAGCTGCAGGTTCCGGAGCACTCGCAGGTTCCGGCTCTGAAGGACCACAAAATGTATTATATAACTCTCTTGCAAAATCAAGAGGATACAACTGAATGATCGTCGAGTCAACCAAATCATCAATCTGCATTCTGAAGGAAATCTTAGCAAATACTCCCTGAAGAAATGCTGAAAGATCATTTATATCTCCGGTTCTCAAGTCTATGAGAGATGCATCCGGAGGTGAAATATCAATCATCTTGCCAAGCATCGTCGAAAGGCTTGTAGCTGAAGCACCCATCATCTGATTCATTGCTTCTGATATCGCACTAAGATGTAACTCTCCAAGTTCTCCGCTGGTATCTGTTCCGTCACCACCCATCATAAGATTGGTAATAATCTTAACATCATTTTCCTTGAGAATCATGATATTCGATCCATCAAGACCTGTGGTGTATCTGATTTGTATAAACACACAGGGTTTCTCGTAATCAGCAATAACTGTCTGCCAGTTAGCAAGAGAAACAGTTGGAGTTGTGATATTAACTTTTCTGTTAACCAGTGAATATAATGTTGTTGCCGAAGAACCCATGCTTATATTAGCAATCTCGCCAATGGCATCTCTTTCTTCTGGCAAAAGTAAGGACTCATCAATTTCTGCAACACCCATTTCGCCGGCTGCCTGCGGTTCTGAACCGCCCGCAGCTTCCGGGGCTGCTGCATCATCAGTCGGGGGAGCTGCATCTCCGCCACCTGAAAGGTCCATTCCGGAAAGTAGAGCATTTATTTCGTCTTGTGATAACATTCCATCCATGC
>JAKSRY010000003.1 GCA_024403415.1 Lachnospiraceae bacterium
TCCTCATCATGGTGATGATGGTGTTCATGCTCGTCCTCATCATGGTGATGATGGTCATGGTCATGACATCCACAGGTGCAGTCCGGACCGTGATCATGATGATGATGCTCATGGTCGTGACTGTCCATTTTAAGTTCTTCCATAAGTTCCTTTTCAAGGTCCTTTGCACCCTCAATACTTTCGAGGATATCTACCCCATCAAGGTCATCCCATGGTGTAGTTACAATAGTTGCTTTAGCATTATGTTCTCTGATCATCGCAATTGCCTGATCAAGTTTTTCCTTGCCGACAGTCTGGGTTCTGCTTAAGATAATAGTTCCTGCATGCTCAATCTGATTAACAAAGAATTCACCAAAATTCTTGATATACATTTTTGCTTTTGAGGCATCAACCACTGCCACTGCCGAATTAAGAATAACCTCATGCTCATCTATAGCTTCCTTAACTGCTTTCATAACATCCGAAAGCTTACCGACTCCAGAAGGCTCGATAAGAATTCTGTCAGGATGATATGTATCAAGTACTTCCTTAAGTGAGGTTCCGAAATCTCCTACAAGCGAACAGCAGATACATCCGGAATTCATCTCCTTAATTTCAATGCCTGCTTCCTCAAGAAAGCCTCCATCTATACCAATCTGTCCAAATTCATTTTCAATAAGAACAACCTGTTCATTGTTGATAGCTTCCTTTAAAAGTTTCTTAATAAGTGTGGTCTTTCCAGCTCCGAGAAAGCCGGAAAAAATATCTATTTTTGTCATATCCACATTTCCTTTCTTAAATACCTAACGTGTGATAAATATTAGTAAAAACAATCTCTGCTGCAAATAACAGCAATATATTATAACACAAAAACATGTCCTTTAATAGTAAGCTACCTGGAGATTACAATCTTTCCATCCTCTACCGTCACCTTCACTTTATTTGATTCTATACCGGCCATTTCAAGCATTTCCTGGCTAAGCTGCACTCTCCTTGCCTTATCCATAACCGAATATTCCTCATGAGCCTCTACCTTGTTTAAGTTTTCGGTCGTAAGTTCATCCAGTTTATGAAGGTATTCCTCCTTCATAATCTTTTCCGTGCTTATCTTTCCGTCCGATACCATAATTACCCTGGATACCTTATTTGCAAGACTTATATCATGCGTAACTATAATGATGGTAAGATTGAGATCTTTATTCAGTTTCCTGAAAAGGTCCTGTATCATATTTGAGGTCTTTGAATCAACAGCTCCCGTAGGCTCATCCGCCAACAGAATCTTCGGATTATTTGCCAATGCTACGGCAATTGCAACCCGTTGCTGTTCACCACCTGACATCTGGCTTGGAAGAGAATTTGCTTTATGATCAATTCCGGTCATCTTAAGCAGTTCAAGTGCTCTTTTTCTCTTTTCTCTGGCATTGCCCTTTTCAAAATTCATCAATGCTTCAACGTTTTCTACTGCTGTCAGAAATGAAAAAAGATTCTGTCCTGAATTCTGCCAGACAAATCCTACAGTCTTTTTCCTGTAATCAACAAGCTGCGCCTCAGTCATAGCAAAAAGATCATTGTCATCGACATATATTCTTCCTGCGCTCGGTTTGTCAAGTCCGCCTATCATATTAAGCAGTGTCGATTTTCCACTTCCGCTCTTACCGATAATGGCTACAAGCTCTCCTTCTTTAATCTCAAGATCCAACCCCTGAAGTGCAAGAACCTCTATCTCATCTGTTTTATATATTTTTACCAGACCATCACAAGTCAGAATATTTCTATCCATTTTTTGATAACTCTCCGTCTTCCATCTCATATACCACATCACCAAGCTGCATAAGATTGGGATCATGTGTTGTCATAACGATAGTAATTCCTTCTTTTTCGATTATATCCTTAAACAATTTCATTACGGTAATACCTGAATCTGTATCCAATGCTCCCGTCGGTTCATCTGCAAAAATAATAGACGGCTTGTGGGCAACAGCTCTTGCAATGGCAACCCTCTGTTGCTCACCGCCTGACATCTGTGCAGGCATATGATCCATTCTTTTGCTAAGACCTACGATGCCAAGTATTTCCTTAATTCGCTTATCTTTATCTCCCTTATACTCAGCTAATTTAAGTCCAAACTCTACATTTTCGTATGCTGAAAGAATTGGTACGAGGGCAACTGACTGAAAAACAAAACCCATTTTATATCGTCTGATTTTTTCACATTCTGCCATTGACTTGGCCGAAACGTCTTCACCCTCAAACAGATACTGACCTTCGGTTGGCATTTCCAACGCACTTAATATATTAAGTAAAGTAGTTTTGCCTGAGCCGGATCTTCCCTTAAGTATTGTTAACTTTCCACGCTCAACCTGGAGGTTAATTCCTTTAAGCACTTCGATGGTGTCCCTATTGCCAATAGGAAAACTTTTTCTTACATTCTTTGTTTCAAGTATATAATCCATAATCATTACCTTTCGGTATGCTCCATTTAATCATTTTCACAGTCGAGTGTCTTTTAGTCTTCTCCCATTTTAAGAGCTTTGGCTATATTCATATTTCTTATTATCCTTCTCATAACAACGAAACATAATAAGAACGTTACGCATATAATAGCAACTATCTTTACTGCATCTGAACCCTTTATAACCATCTCAATCGGAAGATTATGCTTCTGCGGCAAATATACAGTTGCAAGCAGTTTTGTAAACAGCACAGTGGTCAGCATTCCGACTCCAAAGCCTGATAACACTGCAAGGAACGAGCTGAATATCTGCTCGGTCATAAGCATTTTGACTATTTCTCTCATGCTCATTCCCATAGCCCTGTATATTCCATAAAACAGTTCTCTCTCCCTTATTGTCAGAATCCAGTAAATCAGAAATCCGACTGCACATATAAGCAGGGAAATAACAAAGCCCACAGAAAACATTCCGTTTGTTATCTGAATCATCGCAGAATCCTGCTTATTTTTTATATCCTCACTAAGATTAATTGTATCTTTTAATATCAAGCCTTTCTGATTTATCGCATCTATAACTTTTGAAGCATCAGCCTGTGGCGGGAGTTTCATCCAGACACTGTATGGTGTCTGATGACATTTATTAACTATATTTGTATAGTTTGCCACCACCAGAAATCTCTGTTTTTCTTCAAGGCTTCCACCTTCACTAAGTTCATAATAGGTACTCTCAAATCCCGGGAATGCATCAACCACACCACATACAACGAGTTCTGCACTGATATACGTCACTTTTTTATCAAGAGGAGTGTATCTTGAATAAGTTATTTTGTCGCCTTCTTTGAGTTCATACTTCGTTGCAAGATTTCTGCTTACGAGGCACCCTGCTGGAACCTTTGCCAGAGCATTCAGGTATTCGAACCAGTGCCTGTCATTCAGTTCTCCGGAAAGAATCGCTGTTTCACCGAACTCTTTGGTGTTGATGGCCATAAGTGTATTGCCCTTTTCGACCTTTTTATTCACAAGAATATCTGTATTTTCATCTATGATAACCCTCGTCTTAGAAACAGCACCCAAATCTGAAAATCTCTCAAAATCCGGCTCCTTATAGCTCCAGATATAATCTGAGTCAACCTTCTTCACTGTCATCTTCCAGCGCTCTTCTATTCTTAAGTCGGCACCGTCATTATATGTAGTTCTGTTTTCGACATTTTCATTGACAGTTCTTGCAAGATTGGAATTAAAGATTCCCATAGCAATTGTCATAATCAGAAATACCAGAATAAATCCCTGCTTCTTTGCGCCTCTAATTATCTGCAGGAAAGCAATATAACTTGCCGGTTTCCATCTTTTCTTACCGATTTTATATATCAAACGGACCAGATAACCCGAAAGTCTGAGTACAAGCAGGCCACATGCCAAAATAAACAAAGAAGAATCAATAAAGATCACCGGATCAATTGCACCACCGGAGATAATGTCTGCCGCCATTACATCCTGCTGCCTGTAGTAGTTAAACAGCAGATATCCTGAAATTCCAAGCAGAATTATGTCGAGGAACACCTTTTCCCAAACCGGTTTTGAATTTGCTGTAAGCCTTAATGTTTTTCTCTCGGTAATTGTCAGTTTTGAGATAACAACTACCGGCAATGTCATAAACAGAACACTTAACGCAAAAGCACCTAGTGCAAAAACAAGCATCATGGGAGTAGGTTTGTATATGCTTATATCTTTCATGGTAAATGACAAAAAAGCATCGGTACTTGCAGCAAGCTTACACATACCAAAGCCCGCCGGGAGTCCTATTATGCAGCCTGCAAATGCTATAAGTGAAGACTGCATTACATAGAGTTTGATAATCTTTGCTCTTTTAATGCCGCGACTCTTTAGCATTGCTATTTCTGTCGTTTCCATTTCAAGAATTCTGCTTGATATCATATACAAAAACAATAGCAGCAGGGAAACAATCGGAAGTTCAAAAGCAATCAGTATTACACTTACTGCACTTTCCTGTTCACAATAAGAATCAAGCGTTGCTGAAAAGTTACATTCTATCTTTTCATCCGCTTCCGTTATTGTTTTAAGCCTGCCACTTACTGCGTTTGCATCAGAAGCCTCTATAACAGAATAATCAATCATTACCGAATTCGTATATTCAATGGTTTTTGCCGGACTTGATTTTATAACTGAATTGAAATCCTTTTCTGACAAAAACAGGGTGTCATAGTAATCAGAAAGCGGCTTATGATAAAAGAATTTATCCTCTGTCTTTTCTTCTATTATTCCGGTAACAATAAATTTAACAGTCTCCGAATCATCATATGCATTGGGTTTGTATTCTAATTCTTCGCCTATTACAAGGTTAAAACTGTCCATGCACTTTTGAGATATCACACATGGATATGCCCCCTTACCAATTGCCTGTTTGATTGTTTCATCCCCATTTTCATATGCTTCCTCTGCTGAGATTCCAAATACCAAATCTGAGTATTCATACATATCAGGTATATATCCCAAAAGCACCAGTCTTGTTTTTTCACCAAAGGATGTTTCTGCAGCACCACCTTTTGATGTGATTACCTTCTGATTCTGAACTATGGGTATACTGATTTGGGATCCCCATTTATCTTTATCAGAATTCAGCATGCTGATGATATCTGCCACCTCAGTACCATCAACTTTGACAACACTGTCATTTTTAGAAAGCACTGCCGGGTATTCTTCTTCATTGCCAATGTGCTCCACAAACATAGAACGAAGAAGCTTATTTAAACTTCCTTCTCTGAACATCGGATAAATACACAAAAAAGCAGTCAGCAGAACAACACCGGTAAGCAGACTGAAATTCAGAAGCTTTTTGTTTTTAATTTTGTTTTTAATAAAACGAAACATATATTACTCCATTATCTTCCTGCAATGATATCGCCCTCTTCGAGTCCGCTCAACACTACAACTACGGAATCATTTCCGATTCCAAATTCTCTGCCGGTAACGATGTATTGCTTGGTAAGCATGCCCTTTTGCTTTTTCCATACAAAATAATCTGTCTTATTTGTTGTCTTGTTTTTTTCCGTGTATACCATGCTTCCATCTATGACAATCATATTATCTGACTTAAAGGTCTCGATTTTTACCTTACAGTCCTTTGCTTTATTATTCTCAAAGAATTCCTTGTCATCAAGCATCACAAGGAGCTGTCCTTCCTTCTTAACGTTTTCCACCTTTGAAATGCAGGGGCGCCCGTTATCCGAAAATGCATAACATTTATTATTCCATGCATTGCTTATAACTGTTCCGGTATAAGTTTCATCCTTTCCTTTCACACTTATATTAATCGCCGCTCCGATTGCCGGAATATTGGTAACATCCGACCCGAAAGTAATAAGTGCAACTCCCTCAGAAACTTTGGTACAAGTTACTATAAGTGCATTCTTTTCTACTGCCTTACCCGATTTTGCGTAGTTCTTTGCAACAATACCATCCGATTCTGCTACTACACTTATTTTTCCGGAACCGTCGTTATTTTTATTAATACGTTCCTTTTCCCTGATAAGCTGATTTTTTGAATGCTCATATTCAAGATCAAGAACCTGCTTATTGATTAATGCTATCTGCTTTCTGTCTTCAAGAAGCTGCCTTTTATTTTCCTTTTTCTCACGTTCGAGATAATAGTCAGACTCAAATATCTGTCTTTCGATATCTGCAGTATTCTTCATATAATCAACTGTCAGGTGCTCTATTTTGTTATCATAGTCATTAATAACCGCCGAACCACTGTTACTGTCGATTATAAGGATTGTTTCTCCTTTTTTGACCTCAACACCTGTATCTTTGAGTATACCGGTTACAAGTCCTCCGACCGGAGCAAGGAAAGCTTTATTTATAACCTGCGCGGTCTTAAAGTTTTTTGCCTCAGCTTCCTGCGTATATCCTTCTCGCTTTACTGTATATTCTTTATATGAAACCGGTGCTGCGACCTCCTGCTTATAATAAACCTGTTCACCTTCTTCAAGCCCACTTATGACCTCTACATAATGATCATCCGAAGCCCCATATTCAAAATATCTTTTTTCAAGTGTATTATCCCCGGTTGATACATAAACATACTGTCCCATTTCATCCGTTTCAACAGAATCAAGTCCGACAGTTAATATGTTCTGATTACTGCTCAGCCTAAATATTAATGGTATGGTTTCACCCGCGCTAAGTTTCCTGCCATCTGAAACTTTATATCTGACATTTGGATAATTTTCGGTAGCCTTTGCAAAAGCTACCTCCTCCGGAGTGTAATCATAAGCTTCTATCGGTGTCTCACTGCCATCAATCATGGCCGCCTTATAGGTATAATCCTTATATACATTATTGAATAATGTCAGACTTGGTACCTCAATATAAGTATCTTCAAAATCCGCCACTATGACGACTGCTTCATTGATGTTTGCAACATTATTCTTGGAAGTATCCTTAATGTAAGTAACATATCCGGATTTTTTTGCTATAAGACTGCCCTCTGAAATCTGCTTTTGGATTTCTTCAATCTCTCTGTCATATCTGTCTATCATATAAAGATATAATTTCTCATCATATTCATGATTCTCTTCTTCTGCCTCTATCTGAACACGCATATCTTCGTATCCGATATAATCATGCTGATTTAAGAGTTCTTCCCGTTCGAGTTTGAGAATATCCATTTTAATATCAAAGGCAGGTTTATTTACCGTATGCCTGTTTATGTAGAGCTGTTTTTCGGCCTGCTTTTCTTCAAGTTCATTTGTCAGTTTTTCTATGTCAGCAACAGCAAGCACCTGACCTTCAGTTACATACTCACCAATATCACATTTAAAATCACTGATTGCCGTAATCTTCTTAAAATAATGACAATATTCCGTTGGCACAACATTACCGACAACAACCTGCATTTTACCAATGTTGCGTCGCTCCACCGGACGAAGCGAAAAAGATTCCTGTACCGGACTTTCAAGTTCAGGTACGGGACGCGTTGCTTCACATCCTGAAAGAATCAAGGACAGAAGTATTGTCAGCACAAGTATTATCTTTTTAGGTTTCTTTTTTGACATGTCTATCACCATTTTTATCGAATTGCTAACTTTTCATTACCCTCAAGGCCTTCTTTAACAATAATCCTGTTATCTACTCTTTCACCTATTGTTACTTTCTTTGGTAAAAGAAATCCATCTTCGGTAACCAGAAAGACATATGCACTTCCGTCTTCCTTTTGATACACCGCCTTTTTATCCACACTTATAACATCTTTCCATATTCCTTTTGAGATTTCCAATTCAAGAACATGTGCCTCTGTCGGATCAATAATCACATCCTTTGGCTCAAAGATAATAAATCTTCCACCATCATCATTAGGCTTGACATTAGTGACAATCATGTCATATTTTTGACCATCATCCTCTGCTGTATATATTTGTCCTATCTGAAAATCAAAATCATCATCAGTCGATACCGAATATCCGTTTTGTCCGCTTGCCTCAGCAAGAAGTCGAATTCCCGGCTCTATATTTCCGGCCACCAGATATTTACTTATGAATGTTATGACACCATCCTCTAATGCCACGATTCGACAGCTTGCAAGTCTGGCATATTCTTCTTCCAGATAAGTTTTTGCTATAGCAAGATCATCCTTTAGTTTTCCGATTTCCACCTCATAATTAGCCTTCTTATTTGCTTCGGACTCCTGCTTCTGTTCATATATCTTATCTATATCCTTTTGGCGCATACCGGTATATACCTTATCCTGAGTGTCAACCTTGGCCAGTTTTTCATAATGTTCAAGCAGAAGCTCGGCCTGCTTAAGATCGGCTTCGTATTTAATGATGTTTCTTCGTATCTCATCTGACTTGAAGGAAACAAGGACCTGCCCCTTACTGACATGATCTCCAACGCTGACATTTATCTCTTCTATTTCCACGTCAGAGATATCTATTGAATAATATATCTGCTCTACCTGGAGAGGCCTTAAATTAAACTTTAATACAGGTTCGATATCACCTTTTGTAACCTCCGCCAGAGAATATTCGTTTTTTTGATATGCATCTTTTGGAATTGGTAATAATTCTGCAGTTTCACCAACTTTAGAACATCCTGTGAGAGTCAAAAGAAATATACATACCATTACTATATATTTTTTCATTTACACTACTTCCTCTTTGGGGACGCTTCTTTTGTCACATGGAGCACCCTTCTGCTTCATCTTTGAATTTGCTTTTCGTCACCGAAAATGGCATTTCGTCATAAGCACATATATTTTATCATCCTTTTAAGCTATAATAAAAGAAAATATCAAGGATATTGCCTATATTTCAATAAAACACTGCACTTAGCAGTAAAAAGGAGGTCTATATGAATAAAAAAAGAATGTTAGCAACACTTCTGGCTCTCATCATTGGCATAATTGCTATCATGCCTGCCAATGCATTAAGTGCTGAGAAGCAACCGGCAGTAACTGATTATGAGGCTGTATTCAACAGCGATTTCTATGCGAATATGTACCCCGATGTCAAAGCTGCATATGGTACTGATTACGCAAAGCTCTTATATCATTTCATCACATGTGGAATGAGCGAAGGCCGTCAGGGAAATGAAGATTTCAATGTATATGTTTATATGGAACGTTATCCTGACCTTAAGAAGAAATATAAGAATGACCTTAAATCATACTATGTTCACTATATGCTTTCAGGCAAAAAGGAAGGTCGTTCAGGAAGGTTAGACGGAAAAGCTCCTTCCAATAAAGCAACAACTCCGGTCCCGACCAGTCCATCAAAACTTGCTGGCGGTAAAAATATGGATTTCACCAAGATTGCTGCATATGATTTTTCAAATAAAATGTTCTCTGGTGCTGAATTTGCAAACTATGATCTCACAATGGTTAACTGTTTTACAACCTGGTGCGGATATTGTGTAAGAGAAATGCCCGGAATTCAGCAGTTATATGCTTCACTTCCTTCAAATGTAAACATTGTAGCTATCTGTTTTGATGCTTCTGACAATCCTCAGGGATTGAACAAGATAGTAAATAACAACGGACTTACCTTTACAGTATTAAGAGGTAACAGTTATCAGAATATTCCGTTTAATGTATCTACACTCGTCAGCGGTTGGCCAACAACCTTCTTCGTTAATTCAAAAGGTCAGATTGTAGATTCCATGGTTGGCGCACCACGAAATCCTGTTGCAGGATATAAAAGTGCAATGAATAATTGTCTGAAAGCCATGGGCAAGAAAACCATAAAATAAAAAAACAAAACCCTCTGTACTTGATATATCCCCCTTTTACTGGTAAATCCAGCGAAAGGGGTAAAATCATACAGAGGGTTTTAGTTTTTTGTGTAGTATAGGACAAGATGTTTACCTTGCTCACTACACCCTTCTTCTATCCTTACCGGTTCTTCTGTAATATTCGTCTTTATCTTCATACATCAGTTTGTCAGCCATTGCTTTCATCTCATCAAAAGAAGCTTCCTGATGTTCCGAACATATTACGATTCCTTTTGAAACGCTAAGTTCTGAAATAAGTTTTCCCTTAAAGTTTGCAGTCAGATAATCAAATGATTTAACTGCATCATAGACTTTTTCTTTGGTTCCTTTTAGTAATGCTACAAACTCATCGCCTCCGACTCTGTAGACATTTCCCAATCCTGAAAATGCATTATTCATACATTTTGCCGCTCCAATGATCAATTCATCTCCTGCCTCATGACCAACATTATCATTAGCCGCTTTAAGACCATTGAGGTCCATCATAATAATGCTGTAATCATAAATATTTCCAGCCTTAACAATCGCTTCACAATCAACCTCATATCCTCGTCTATTATATAAACCTGTCAATTCATCCTTTATCGATACCACATATCGTTTGTTATAAGCTTCCTTTGCTTTTCTTTCCCTAATGCTTATAATCACAAATGTCACAGACATTATCAAAACACCTGCAATAAAAATCAGAATGATAGGCAGAAGGATTCTATTCGTATCAATTTTAACCGGATTGTAATCTTTCACAACTAAATACCAGTCAAGTTCATCCAGATATCTGGTCATGCGACTGCTGCCATCGGACATCTGATAAAAATACTCATCACCATTTACCTTCTCAAAATAAGAATTATCGAGATACTCATTCTCTATAGTACTTCCATCACTGTCTATCTGTATAAGTCCATCATGATTTACGAGGTCAACCTTAATATTGTACTTTTCTTCGAATTGTGAAAGCATTTTCTTAAGGTCTTCCATATCAACCCCGACACCACAAGCTCCCAAAATCGTTCCATTCTCATCAAGGATGCCATAATTTATAAATACAGAGAGACTCCAGTTATCGTCTTCATCAGTGTCTACATTTACTACATATTTTTTCCCTGAATCCATATACTCTTTGTACCAGATATCATGACTGTCATTTTCAATATCCAGGAACTTACTGATTCCATTATATGTGTAATATGCTCTATTCTTATCAGAAACAACAAATGCCATCTTATAATCAAATTCATTGCCAATAGATATAAGAAGCTCTGTCATATCGTCTTTAACTTTTTCTGCCTCTTCTCTACTATCCTTATCTATATAAGACCTGATATTTACATCCTGACTGATTGTCTGCGACACGGTAATAGGCTTTAAAAACTCGTTTTCTATCTTAGCAGAAACCATCTGTGCAATTGTCTCGCTCTGCATTTGCGAGTTATCTTCTGATACACGCTGAATAACTGTACCACTTACAATAATTGAAGCACTCATACTAAGCAGCATAATAACGAAAAGAATAATAATATCGATTCTGCTTTTCTTTATGCTTTCCATCTGATCTGAATTATCATGGGACCAGTCATACATATATGCTGCAAACATAATGAATGCGCCTATTCCAAGTCCGATATTTGTTATTGATATTCCATATATAAATAATTGAACGATTGTTGCTATTATTGGAATAAATGAGAACAGCATAATCGAAATGAAGCTACGCACCTCGAGATTTTTACGATACTTAACGGCCACAGCTGTCCCCAGAAATATAACAATCAGCATCAGTAAAGTATAAACATACCATGCATTATTTCTATGATAATAATTCGTTTCATCAAAATAATACATCCATGGATAAAACACATTCACTACAATAACGACTATATTTATACAGGAAAAAATATTGGCAAGCTTCACATAATTTCTGCTCACTTCGATATTTCTGTCATTAAAGACGGACATTACGTATCTGACATAGGTATTGGCCATGGCAATGTTCATCGCAAAAACCATAAGATTTGCAACTCTTGTAACAATAACATCAAAAGTGCCTAAATTTCCCCTGAAAATATATGCCAGCGTTTCTCCCAAAAACAAAATTGCAGCAATAAGGAATAATCGTATGAACATTTTCATACTCTTTTGCTTCAAGCCGTTTGCTCTGATTGAAACCATCATTATTATGCAAAACAGGCAGAAAAACATATCGATGGTTGCCTGTGTAATCTCAAGATTTGTAATATTCACGCGCTATCCGTAAACCTTTCTTTTTGAATTATCATAGTAATAGCCCAACAGAATTTACTATTGGGCTATATAAAGACCAGATCACATATGTTACAAAGGGACACTCCTCGTGACAAAAGAACCGTCCCCGATTACAGGTTGTTTAATATCAAATCATCTTTCTTAATCCAGCCTATCTTTCTGAGAATCAGGCAGAATATTTGAGACAATATTGCCGGAAGGACTATGCTGACAAGAATAAGTCCTACCCAGTCCATTGCAGTAATGGCACTCTTTGTTCCCTCGGCCACATCATTAACCCATCCGGAATAAACACCAATCTGTCCAACGAATCCACAGGTTCCCATTCCGGATGCAATAGCCTCACCGTTCATCTTAAGTTGGAAGATACATGTTGCAATAGGTCCCGTAATTGCGGCTGCCAATGTAGGAGGAATCCATATTCTTGGATTTTTTACTATATTCCCCATCTGAAGCATACTGGTTCCGATACCCTGTGAAACAAGGCCTCCGACTTTATTCTCTCTGTAGCTCATTACAGCAAATCCTACCATCTGAGCACTACATCCTGCTACAGCAGCACCACCCGCAAGGCCTGTCAATCCCAGAGCCGCACAAATTGCCGCAGAACTTATGGGAAGCGTCAGAACAATACCAACAATAACCGCAACCAGAATACCCATCATAAACGGATGCAGCTCAGTCGCCCACATGATAAATTCACCAATCTTACTTGCAGCGCTTCCAATATAAGGAGCAACTCCCATAGATAATAAAGCACCAACGCAGATAGTTACTATCGGAGTAACAAGAAGATCAACCTTGGTTTCCTTTGATACCACTTTACCGATTTCTGTCGCAATAATAGCAATGAAAAACACTGCCAGGGGTCCGCCTGCACCACCTAATGTATTTGCTGCACTTCCTACTGCCAGCATTGAAAACATTACAAGTGGAGGTGCCTGAAGTGCATAAGCGATTGATACGGCCATTGCCGGTCCTGCTACCTGCTTTCCATAATTACCGATGTCTATCAGTGTCTGAATCTCAAGAACCTGTCCGAGAGTGGCAATTATAGTGCCTACAAGGAGAGATGCAAACAATCCATTTGCCATAGCTCCCATAGCATCAATAAAATATCTTTTTCCTGAAACAATGATGTTTTTTCTTTTAAGAAAAGCCTTAAATCCTTTTTCTTTAGTTTCCATACTCAAAATCCTGATTTCTTTATTAATTTCTTTATTATCTTCATTAATAGTCTACCAAACACATCTGACATACTATTTTCTATTCATTAGCGTTCATCTTATGAATACTGTTTAATACAATATATGAATATTGCTTTTATATAATTTATGAATGTTCTTTAATATATTCTTCAAATTCATCTTCCGGCATTGGCTTTGAGAAGAAATATCCCTGAATATAATTAACTCCAAGGAATCCCAGCATATCATTCTGTTCCTTCGTCTCAACGCCCTCCGAAACAGTTTTATAACCCAATTCTTTAGCAAGGTTAATACAAGCCACAAGCACCTTTGCTCTCTTCTCGTCCCCAAACTGCTTCATAAAAGACATGTCAAGCTTGACTATGTCAAGAGGCAGTGCACTCAATACATTGATTGACGAATAACCTGCTCCAAAGTCATCAAGTTCTATCTTATAACCAAGACTTCTTATAGCGGTGAGCTTCCTGATAAGTTCATCAACATCCTCTGTCATCAATGTTTCTGTTATCTCTATATGAATATTTTTAGGCGATATTCCATTATCCATAACAGACTTCTGCATTCTTGCCAAAAGACCATCCTGGCTAAATGTAAGCTTTGAGGCATTGACTGATACCGGAACGATATTTAATCCCTTATCCTTCCACTTCTTTATATTTTTACACGTACGATCAAAAACATAGTTATCGACTTCCACAACAAAACCATTGTGTTCAAACAAGGGAATAAAATCAGCAGGAGACATAAAACCATATTCAGGATGTATCCATCTGACAAGAGCTTCTGCACCAACAAGTTTGCCGGTTACTGCATCATGCTTTGGCTGATAATATACCTTAAAGTCTTCGTTCTTTAATGACTCATGCATACTGTTTTCGATTTTACGATGAGTTTCCATCTCTTCACGAAGCTTATCATCATAATGCGCAACGATTTTTTCATAATGATATTTAATACTGTTCAAAGCCATATGCGCTTTATCACAGCTTGAAATGATGGATGCAGTATGGCTTATATCCTCATAAATACCAAATTTAGTTACTATATCGGGAAGTCCGTTATTCTTTTCTTCCTGAAGATAGGTTGATACTCTTCCATGTGCCACCTTCTCTATGGCCTGTTTATTCCCCATCATAACAATCTGGTCACCGCCATAACGGCCTATGATAAGTTCATCAGACATTGCAGGCGCAAGGAATCCTCCAATCCATCTCAAAATGTTATCGGCTACATCAACTCCATAATTCTCATTTATTTTCTTAAAATCAACTATATCGGAAATAATAAGATCAAATCTCTCATTCGGGAACGCTTCAAGCATCTCGTCTGCTTTCATAAAGAAAACCTGTCTTGTATATAATCCGGTCAGATCATCAATTTCAGAACGCTTTCTTATATCTATGTCACGAAATCCAAGAATAATATAATCAAAGTTTCCATTTTCCGATTCAATCTTTGAAAAACACAGCTGGTTATAGTTTATATTTCCTCCACCTATTCTGCTGTATTCAATAAAAAAACTCTTGTCTTTAGATATACGTGGTAAAAGATACTCTATCTGAGTCATTTTTCTTACACGTTCTCTGTCTTTTTCCATTATGCAGTTATCTATATACCAGTCTTTTGCAATCGGATAAGAATTCATTCCTTCGACTATTCCAATTGCATCGGGAATACTTGCATCCTCATTTGACGCATATACACTCATGGTATAATCCTTGGAATCAATCAGCCATACCGACTGAAATTCTCTGCACAGACATTCGTTAATTTTTGCATTAAGTTCTGCACTTATCATATTCGCCTCACAAATATATGCATGATAATAACAACTATACGTTATATATTACCTTATAGCGCTGACAATTCATAGCAAAAATCTATAAATCCCTAAATATAAATGGATTAAATCAGAGGTAACCATCACTTTATATACGCCCGGAACATTTCTTTAAGCTGTATGTTAATATTAAAAGAAGCGCCCATAAAAGGACGCTTCGGTAAAAAATTTATTATATTATTCTTCGAATCCAAGACTGCTTGCTCTTTCAAGAGCTTCATCGATATGTGCACAGAAGTTCTCTTTTCCAACCTTTTCAACCAGCTGACCCTTTTCCATAGTCTTATATGGCTGTTCATTTACATGTGAGAATATAAGGGTTACTCCCTTCTTCTTGCAATTATCATACAGAGTCTCAAGTGAATGCATTGCAGTAGCATCAAGAGCCGGAACAGAACGCATTCTTATTACAAGTACCTTGGTGAAATCTTTGAGTGTAATCTCTGCAATTCTGTCTGCTGCACCAAAGAACATAGGACCACTGATTTCGTACACACGCACATACTGGGGAACCTTCTTTAATTCAATGTTATCAGGATCTGTATCAGGATCAAAATATGTCCATCCTGTTACTGATGATTCGTCTGACATTCTCTTCATAAGAAGAATACATGCAAGCACCATACCAACACCGATTGCAACAACAAGGTCAAAGCATACCGTTAATACAAATGTAAGTACAAGAACAAGTACGTCACTCTTTGGTGCTGTTTTACAAAGATGCACAAAAGTTCTCCAGCCACACATATTATAGGCAACAATGAAAAGAATTGCTGCGATACAGGGCATGGGAATCATACCCGCATAAGGCATGAGTACAAGCAGAACAACAAACAAAACAATTGCATGTACAATACCTGCAATAGGAGTACGTCCACCATTCTTAATATTTGCAGCAGTTCTGGCTATGGCACCTGTTGCCGGGATTCCTCCAAACAACGCAGAACCTATATTACCAACACCCTGCGCAATAAGTTCCTGATTCGATCTGTGATGTGAATTAATCATACTGTCTGCAACAACACATGAAAGCAAAGATTCAATAGCTGCAAGAATTGCAATTGTGAATCCATCTGATGCAGCATCTCTTATTGCTCCCCAGCTTAATGAAGGGAAATGCAATGTAGGCAGTGATGCATTTATTTTTCCATAAACATCCTCAATTGTTTTAGCTCCAAATCCAAATGCTTTTACCATAAGAATTCCTGCAAAAACAGCTATCAAAGATCCCGGAATAATCTCTCCAATCTTAGGGATTTTAGGCCATATAATAAGAATAGCAAGACACACCAGACCTACAATAAGCGCATCAACACTGATGGTTGAAAAATTCTTTCCAACGGCCTCAACCTTTTCCATTGTTTCTATCGGTCTTACCCCTTCAGGGAATGTTAACCCAAAGAAATCCTTAAGCTGACCAATAACAATAGTAACTGCAATACCTGCCGTAAATCCTGTAGTAATGGTATAAGGAATAAATTTAATCAAGGATCCGAGTCTCAATACACCAAGAAGTATAAGAATAATACCTGCAATAATGGTTGCAATGATTAATCCGTCTATTCCTTTCTTTGCAATAATTCCTGCAACAATTGTCGCAAATGCAGCAGTCGGTCCCGCAATCTGAACTCGGCTACCACCCAGGAATGAAATAAGAAAACCTGCCACAATCGCTGTATAAATACCAACCTCAGGACCAAGTCCTGCCGCGTCAACTCCCGACGCAAGTGCAAGGGCAATTGAAAGCGGTAAAGCAATAATTGCAACAATGATACCCGCAACAATATCCTTAATCAGCTGGCTTTTTGAGTAGTTCTTCATATTGGAGAACAACATTGGTTTAAGCTTGTCTTTAGAATTCATCTATTTATCTCCTCATCATATATGTTCAATAACACAAGTTAGAATTCTATATCCGATTAATCGTTCAGTCAATGTACGTTCGCACACAAATAACCATAATTTGCTGCAGTTTTTGTTAAAAATATACATAATAGTTAATTCTTTAATTCTTCTATGTTATAATGTTAGAAATTTTCGCCGTAAATTTATATATACGGCTACATTATTTCTTCGGATTTTTCCGCATCAGAAATTTTATATGGAGAGAAAAAATGCTCGCAGTTTACATAACTAGTTTGGCTTTGTCAATAATTTTATATTTTATCCTCTTTGTAATTGACGTTAAGGATAATCTCTTTCAACACCTGATGATGATTATTATTATTTTCACAAACATCGGTGCTCTGCTTTCATATCTTTCAACAAATTATCGTGAAGCCCTGCTTGCCAATAAGCTCGTATATCTGTCTGGTATCTTTCTTCCCATGCTTTTCTTTTTCTGTGTATGCGACGTATGTCATTTCAGATTAAGAAAACGCTATGAACTACTGTTACTTGGAATTCAGTCTGTATTATATTTTCTGGTATGCACTACCGGTTTTTCGGATATTTACTATAAGAGTGTGTCCTATTATGTGGATAATGGGCAAATTATCCTCATTAAAGAATATGCACCATTGCACTCGCTTTATATAATAACCATGTTTGCATATTTCATCGCATCAATTGCTCTTAGCATACGAGCTTCCATTAAAAAGAACGTAGTCAATCATAAAGATGTTTTATTAATGCTCCTTGGAGCCGGCGTAAACCTTGCCTGTTTCATAATTCAAAAGTTGCTGCCTCAGGATATCGATCTTATGTCTTATGCATACATTGTTCTTATGTGTTGCACTATGTATTCTTTATATCGTGCAAATGTATATGATGTTCTTGATAACAAAAATATAGCCTATGACCAGCTGAATTCCGTAGGCTACATCACTCTCAATAAAAAACTTGAGTTCATGGGCTGCAACGATTATGCTGCTGATATTTTCGACGAATTAAAAGATTGTCATGTCGGTAAAAAAATAGATACCATCAGCCCAAATCTTGGAAAAATCATAGATGGTGTTAAACGTTACTCAACTGTTGTAGCTGATGCTCCAAAGAAGATGCATCATCACATTAAGTTTTCAACTATCAATATTGAGCAAAAGCACTACGAAACCAAAATACATACAATTGAAAATATAAAAAATCGCTGTGTTGGATACACCATAGAAATTGTGGATAATACTACACATTACCGAGTTGTAGAGCTGACTACTAAGTATAATGATGATCTTGAAAAGGAAGTTAAAGAAAAAACTGACAGAATTCGTGCCATACAGGACAAGACAATTCTTGGAATGGCCCAGATGGTTGAATCAAGAGATCTGAGTACAGGCGGACACATCAGAAGAACCAGTGATGTGGTAAGAATTTTCGCAGATAAACTTGCAAAGTCAGGGCTTGGTATGTCAAGGGAATTTCTCAATCTTGTTGTACGAAGTGCGCCAATGCATGACCTTGGAAAAATAGGTGTAGATGATGCCATATTAAGAAAAAACGGAAAATTCACTCCGGAAGAATATGAGCAGATGAAAACACATTCAACTATAGGCTGCAAAATGGTAAAAGATATACTTACAGATGTTGAAGAACCATACTTTGTTCAGATAGCACATAATGTTGCCCACTACCATCATGAGAAGGTTAATGGTACCGGGTATCCTGAAGGTTTATCGGGAAATGCCATTCCGATAGAAGCCAGAATTATGGCTCTTGCCGATGTATTTGATGCTCTGGTTTCAAAGCGTTGTTATAAAGATGCATTCTCATATGATAAGGCCTTTCAAATAATAAAAGAAGATTCCGGCTCTCATTTTGATGCTACTCTGGCAGAGATTTTCTTAAGCTGCAGACCGGAACTTGAAGAATATTATAATAACAGTAATACCGAATCATAATTTATACCAGAATCTCATTAAGATTTCTGATATGATTCTTCTTACTGGTCGCCACAATAACAGTATCACCTTTTAATATTTGAGTTGTTCCTGTCGGAATAATAAGCTTTGAATCTCTAATGATAGCAGCTACAATAACATCCTTTTTAAGCTTAAAACTATTTTCCTTAAACTCAACATTTAATCGTGCAAAACCATCTGTTGCCGTAAATTCCATAACCTCCGCAAGTCCATATGCTATCTTATAAAATTTACCGACTCCGTTCTCCTGCTCATCTCCTATTTCGTAATTCCTTACGAATCTCAGCATTTTAAGAACAGACAGTTCTGTCGGAGATACAGTAATGTCCATATTTACTTTATGCAGAAGCTTTACATGACTTGTCTTATCTACTCTGGTAATAACTGACTTAATATCCTGCGCCCAGCCAAACATGCTGACAACCAGATTCGTCACATCCGAATCCGCCAAAGATATGAGCACATCCGTTTTCTCAAGGCTCTCCTCTTCCAAAACCTCAGTAACGTCTCCTTCTGCATAAGAAACATCAACATACGGATATTTCTCCATAAGATTTCTGCAGCGGTCTATATTATTGTCATATACCGTAATTTTCTTTCTGTCGTTTTTCAACATAGCAAGCAGATACTCTGTGGTGATTCCCCCGCCAACTATTACAATATTTTTACAACAGTGCTGTTCAATTCCAAGTTTTTCCAGTGTCTCGGTTATTTTGGCTTTGTCAGTAACAACCCCAAGACTGTCATTAACCTGAATTTCAAAAGAACCATCCGGTACATAAAGCTTATCATCACGCATTACAGAACATATCGTTATATCATCTGTAATATCATGTTTTACTTCCATAAGTTTCCTTCCGGCAAGTGGTGAATTCTCATTTACCGAAAGATCTATCATCTGCACTTCATTTCCAAAGAATCCTTCCAGCTTAATAAATCCGGAAAGACCTATGTTTCTGTATATTTCTTCTGCAATATCCAATTTAGGTTTTACGAAATAATCTATTGAATATTCTGTTTTTAATCTTTCTGCTTCCCCAACAAAATCAGGCATCAGAATTCTGGCCGCAGCTCTTCTTGTTCCAAGAGACTTTGCCTGCATACAGCTTAAAAGGTTAATCTCATCAATATGGGTAAGCGCGATAATAGCATCTGCAGTATCTGCACCGGCTTTCATAAGTGTATCCTTTGAAGCTCCGCTTCCAACCACACCGTTCACATTATAATTATCTGTAATTCTGTCTACGAGAACCTTGTTGCTGTCTATGACTGTAACATCATATTTTTCTTCAGCAAGATGTTTAACAAGCGTACTGCCAGCATCACCAAGTCCAACAATAATAATTTTCATATTTATCCTCGATTCTTAATTCTCTTCGCCTTTGATTCTTCAAGCTTAAAGTAAACCTTCTTAACAGTCAGCCCCTGAACCAGAACTGTAAAGAATATCGTTACATAGGTTACGTTCATAAATATATTGTACACATCTTTTGACAGATATTCCGAGGTTCCAAAAGCCAGTGCAAGCGATAACCCGCCTTTTAATGCAGACCAGGTCATCAGCGTCACAAACTCTTTCAGGTTATAATTACCGGGTATATTTTTACCTGTAATAACAGTACTTGTAAATACACCGACCGCTCTTGAAAGAATAAGTATTACAATAGCAACAGGAACAATAATTAAAACATACTGACTTAATTCGATATCAAGAACCAGCAGGCCTATCATAATGAAAAGCACTGCATTCAGAATACTTTCCAGTATCTCCCAAAAATCCTCATACCATTCTTTGGTATCAATAACCTTAACCTTTCGCTCGATTTTACCCATTGCATATGAAAAATACATTCCACACACAACAGAAGCGATAACTCCGGAAAAACCAAGATGCTCACAGATAACATATACGAGCGAAACGTCCAAAAGAGCTATAAGAATATACCTAATCGGTTCTTTGGTAATTTCAATAAGCTTGAATAAAAGGAAAGAAACAACAAGGGCAACTGCAACCGCACCGACGATTTCCTTAAACATAAGTACAGCAAAGTTACTGTCACCACTATGAACAATTATGCTTCTTACAAATATAAACAGGGTTACACCTGTACCATCATTGAACAAAGACTCATTTTCAATAATTGAACATACATTTTTGGAAAGACCTATCTTATTAAGAATACCTGTTGCCGCAATTGGATCTGTTGGCGACACCACACATCCAAGCAGTATACACATCCAAATATCCATAGGAATCCCTGCAATTAGCACTATGGCATAAAACAGCAGTCCGTATAAAAAAGATGAAATAAGTGTTGTAAGAAGTGCCAATAGACATATGGGCTTGAGATTCTGTTTGAATTTCTTCATGTTTACCTTACTTGCACCTGCAAATAACATAAAGCATAAGACGCCATCCATCAAATACTCTTCAAATCCAAATTCTCCAAGGTTAGTTATGAAATTGCCGATGGATTCTATCTTTATCACGTCTCTTAGCAATAACAGAACCAGCGATATGAGAAGTGAAAAAAGCAGCAATGCAATATCACTCTGAATGTGAAAAAATTTTTCGTTAAGAATTCCTATGCTGACGATAAATGCCAGAATAATAATTAAAAATACAAGTATACTCATAATTCCTCTTCTTTAGGGACGCTTCTTTTGTCACGAGGATTGTCCCTTTGTATCCATTATAATACACTTTGTTTTTCTCGTCACCATACCTATATGCAACACAGTTGTCCTGTTGATATAGATGCAACACTTTATCCACTTGGCTTGTCGCCATAACACATAGATGCAACACGCTTTGCGAGTAGCATCTATGATTAGCGGTCGTCAAATTTCCTTGCATGCAAGCATGCAGTCAATTTTCCTCGTCGCCATAACAAAAGGAGAGACTGTATCAAACCAGTCTCTCTCGCATAAATATAATTATATCAATTTGTTTTATCTCTCGTCAGCAAGGAAACATACTCCAAGAGTTCCGGGGCCGGAATGTGCTCCAATACTTGGTCCGATAGGCTCTATGCGGAATTCCTTGATACCAAGCTTTTCCTCAAGCATATTCTTAAGTTCAATTGCCTCCTCTTCACAGTCACCATGAACTATTCCAACGAAGATCTGTTTATCCTTGTAAGAACCGATTTTAGCTTCAACATTTTCTACAAGAGCAGCCATAGACTTCTTACGTCCTCTAACCTTAGCCAAGGCAACCAACTTACCATCATCAGTAATATGAAGAATTGGCTTTAACTTAATAACAGAACCGATTGTAGCACTTGTCTTTGAAAGTCTTCCGCCTCTGTATAAATATTCAAGATCGTCAACAGTAAAGATGAAGCTTAATCTCTTAGACAGTTCTTCTGCTTCGTCTGCTATCTCGTCAACAGACTTTCCTTCTGCGATTTTATTAAGTGCAAACTGAATCATGATACCTTCACCTAATGAAGCTGAAAGAGTGTCAACTACTCTTATCTTACAGTCAGGGTATTCTTCCATAACTTCATTGGCTCCGTTAACAATATTCTGATATCCCATTGAAAGACCAGATGAGAAACTGATATGAATAATGTCTTTTCCCTGCTTGGCAAGTTCTGTGAACTTCTCAAGGATTACTGCCGGGTTACTTGCAGCTGTTCCAACCTTCTTACCATTACGCATTTCATCATAAAATTCCTTAACGGTAATGCAATTTCCTTCCTCTCCGTACATCTTCTCTTCTACATTGTAGTAATGTGGAATAACAAGAACGTTATTCTTGTCAATAAAACTCTGGGGCATGTCTGAATTTGATTCAGTTGAAACAATAATTTCTCTCATTTGTCCTCCTAATTTGAAATACTATTTTTTGTTACAAAGGCTGCTGTCATTGCCAGACGTCAACACAACCATCTAACATTCTAGCATACTAACAGCTATCTTAACAATTCATTTATCTTGTGAACTTCGAAATAAACTGCCAGGCCTTATCAGCAGTATGCTGTCTGTACTCATGCTGCTGGTTTTCAATCACTGCAAAAGCTGTCCTGCAGACTCCGTCCTCGCTGTCATAATAATTGATATTAAGGTACGCATCACGACTTTCATCATACAGACGCTCAACCCTGTCACCTTTGATTCCCATAACAGGATCTGTCCAGTTTGAACAGTCTTCAAAGGTAATATCAAATTTTTTAACCAATTTATTAACCTCTGCCGCATATTTAAGACGTTCAACCGCCCAGGCACTCTGACATGGCAATTCACTTACATGTGACTTATCTCCACCGGAATAGAATATTGGAAGTGGAACTGACTTATTTATTCTCTCAACATCAACAGGTCTTCCAAATGGATTGCTGTATACAGGGAATAAAGCACTCGCAGGTGCAATGGCGGCAAAATGTGTCGGATACTGTTCAAACAGATCCCAGGTCTTTCCACATCCCATTGAAAAACCAACCGCATATATGCGATGCTCATCAACCTTATATCTTCTCTTTATCTCTTCCAGGGCTTCCATAACCTCTTCAGCAGGAATATCCATGTGATTTTCGAATGATACAAACAGGAAACCATATTTATGTGCAACTTCATACCAGCCTGAAACATAAGTTAGAAACATTGAGGAATCGCCTGCCCCATGGAATCCAATTACAAGCGGTGCCGGACCATTGTCAAAGATATCGTTATTGTAATATGCAAAATATCCAATTTCATGTTCTTTTGTATCTTTATACGCACCAAAGTTATCTTTTGAAGTATGTACAATCATAGTACCCGCTTCTTCAGTCATATTCATTGCCTCAAGATCAGGCTCTTCAACTATTTCGCCACACCACATTTTGAATTTGCGAACAAAAGACTTGAAATCAGACTTATATTCAGCTTTTTCTTTAATCAGTATGTTTTTACAGTTCTTTAAGGCTGAATTATAATCCTGCGAATTCCCAATGCTAATGACAGGAATGTCATTTCTTTCAACGCAAGGCATCACACTGAGTCTTTCCATTGAAACCATGGCCGGGGTAATTTCTCCGGGGCCCCAAAGATATTCACCCTGTATCGTTTTCAGTAAATGCTTTGCTGCAAAGTCTGCTGATTTACCAAAACTGTATACTGCTGTACGGAATTTGGTTCCTCTCAGGAAATAACCGTTAAATTCCTGTCCAAAAAGACCACAATCCTTAACAATGCCATCCTCATACATGTGGCTAAGTTTTACTTCTGCAATAAAATCAACATATACACGTTCATCCGTATTATCCCAACCACCTTCACAGGTCGGATAAACAAACAGAACTGTTGCGTCATTTTCAGCAGCAATATCAGCAAGTCCTGTATCATCAGCGAATTTAGCCGCATCCTCAATGCTCAGCTTATTTTCTTCAAGAACTACTAAAAGCGGTGCCTTGAAACCATAGTTATTTATATTCCCCTTGAGATTATTTTTAGGAACATATCCTTTTACTTCAAAATTTTCATAAGTGTGTTCAAATGCCTTACTGCCATCTGCCAATGTGTATACATTTGGTTTTTCATTAATTCCCATCAAAAATACCCCCTAATTATGTTTCTTTATCTTAACAATGTTATATTCAACCAAAAGTTCTTCAGCGTATGTGAAATATTCCCCAAAATCGAAATATCTATAACAGCTTAACAATTTCACCTGCATCAAAAAATTCCAGATTTTCAATCTTTGAGCGCAATTCTTCTACTATATCTTTCTTATCTTCATGAATAGTCATTGAATTTAATATTTCAATCGCCTTCTCCTGTTCAAAATCGTCAATAGCACATATTAATTTATCAATATCTGACTCCTGTTTTTTATTAAAATCAGCTACGTTACCTAATAGATATTCCGCAATATTTTCTGACACTTCCAAAAACAGTTCTTTTAGGCGTCCATTATTTCTATGGATAGAATCGATATCCAGATCTCTTGCTGCAAATTCCATTTCTTTTGCAAGATCACCCAGTTCTTCAGCTCCAACTGAATACGAACTTGATTTAATTGAATGTGCCACAATTCTATAGTTCTCCCAATCTGAAGATTCGTAATATTTCTGCAGCCGAGCAGCAAAATCATCGCTGCTCTTCACATATTCCAACAGTACTTTCTCATAAACAGCCTGCTGCCCCATAGAATATGAAAGCCCTTTTTCCATATCAACTCCATCTATCGATGTTACGGTTTTAGTCATATATTACCCTCTTGTGAAACGCTCTTTTGACATCAGGAGTGTCCCTTTATCACAAAATATTAATACGATACACGATTCATATATTTTTCCCAACAGATGCTTATGTCTCCGCATTTTATGTAAACCGAAAAAGAATCTCCTACACCAAATCCTTCTTCATCATTCATTTCAATCTCAAAAACAGTTTCTTCGTCAGACCTTCTTATACCCGTCAGGTACTGTCCTGCAAATTTGATATTCCACTTCTCTGAATTGATATCCATTTCCTCGTCCGGAATCTCTTTGATCAGAACATCATTGGCATCGTACACTTTGTACCCATCTTTAACTATTTTAATAATGGATGCACCTTTCATTTCTATTTGCGAAGTTCCTGCATAACTGTCAGTATAGTTTGAATTCTGTGAATTGTCTCCCTTAACGATAAGTGCATCTACGCTCATAGATATTCCTACACTGTCAATAATCATTTCGTTTATGACACAATCGTCATATCTGAATTTATCAGTTTCATTTATAGTCTTAAACATACTAATCTCCTCATACATCAATTAATTCTGTTATAACAGAACAATTATATCTCATAAGCTCTGCCATATGCAAACATACATAGATGCAACACGCTTTGCGAGTAGCATCTATGATTAACGATCGCCATATCAAAAAGGGAAAGCATTTCTTTCATCGTCATAAATACTTTCCCCACTTACGCTGTTATTATAATGTTTAAATACACATACCCTTATCATTATATATTTTTGTATTTTCAATTTTAACCTTAAACTCTTCTTCTGATATTCCTTTTGTTGCTTCATCCCTATATTATGAAAATCTATTGGCTAATTTCACTACAATGATTCACTAATTTTTCTATTTCTTCTGATACTCCGGCTTTCTTCGCTTCTTCTTTGATTATATTCAACATTTTCTGCATCCCACGTTGTTCACTCTCTTCACACAGCTGGTCTATCTTATCCCCCATCGTCATAAATGCTTTCTCCGCCTTAGGTGATTTCTTCACCTTGTCTACATACTCTGATATCTCTTTCGTTACTTCAACTGCTACTAATAGAACTTATTGTTTTATTTTTTGATACTCGCACATTACCTTCTCAAATTCTTTTGCAATTCCTGCATTCTCCATTGCTTTTCTAATATATCCTATAGTCTCCTGCCTTCCGGTTTCGATTCCGCGCTGTTCACCAATCTTGATTCCACGTTGTTCACTCTCTTCACACAGCCTGTCTATCTTATCCCCCATTGTCATATACGCTTCCTCCGTCTCTGGTGATTTCTTCACCTTGTCTACATACTCTGATATCTCTTTCGTTGCTTCATCTACTATATTCTCAGGAACACTGTTTTCTATGAATCGAAGTAAGTTCCTCACTCCCTCATTTACCCCTATTGTTCCCTTTGTATTAAAATACTTGAATATCAGTCCATCATCATATTCAATATCCGGTCGTTCCAGGATTTTATTCTTAACAGTATATTCAAACAGACCTTCTCCAAACATATCGAAGTTCGTTATCATTATTACATACAGACTGTTCATATTGACAAAGTCCTTTGTTTTCCATCCTCTTTTGGCTTGTTTACTGTCTATTCTTGCCTGTTTATACCTGTTTTCTTTTAGTATTCCTGCTTCTTTTTTAGTATGAGGCTCTATGTCATAGATATTGGCAACCTGTTTTACTGGTTCAACAGTTTCCTTTATCTCAACATCAAGTCTTATGCCTTTTAAGTCAGTTTCAAGTCCTTGTATGATGCTCTGTGCCTTAACATTGATTTCACCAATATCCCTATCAAGCAACACTGAAAGGATTCTCCTGAAACATGGTCCCTTTAATTCCTCATTGGTTGCAAGTTCATTCATCATGAAGTCATCGATAACATTCAACTCACTTAATTTTCTTCTTCCCATATGCCTCCTGTCCGCAGGAGACATCTATTATCAAATTCTTCCGTTCTCCTGCCTAAAATCATTATTTCAAGCTGGATTTCTTTAGAATTTTAGAATCATAGAAGTGATTATAAGAATGGTTAGGGATAGTATCCCTGTCCCATATACTAAAAGCAAAACAGCTCATGTGTTGATTCAATCATAATCACATAAGCTGTCCTTATTCAACAATTATTTCTCTATGCAATTTTCGTGTCAGCATATTGCACAATACATTATATTGATAAAAATATATGATAAGTCTATATATTTCATCCTGCGACACAATATTTTGTTTTTAGCTAAATTATATAAGAAATAAATTTCGTCACCCAAATAATATACTATAGTATTCATCATGCGGAAGATGTTGAGGCGGATATAGAAAAAGGTCCGGTGGACCTTTTTCCCGCCGATGCGACCGACGAGCCATTTATGGCGAGGAGACCTTGAACCTGAGGCTATCGTGCGGAAGATGTCGCGGTGGTCCAGCGGACCACTCTGCGAAGCAGAAGCGACGACCGAGCCGGAGGCGAGACCTTGAACCTGGGTTCAAGTCACGCATCCGGATTGGTATGAAATGAAAAAAGCTTCAGGTTTTAACCTGAAGCTTCTCATTTCATCTAATGCGGAAGATGGGACTTGAACCCACACGCAAGCAATATGCACAAGATCCTTAGTCTTGCTCGTCTGCCAGTTCCGACACTTCCGCGTACCGCAATGTCTTTTTCAACACCGCTTGTCTATACTATCATTGTTTAGTATATTCGTCAAGATAATTTTTCTAATTTTTCTAAATTTTTTTAGGTTGATATTTCATTATAGCTTTGATAACAATCCGGTCCTCATTTTTAATAGCAAAGCAATATTGTCCCTCATCCATTTGTTCTCTGACAACATCCAAAACATCTGCGTCTTTTGACTCTTTAACATACTGGATTTCAAAATCGGTGATTGTCTTTTCATCGTAGAACGCTGCATCCATAGTGTTCATGATATATTTAACGTATTGAGCATTATTGGTATGTTTAGAATAATCCGTATCTGCAGCAAATACTCTTTGGCTGTATATCAGTTCTGCTCCATCAAATTCATTTTTAATTCGCGTAAATGATTCTGAAAAATCAGATGGTGACACTTCTGCATCTTTCGGGAATGATAAACTGTCAATCTTCCTTACCCTTCTCTCTGTAAGATCAATTGCACACATTTCTGTCTTTACCATTGCAAAAACACTTCCGTTTTCATCATACAGATCAGTTTCAAGTTCCATACGAATCGAAGATAAAGAACTTATATAAATAACCGCTTTGGCTTTGGCATTCCAGAACGGCAATGAATTAATTTTAACCTTGGCCCTGGTGTAAACCCATGCCGCATTGTTCTGCTCTTTAAGCGTCCCATTGTCGCTGCCAATCGAACCGCAAAACTCCGTGACCATATCCTGCGTGAGATTCATCAATTCGAACAGTCCGAGTTTCCCCGTTCTATCAACCCTTGAATATGAAATTATAATATCTTTTGAATATGTATATTTCATAACCTTGTTTCTCCATTCACCGCATCACACAAAAACATATATACTACTATAACCGCAATTCCAGCAAATCAAGCGGTTTACTGATTGTCGCATACGGTTCCTCAACCTTACCAAATCCATAATCTGCAAAAATAATAGGAACTCCAGCCTCCTTACATGCATTGGCATCCATCTGCGTATCACCAACATAAATCGGATTCTTATATCCGTTTCTTTCACAGATAATACGAATGTTATCCGCCTTTAACTTGTCGGTATCTCCCGGACATAGATGATCCTCAATCAGGTAACCAAATCCGGTTTTTTCAAGAAAAAGCTCAATATAGCCTGCCTGACAGTTACTGACAATCGATAACGGATGACCCTTGTCCCTCAATCCTTTAAGAGTCTCCTCCCAGTCAGGATATAGAATTCCTGCTCGCTCACTTAAATATTTATGCTCATATTCAAAGCAGGTCGGTGCGAATTCTTTTCGCTCTTCAGGTGTCTTATCCGGCATAAGATCCGCAATAATATCATCCATTGGAAGACCAAAAAGCCCTTTCAGTCTGTCTGCAGTTATATTAATATTCTCACCAAAGAACACTTCGATTGCCTTATTCCAGGCATCTTTTACTATAGGTGTTGAATCCCATAAGGTTCCGTCTACATCAAAAATAATACCGTCAAATTTGTTCATTATCTGCTCCATTTTCGCCCTTTATCTTCAACAAATATCCATCATTTAAACCAATAAGTATTTATCTATAATTGAATAGTTTCATCCTTTTCTCTCAAACATATATAACTGAATATTAAAAAATGATTTGCGCGCACCTTTCATAATATTGCTCATAAAAATCGCCATCTAAATCGTATTTTTCGATAAACAGCTTATTAAGCACCATCATATTGATGCTCTTAATCACAGCCTCCGAGGTATCCGACGTAAATTTACTTATGAATCTCTTTTGTAAATCATGATAATGGTTTATATATTTTTCATATTCAGACAGTCGTTCGATACCAAGCCACTTCTTAACCTTGATCTTGGACTTATCGGGATAAACACATTCATTTATCTGATAAAAATATGTAAAATCGCCATCCTCATATATTCTTCCCAATGGAAAAAGTCTGCAAAATCCCGGTCTGCTGTTGTGAATGGTACATCTGCCCGCCTCGGACAAAAATATACATGCACCTGAGTTTTCCTGCATTTTAATATTTGGAAGAATAAGTCCATCTACAACATTGAGTTCAACAGAAGACACAAGCAGCTCTTCAAATGACTTCTCTGTAACCTTTTCAAGTGCAAAAACATCGTACGGATCAAGTACTATCGACTTTCCCATATCTTTACAGCATTCGGAACATCCCGCACAGTCATTGCAGGATATCTTTACCAGATCATTGGCCTTATATCTTTTTCCATCTGAAATTTCATTAATATCTACTTCTCGAATCATATCAGTACCGTAACCACCAGAGGAATTGTAATAACACACAAAATAGTAGTCAAAAGAACAACATTAGCAGCAAGCTCCTGCTCACACTCATGCAGTTCCGCAAGCCCGTTTACAATCGCACCTGTCGGAGTTGTTGAAAGAACTATCAGTGTTCCTTTCAGCGTACCATCAAGAAAAGGCAGCCAGTTTACGCACAAAAATACAAAAACCGGATAAATAATCAGTTTCAGGAGACACGCTCCATATATTGTTGGTCTTCCAAACAAGGCTTTAAATTTAACAGTTGAAAGTCGCATTCCAAGAATAATCATACACATCGGTGTCACCATTTTTGCAAGCGCATCAACTGAATTTTCAACCATTGATGGAAACTTTATTCCAAAGAAGTATATGGGTAAGGATATAAATATAGCTATACTTGTCGGATTAAGAATTGCATGCTTAAGTGACATGTACTTTTTATCATTGGTGATAAGAAAAACACCTATTGTAAAGACAATGAGATTCATGGACATTACGTATATAGAGCTGTAGCAGGCAACAACCGGATTATCCGGAAATACTGTTACCGCTATCGGCATCCCAAGGTATCCGACATTTCCCAGCACCCCTCCGATAGTCAGTATTCTGTATTTTGCATCTTCATATTTTCTGTTAAAAATGATATATAAAACTCCAAAGAACAATATCTGCAAAATGAGGGATATTATAAAAAACTTGCCAAGCTGTATAAAGCTCTCCTTTGAATATTCCAGATGCATGAAAGAATTAATGAGCATGGCAGGTCCGAGTACATACAATAACAGGCCTGAAAAACTCTTTGCATGAGCAGCAATTGATTTTTTAGACAGACATATAAAAAGACCTACAAGCATATATATCAGCATGATTGCTACATTTGAAAAAACCGATTCAAACATCTTAGTTCTCCAATAAATTCATCCCTAATTCTATTTTCCGGACTTAAAGTCCCTGGATACAACAAGCCTATCTTTTTTATAATACTCAAATCGCACTACCAGACTTCTCATGCCTGCCATATCTCTAATCATATCAACAATTGGCTCCATTACCGGTTGAACACTTTCCAGATAAATATCCATAGCCTCTTTAATTTCACTGTCACTCATATTGGCATACACTTCATTTTCAAGTTCATCCGCAGATTTTAATATCAGAATGTTACCTTCCGTTGCAACCTCAATGTTACCGGACAGACCAAGACCTCTAATAAATTCTTTTCCGGCTTCAGAAGCGATATAGTCTTTAAGTTTTTGAGCATCTTCCGAATCATCCGCATCGGTATTCATTGAGCCAGAATCAGGTACCTCACCCTCATTCGATGTATAATTGCTTCCATCGTTCTTTCTGAAACTGAATACTATCGATTCAAGCACATCTGCATATTTATCTTCAATGCCTCCATCTTCAGTTGCATAAATATAAATCATTCTGCCATCAATAATTGTTGCATATCTCAATTCAGGCTTCTGCAGCTTCGTGTAAAACTTGATAAAAGTCGTTGTATCTGTCTTTACGAGTTCATATTTATCTTCGTTAAATCCCAGTATCAGAACCTGCGCTATCGCCTCCTGTTCAGGCTTTGAAAGTTCTCCGAAATTAATTCCGTCATATTCCGGGTTCTTTACCTCAATTCTGAATTCCACAGGAGTGTTGGAAAAGTTATATCCTTCCGGAAGAATTATAACATCGTAAAACGTCAGCGAAAGATACCTCTCTATTTTGTCCCTTGAATATCCAAGCTTATCAACTTCTTCATCTGTCAGCTCAACATCTCTCGAAATCGCCATATAACCTTCCGGTACCAAAAAGCCGGCATCAGCCTCCTTCACAGGATATAAAGCTGTCGACACCTCCTCCGGCTCATTTTCAATCACCGGGGCACTTGTTGTTGACGTATCCGGAGTTTTCTCAATTTTTTCCTCCACAGGATTTTCGTTATTATTTTTTCTTGTGATGGTGATCTCTTCCTTACCACAGGCAGCAATGGTAAAACATACTGCCAATGTTATTATTGATAAAAGTATCCTTTTCATCTTCATTTGTATACTCCTTAATCAATCAAAAATGTATTTCTTATAACATCTATAATATTATCAGCTGATATTCCATTTTCTGCCAACAATTCATCGGCATTAAAATCCGAATGAAAGTGCTTGCTGATTCCATAATTAATTACTCTGACTTCGCTTGGTCCATAAAAAGATGCTACCCTCTGGCCATAACCTCCGTCAAGTTCTCCGTCCTCCAATGTTACAACCAAAGAATGATTTTCTCCAGTCTTATTTAATAAATCTTCATCCACGCCGGTTAAATATATGGGATTGATCAATGTTATCGCAATGTTTAGTTTTTTTTCAACCTCTGCAATTATTTCAAGTGCTTTGGGTATAAGTGTTCCCACTGCAATAATAGCAACATCCTTACCCTCTTTAACCACCTTTGATTTATTTAATATGGAATAATCAGTCACTTCTTCCATTCCTGAATTAATAAATCTGTTTGGCACTCTGATTGCTATCGGATGTTCCTTCTGTTTAACCGCATAATCAAACATCCGTATATATTCTTCTCTATATGCCGGTGATAAATATATGAGGTTCGGAACATGTGAAAACATCTGAATATCACATAATCCAAGATGTGTATTTGATTTCATTCCATAAGCGCCTGGCATCAGCACGAGAATTGTCGCAGGATTGTTATTCAGGCACAGATCATGTGACAACTGGTCATAGGTTCTCTGCAAAAACGGGGCATATGCTCCAAATACAGCATTTCCGCCATATCTTGCAATTCCACTCGAAATTGCCATTGCATTTTCTTCCGCTATTCCAACGTCAATAAACCTTCCTATTTTTTCCCATTCGTCTCTCACCTGTCCGACAAATCCCAGGGCTCTTGGTGTTCCTGCAGTAAGAACTATTGATTTATCGTCTGTTTCAAGAAGATTGATAAGACTGTCATAAACTGTGGTATCATATTTAGGATATCCGTTTTTAGGCACACCATCCTCTATATTGAACGGAGCACCTGAATGCCACTCTTCCCTGTCTTCTTCGGCATATTTCAAACCTTTTCCCTTTACTGTATGAATATGAATAACCAATGGATGGTCTATATCTTTTGCCTTTTCCAAAACATCCACAAGTCCGATAACATCATTTCCATGTTCATAGTATAGATAATCAAGATTCAGCCCCTTAAACAAATTGTCTTCGCATAATCCATTTGTCTGCCTCAATGCTGTAAGTTTTTTATATAATCCACCATGATTTTCTGCTACGCTCTGTTCATTATCATTAAGAATTATGATAAGGTTCTTTCCGTATTCACCGGCGTAATTAAGGCCTTCATAAGCTTCTCCACCGGACATTGCACCATCACCAATTATTGCAATGATGTTTTCTTTTCCACCAAATACGTCTCTTCCTTTTGCCAGTCCCAAAGCTAGTGATATGGATGTCGAAGAATGACCGATGGTAAATAAATCATGTTCGCTTTCCTTAGGATTGGTAAAACCTGTTACGTTCTTAAATTTATCGGGATTACTATATGCATCTTTTCTTCCTGTCAGAATTTTATGGGGATAACACTGATGAGACACATCCCAGACTATTTTGTCTTTTGGGGATTCAAACACATAATGCAAAGCAACCGACAATTCTACTACTCCAAGGTTTGACCCCACATGTCCGCCTGTATTACTCAGTTTATATATCAGGGCCTCTCTCACTTCTTTAGCCAGCTGAGGAAGTTCTTCCTTTTTTATTTTCTTTATATCGCTTATATCATTTATGTTTTCCAGGTACATTTTGAAGTCCTCATATATTGCTGTAAATAATCATAATATGTATTAGTCATTATATTTTCCGGTTATTGCTTTAATTTTTCTATCATAGAATATTATCATTATTCCTGAAAATATTGTTCCTGCAACCAGCAGAATTTCATCTATCAGAAAAAGCGGATCTTTAATTATGATATCCGCTACACATAAAAGACCAAATATCACGCATATAAGTCCGAACTTTAAGACCTTATCTGAAATCTTATATATTTCCATAGCTTTTTCATCGGATATATTTGGAACCTCATATGCCTTCTTAGTTCTTTCTATTGCTTCACGCATATCAATCTGCTTCTTCATTTATTCCCCCACTGATAAACCGTTTATGTCGAAATATATTTTCACATTATATCAAATTTTAATACTGCCTTGTACTACATTTCATACAGCACGATGTAATAAAAACAACACTTAGCTAATGGTATATAATAAAACACCCGGTCGCATGTCCCCACATACAACCGGGCATTTCTCTATAACCCCTTAAGAAAATATTCTTTATTTATTATCTTTGCTGTCTTTATAGGCTTTCTTGGCTTCCTTAACTCCTGCCTTAACACCTGCCGCACCTGCTTTAGCTACTTCCTTAGATACAGCTGCAACTTCTTTAGCTACATCAACTACAACTCCGGCAACCTGTCCTGCAACTTCCTTAGCTGTCTTTAATGCTTCCTGTGCCTTTTCACTCTTAGCTCCCTTAACAGTTTCTTTTTCAGCCTTCTCCTCAGCAGCTTCTGCAATTGCTGCCTGTGTGGTAATCGCTACAAGAGGGGGGATTGCTAGTATAATAGTAACTATTTACTTAGCGACTCCATCAAGTACATCCACTCTTTGCTGCTACTTCTACCCAGTCCATCGTGGCGTTCTCATTCGCTCACATATCTTTTATATACTTCATTGATAGTCTCTGCATGCATTATTACAAGATAACTCCGTATGCTAGGTGTCCTTTCATGTCCCTTGGTTTACTTTTTTGAAAAAATAAGTCCTTTTGTGAACAAATAATTATAGGGTTTCTGCGAAGTACCCCTGATTTGAAACATATATTATCAATTTATAGGGAGGAAAACATATGTCTCGTACATCATTCAACACAGATTCTTTTGAGGATCAGTTAGCCATCATTCTTCTTGATGTACTCCACAAAAAGGATGTATTGGCCAACAAGACCTACCAAAGTGTAAAAAATATCATAAGTGAAAAGGAGGACACTATTATTGACACCTACAATGCAACAAACACCTATCCTGTTTAGTCGAAGTAACAAGGACAATTATACTCAGCCGATAAGAGTTGCTATATATGGCCGAGTCAGTACAGAACATGAAGAGCAGCTCTCTGCTTTTGACAATCAGATGGAATGGTATTCTATGCTACTCAAAACACATCCCAACTGGAATGTAGTAAGAAGACCATACTCGGATAAATCAACCGGTACAAACACAAAAAAGAGAGATGATTTCAATCAGATGATCGATGATGCCATGAACGGCCAGTTCGATTTAATAATTACCCGAGAGGTCTGTCGATTTGCTAGAAACACAATCGACAGCCTTTTTTATACCCGAATGTTGAAAAACAAAAAAGTTGAAGTGTACTTCGTTAATGATGGAATTTGGTCTTTAGATTCAGACGGAGAGCTGAGACTCACTATTATTGCCGCCCTAGCTCAGGATGAATCCCGCAAGATTTCAGAGCGTGTGCGTGCAGGACAATTAATCAGTCGTGAAAATGGAATTCTTTATGGATACAACGCCTTTGGATACAAGCATGTTAAGGGAGAAAAATCTAAAGACTCTCATTACATTCTTGATGTCGAAGACTCTGCTACAGTTCGCCGGATATTCGATCTCTATCTTGCCGGATACGGCATGAAAGCAATCTGTTCTAAGCTAATTGAAGAAGGAAGAAAAAACGCAAGTGGCTTAGTTAAATTTGACTGCACTCAAATTTCAAGAATACTCGATAACAAACTCTACGCCGGATTTGTAGTTTATAACAAATCCTATAAAGAAGATTTCTTAGGAAAACGTATCGTAAATCATGACAAATCTACTTATCAATATATTAAATCTGATAAAGTTATTCCTATCATAACGGAGGAAGAATATCAGCGTGTTCAAGAAATCAAAAATAGCAGAAAGAAAAGCACCAAGGGTAAAGCTCAATGTAAACGTGAGTCTACCGACCGCTATACCAGAAAACTTGTATGTTCCTGTGGTAAATCTTATCAAAAATTCAAGTGGCATGTACTCGCTAACGGAACTAAGGTATGGGGCTATCAATGCAGAAACATCATCAATAACAAAAGTGCTAAATTCAGAGCACAGAACGGTCAATCAACAGACGGTTACTGCTCGGTTCCCAGTGTATGCCAATGGAAGCTTGACTTCATGCTTGATACAATTGTCAAAGAACTTTGGGAGAATCCCGCCGCAACAATCAACAAACTCCTTGAAATCGTTTCTGCTAATTATTCTACAAACAATGACAATGAAGAAAAACTTAAACGAATTCAACTACTCAACGATGAAATCGGAAAAGTCATGGCTCGCAAACAGGCATTAGAAATGAAATGGCTTGATGGAAAGCTAAATGATGCTGACCATGAAAGACTCTGTGGCGTGCTTAATACCAACATCGAAACATATCAAGCAGAAATCTCCGCATTGACCAATCTCATAGAAGATAATCCAGATTCTACTGATCTAGAAGAGAAAATGAACAACATTCGTCTTATGGAGCAGCTTCTTCTTGACGGTGATAACCTCACTAGATTGAATATTGATGATACTTTCATTGATACTTTTGTGGCTAGAATCACACCCTGTGAAGGCAGAAAATTCAAGTGGTACCTTAACATCGGTTCTGGCAGAGGATGGGGCTTTTTTTCTGAAACCGCCTATGAATTGTATGATTACTTTTCTCTTTCGTACTCTCAGGCACAGCGTTACCGCAAAGAGCACAATCAGTACCTACGAAAAAATCAATGGGAAGATATTACCGTTGAAATCTACATCAGAACAAACTAAAAGAACCGGAACAACAAATATCTGTTGTTCCGGTCATTATCATTTTGAATCACTGCTAGAGACATTAAATTAATGCTATTTTTTTGCCCATAATACTCTCCTCCAGCGCATGAACCAGTACCGACGGGTACTTGTCAACAATAACCTGTTCTAAGTCCCCTGCGCTGGCAGCTGTCAATAAACGAATAACATAAAGCTCATTAAAAAACATATCGTGCCTCGTAATCAAATATCTCTTATCATTAACCGTAATGACAATGTTTCCATTACGAGAGTCATAAATAAATTTATTAGTATATAATGTACATCTTGTGTATTCATACTCTTCATCACCAAACGAACGACGCTTTCTGCGATTTAATAATAACTGGCAAAAATCTTCTTTTGAAAAGGCATTTCCCTTTAATAACGTAGTAAATGTCTTGCGTATATGCTTGTTATTATTTGTTTCATAACTAACATATTTTGTAATATGAATATCGGAGTTATCCACATATGCTGAATCACCAAAAAAATAGGCGCCTCTTCTACCTGATCTTATCAGCACTGACTGTTCTGTATAATCAGCCTCTCCTGCCGGAGTATAAGGAATATAAACTCTATTAGCGGCGCTAAATATGGCATTTTCATTCTCTATACAATACTCAGCCAATGCTCCACGAATATCATAATTATATCCAGTTCTATTCAGTTCTTTAATCCAAGCGGAGTTTTCCGCATCATTTATAAAAAGAATTTCTGGAAGTAACTCATCAGTTTGAATTACGCTGATTTCAACTCCGTCATTTGCAACGAGACACTTTGAGTCCTCATACCCCTCAACCACTCTTTCAAGTCCCAATACACATACTCGAATCGAACTATCAACAGGTCTAACTGCTCCTGTAACATTAATCATCTTACGTTTCATAGTAATAAATTCTCCTTTTTGTTAGGTTATCAGACTACCATCGCTTTGGATGGTAGTCTGGTTCTTGTTTAGTTACTAACACATATGAGCAACTTCTCTACAACAAAATCAAAGTTTTCATCAAAAAACGCTTTTCCCGCAGCCATACTTTTAAGCTCACAGAAAGCGCTGCACAGAGCGTCAAGTCGTGCATCTTTCACTATAGTAACATCACCGTCACTAAGCTGAGAGTATAACGCATCTTCCTCCTTGAAGATTTCCCCTACCTGCTTACAGGCTTTTTTTAAACACGCCTTTACTCCTTTACCACTGTCGCTACTATTTTCTCTGCAAATCTGAATTTCCTCTACAACCTTTGACAATTTTGTAATGTTTTCCTGTTTCATACTTTTGCGTCCTTTCATGGTTTTATATGATTTTGTTTGTCTTTTTTTGTAAAAAAAGGCATCATTTTACCATTCGGGACAAGGAGGATCACAAGCCTAACTATTCAATAACCGTTAAGCCTGTGCCCTAATCAAACATTACGCCATCCGCTTAAAAAGCTGTGTAGAAACACCGGGCATGCCGTTCGAATATTTGTAATGCTCAGTAAAAACGTTCTTCTGAAAAGTAGGGTGCTTAGCTAATCTCTTACCGAGTCTAATCGCATCTCCCATTCTATAACAGCGCTTCTTCCAATCAAACGAGAAGCCATCTTTGTACACCTGTACATTGGTTCCTCCCATACCTTCAACGGTACGGGTAATAAACTTTGCATATCTTCTAAGATCCAAATTAACCTTTGAAGGATAGCGTATACCGTAAAAAATACGACCAGGACGGGTTACACTTTTTTTGTTTTTCATAATAATTACCTCCTTAATTTTTAATGGTGTAAAGGGAGAAAAAAAAAACACATTTATATTTTTTAGCTACTTCTTTTTCTGTAGTGTTTTCATATTTTTTCGCCCTTTTTTCCACCTTAAGTTAAATAGAAATAGTAATATTAGCGTAGCAATCGTTACCGTTAATACGCTTCGGATACTTTGACATTCCGTGTTCTTCCAGAATTGAACCAAAACTGTCTCGGAACTTATTCGCAGATACAATTGCACCGACGGAAACACCATTATCAGTTGCGAAATCCTTAAACAAAGTATATGCTTCAGACATCCTGATATGCTGACCAGGTGCATGTGTACAACAATTATCAAAAAACAACAGTACAGGGTTAGAATCCTGTAAAATTTTACGTTTCAAAGCTTCTGCTTTTGGACTGCTAGTAAACTGCCATCGGTTTTTCATAAGTCGTTGTAGGCCTTCCAACGCCCAAAGTGTAATCTGTGGAATCTCCGGTTCAAGTTTTGCCATAAGGTCGACATCGATTGGACGTTCATTGGTATTTTTTTTCGGTGACGGCACAAATGTAAAATCATAGGGTAGCGCTAAAATACGCTCTGATAGGCCTCTACTCCGATCGTTGAAGAAAATGCCATTGGTTACAATAAACATTTTCGCTATGATTTTAGCCTCATATCCTTCCTTGTTTTTTACATCAACATATACACGGTCCTGACCTGTTACAGTTTTAATGAAGCCACTCTGGTACACAACATTGTCATTTTCAGCGCAAAAATTAACTGTCTTGTTGTAGACAGCATGCGGACCGAAGCGACTAAGTATTTGGCTCAAGCTAACAGACCCAACATTTTCAGAGCCGCACATGCACTCTATTATTGATTGGTTGATTGATTTTCCGTTCCTTCCCCCGCCATCCCAAATAAACAGTTTCTCGGACTTGTTAATACCTATCGCAAGAACATATCCATACTCTTCTTGTAGAATGCTGATTAGCTGTTTATCTTCAAAAATTGACCAAACAAATTTAAGAAAATTCGGGCAATTATAAGGTGTATCCTGAATCGGGAAATCATATCCCGTGCAATGAAATGTAATCACTTCCGGATGATCTCCAGCTTGAAATGACATATCTCTAACATCAAGAATTCCGTTAGTAAAGACTACCTTTCCCTCCGGCACCTCATATCTGTCAAGCTTAGTCTTAATATCACGCTGAAATCTTACGGCAAAACTTTTCTCGCGCCTCGGATTCCAAACCTCGGCGTCGATACTGTCCAAAATTTCCTTAAAAAATGACAAGTAGACATTATCATTAAGAAATTCATAACGATGCGAACTATAATTATAGAAAGCAATGCTTTCGCCAACAGTTATCGAAGTAAATGCACTGTGTAGATAGGAACTAAATACTACTTCATCAAACTCTGTCACCGGAACCTGTACAACATTCTTTCCGACTTTCTTTGATGAAGTGGTATATACAATGCCTACATACTCTGCAATCTTATCCTTCACTTCTGCAGCGCCGTCTTTATCACCTGCACGAATCAGATTGTCAAACTTGCTTAATAACTTCTGTATTTTAGGTGGTTTACGATAGAAACTATCGATTTCATACGCCTGCATTTTATTTCCTCCTTCCATAGCTGACGCTATTTTACATATACTAAAGATCTGCGTAGCCGAGGTTCCGTGTAGCAATAAGATTTGCATACACGTAAGTATTACCGTATCGATCCGTTTTGATGTTCTGCTCAATGTAGCCTATAAAAACTGCACCGACAACTTCATCAATGTCGATTCCGTAATACGAACTATCGGCTGCCATTTCAACAAATTGTAAAATGTACTTCTCTGCTCGACCTTTGTCTGTAAACCTAAAATTCATGTCAATATACTGATCAAGTTTTTTATGATCCGGCCATACTCTCACACCAAAAAACACTTTGTTATACGCAAAGTAACCTTGATCAATATACTCACTCTCGGCACTGCGTATTTGCATTAAGTACTCAACACCGAAGTCAAAACTACGTGAATTCTTCATTTTTTACCTCCTTCCCTCCATACCGCATAAGTTCTACGGTATAGAACTTTTACTGCTTTTATATCTAAAACAAATCGAATGATAGTAATGATATTTAGCTTAAATGCAATCTATAGATCTATCCCGTATTCAGTTTTCAAGGTGCGCTGTTTGACGTAGGTGCTCTTGATAAAAAAATACTTCTTGACATATTTCCCACCTCCGGATAACATAATCACAATCAGTGTTCAAATATTGCATTTATGTTTCGTTTTGCGCTGTTTGTATTATATCATTGTGTGTATTCTTGATATTTGTGTTCATTAACGCCGATTAGTGTTTACAAACAGCATTAAAGATAATCTCCCCAAAAGGACATCCTAGCCATCTGACCCGAAGGCATTCGCACAAATCACCGAAAACACAAAGTTTGTGTCAAGCACATTTTTAAAAAAAAGGAGAAAAAAATTATGGCCAAAAAAAATAGAGAAAAAATTAACGGACACATCCACGGTTCAAACTCTCAAGAAGTAGTTGAACGCAGACTATCTATCGGAGTTGATATAATACGAGAGAATAATTTCAAAATGACTAGAAAAGCATTTATGACCGAATACGAGCAACGTGTAAAAAGAACATATGGAGAAGACATAACATCAGCAACTTTGAGACGAGATTGCTCTGAAAGTTATAATGGAAACACAATCCAAAAAATGATAAAAGTGTTGCATAATCAAGACTTCGTTTTTGAGGATGCATCACCTGCAAGCAAAAAAAAGTTCCTTAGTTCCTTTCACAGCATTGACCCCTTTGCTTCATTTTCCAAATATCTATATGAGATAAGAGTTTCTATAGGTACTTATGAAGCTACCCTGTTTTCTGTATCGAATAACACCTTAAAGGAGCACAAATTTGCCGAGTCCGCTATCGCTGCAATTCCCCAAAAAATAAAAGAAGCTTCTGCCGAACACATGGCTCATGTATATCTTATTTTTCAATATAATGTCCCTAACGGAATTGAAGAAATCTACTGCGGCATATACGAAAACGGCTCATCTAGCAATAATTTCTACGTTTTATACACAGATGCAAAAAATCATTGTTCCGAAATAGTATGTAATGGTAATAATCTTGAAAATCTGCTACAGTACACATCACTTATTTTTAACAACTATTGGAAAACACAGAAATAGCAAAAAAGAGCCATCACCTCGTCAATTGAAGTGATGGCTCTCTTTCTTTATACCCTAATTCTTAAAGGTAAAATTTGCTTTACCTACGTTCTTTGCCAGAGTATAGCCCGCTAAAGATATGCAGACTCCTGAACTGAAGGCTGAAAATGCAGTCGCCGTTGTAGCAGCCAGTAATGCTGTAATCATTGTAATCATTCTCCTCTCTTATGTTGTACATACATGTGCAATTCCCTCGCACAGAGCAACGAGTGCAAGACCTACACCTATACCTGCAAGATAATGTCCAAGCATCCATACTCACCTCACTTTCCTTATCTCTCTTCAGGAGTTGTAAAAGTCCTGTGTGTAACGTCATCAATAAAATAGATTTTTCCCTCGTAGGGCTTTACTCCAGAAGGCAGAAGTATCGAAATCTCATTGTTATACTTAGGTACTTCCTGAGTATGTTTGATGTGAAAAGCTTTTGTTCCTGGCTCAACCCAAAATGAATAGATCTGTAAGTAGTCAGGATTTTCAATTTGCTTCTTGAGGTCGTCCAACATTTCTATACATTTCATTATGATAAATGGGTGAACAGCTTCAGCCACTCCTCTTGTTTGATATACCGGTACAGGTTCACAGAAATATGCCATATTATATTTCTCCCTTCACCAAATATACTAAAACCAGGTTATATTCAGTCATTGCAAAAAGCTGTACAAAAACCGACTCTGAACCAGAGGAAACCAAAAGATCATTAAACTCGCAAATGCTACTCTCAAGATTATACTTGGCAAGTTCTGCCATGTACTCTTCTCTGCCCTCTTTGGTGGTAATACTATTAGTTATAATCTTTATATAACCGCCATCTTCGTTCTTATATGCTTCCAGTAAAATATTAAGATTCATTTCTATCGATTGCTTTATAATTCTTTCTGCATCCGGCGTAATAAAGAGCCTATCAAGAACATGCTCCTGATAGGCTCTCTCTAAATCCCTATGATTCCTTATTTCCACTTTTTTTCTTTCCTTTCGTAGTTTTCTCACTTCCCTCAGTAAGTTCACTTTTCTTACCAAGCACATTCTGAATAAATAGCTCGCGCCTCACCATTTTTTCCTTTTCATATGCTTCAAATCCCTCCGGAGTATAGCAATATGGAACAACATACTGAGTTAATCTCCACTCCTGAGATCCATATCTAATACCAAGCCAGAGGATATGGGCTCCTGTTTCCTCAACATCATCTGTGTCAATTTGAAAAATAGGATCATTGGGTCTCAGTTCTTTGATTATTTTAAAGATTTCGACTTTTGATTCAATTACGGCTGGGCACTTATTCATGCTTGATCCAAAACTTACAACAATTTTCGCTTCCGGATACATTTCAATAGCAGACCGTATATAGTCTAGATTTTCCTTGTCAACCTTAAGTCCCCGTGTAGAAAGTTTCGCTTTGCTCACCTTTGACTGTAGGAATAGGAAATGCACCGTCTTAAGATTAAGTTCAGCACTGTGGTTGATTAAATGCATGCTACTAAGGTCAAATCCCGGCTCTGTCATAGTCGGAAATAATGAAAACAGAATAATTTCATCACCTTCATCCCTATCAAATTCTCGGCAGATTTCGTAGACGTGCGTTTCATCTTCGTTTGTAATAATTCTTGTTCGTAATAACCCGTTCTTTTCAATCATAGCCGTTCCTCCTACTCTGCAATCTCCAGTTCTCCGGATAGAATATTCAAGCGATATACATTATTACTAAGGAAATCACTTTCAGATACTTCAGTTGCATTAACGGTTTGTACCATTTCTCTTAATGTTTCCAAATTCTCTCCTGCAGAAGTCTTGAGCAGGATAGTTTCATGCAAGGATGACGGAAGAAGTAAACACTCTCCTTCAGGGAATATTTCTAAGATAGCTTTTCTTGCAGCTTCCGTTAATACTACAGATGCACCATAAGTCATATCCTTATTGGTAAGAACATACATATGATTATCCTCTAACTCATCCGGTAAGATATCTCCTAACCTTTCCTGTAATAATCTCTTCATCACCTCAAGCATGGATTCTAACTGTACCTGCTCTTCCGTTGTTCTTTTGATTATCTCGTCATAAAGATCATCACCATTCTCAAACTGTGGTAAATACTTTTTTAAGATTTCCTCATTGATTGCGATAGTACCAGTTGATCCTATATCTGACATAACATCGGCATGGAAAGTACAAATAAGATCGGTACCTAATACCTCATGGTATACAAGGTTCTTATTAGCAATCATGGACCAGTTCTTAGCCTGATTCATAAGTCTAAGCCTTATTCTGTCAAGGAAGTTCGGAGATGATAAGAAGTTATGCATATCAGGGATATTAGGCGCAGGTAAAGCTTCGTACTGAGACAGAATGTGCTTAGCTATGCCCTCAATAGTCTCTTCGCCCTCTTCGTACCTTCTAAAGAGTTCATTGACATAGAAAACAGGCGCTACTGTTTCACCGTCTGCCTGTAGTGTCAATCCAGCCATCTTAATACCATTAGTCTTCTGTGTCTCTGTAGGGACAACATGTAGACCAGCATTATTTGCCTCGATTGTTCGTGTTAAATGTTGCATAAAAGTTGATAGTTCCATTGTTTTGCTCTCCTTTCTGTTCTTAGCAAAAAACAAGGAAAGGCTCCTACTTCATCTCGTAAGAGACAAAGCAGAAGCCTTTCACTGTACAGTGTATTAGTACCTTTTCAGGATACTATAGATATTATATATGCTTAAAAAACAAGATTTTACGGAATGAGAAATCATTGACCTCTATTACTTCACTCTTCCACTGGTAAAAAATATCCCTATCACCAACTGCTGATGATAGGGATATTTGATTAAAAATTATTTCGGAGATAATCTTCCAACTGTTTTCGTTCCACTAAAATTTTCTTGCCATAGCGAACTACATCTAAATTTTCTTTAACAAGCCTTCTAATAGCCTTTTTACTGATTGGTAGATATTTTTCCTGAATTTCGGTGACGTCCACCCATCTTTTTTCTTCTACTACTGGTGCTGACATTTTCTTCCTCCATTTCTGCTTTTGTTTTGCTCTGTGTACTATTGAACAGACATGGACGATATGTGGTAAGCTCCGCCATTGGCCCCTGACGGAGAATAGCACTTACAGCGATAGATTCTCTCTTTGTTAGTTCTGGAGATGTTGTAAAATAACTTTTATGTACATCAACTGTAGCCGCTGGTTTTACTTGCTTTACTGCCTTCGCAATATCTGTTCCGTATATAGATAAATCAATTTGATTTCTGTACCCTGCTCCGGCTAATCTAAAATGCTTCATGATACAAGCCTCCTTTCTGAATCATATTTAATGTATTGTTAGTTCAAAATGAGACTTTTTGTGCCGTTTTATAGCGGGTACTTCATCTATAGACTTGTTAGTAAAATAACTTTTCTTTTCCTGTTAAAATGTGCCAGCCTTAATGTACCTACAATTACCTCATTATCAACAAAAGAATATTTACTGTACAAAAAAGAAACAAAAAAATAGAATAACAACGCCGCCGCAAGCGGAGTTGTTATTCTATATACACCTTATTTTGATTACTTGTTTATAAAATCGTTTAGAACTTTCAATAAGCTGTTGTCATTCTCGGCATGAATTAATTTCGCAAAAACTAAAGACGGCATTCCAATTCTTCTTACCGAAAATCTACAATCAAACGATTCATTTACGTTTTCTTCATGCCCAATCTTTTTACTTATATAAAAAACCGAACCACTTATATAAAAATGAACTGAACTGAAATCTATACTTATATTTTGGCCTTCCTCTAAATCATCTAAATATCCAAGAAAATCGCCCATTGAAACGTTTTCACCGGTTATACTTTTTTCAATCAGCGAATCATTTGCTTTAGCAATGTTACCAGATATGCTGACAGATTTCACATAAATGTGTGTGTCTTCAAGTAATCTATCTGTTAACTTGATATTTATCTGATTTTGAGAAAATACAATCAAATCCTTGTCGGAACAAACCAATTTCTTTACATTTCCATTAAATGATGTATTCTTCACCTCATTATATATATAATTGGGAACAGGCTCAAACCAATAAAGTTCATCGTATACAACTTCATCTAACCTATATATGCCACGACAAATCCGAACATCATGTATAGATATTTTACCTGTTTCAAAATCCCTAATAATCACTTGCGGTTCTTTATCTGTAGGATAAATCGTATCTATTATTCTATTATCTGATATTTTAACCCTTTTGATTGTTCGATCAGGAATTGGTTGAACTTCATAAATCACCAAAAAAGCACTGTTTTCTGGACAATCTTCAAAAAAATCACTCAAATCTCTTACCAAATATTCATTCATGAGTTCAGCTCTCCTTCCTATGCACTCTCTTTCCTTTTATATTAAGTCCAATATTATTTGTAAATATAAGTTTTTTCTCAGATATCACAATTATCCTCCCTGCAAGTTACTTTTTCCTTTTATGAGGTCTCACGTACTCCAACTTGCCATTGCGTCTTCGCCAATGACCACTAACGTATTCCGTTCTTCCGGTTGGTACGTAAGTACGCGGTGAATACGATGAATATGACGAACTAGAATATGATGATCCAGAGTACGATGATCCAGAGTATGAGGAATATGATGACGAAGAAGAATAACTGCTTGTAGGTCTATAATACGATGATGTATTTGTACTCGGCGTAACCGTATTAACCTTAGGTCTACTAATAGGTGCATGATACGGTTCACTACCCTTTACAGCTATCTCATGCAATACATTAACAAATCTTTGCATAGGAGCCTTTAGGGTTCCCACAAGCACAGCTCTCTGAACATCAAGGGTCATTTCCTCTTGTTGACCTCTTGTTCTTTCAGAATCATTTCTTTTTAAGTTTATCACCGGCTTATAAGCTGAAGATTCATAATAAGTCTCGACTGTTTCAGGCTCTTCGTGATTACCAATATAACTTAGAATCCCTGCAAATCTTTGTAACAATTCTTTCTTCTGAATTTCTTCAGAAACCGCTTGCCGCTCTGAGTTATCATTCCCATATTTTGTGCTGGTTCTTACATCAACAGGATTAGAACTACGCTTTTCATATTCCGTTTTTAGACGATCTTCTAGCAACTGACGTTGAGTTCTTTCCGCCTCTGCTAACTCTTCTGCCTTCTTTCGAGCGTTCTCCTCATCAAGCAATCTCTGTTTAAGTTGTTCAATCGTCGCCTTAACCAAGAAATCCTCACCCTGCTCAGTATTTACCGACAGTTTAGGATAGATAACATCTTTAGGCGAATTATCCTTTTCGATTGCTTCAATAATAATTTTCTTTCCGATGAGAGCGTCAAATAATTTATTTAAGAAAAGGTACGCAATCTTTTTATCTATAAACTCTTCCTTTATAAGGTAAGCCAACATTCTCTCAAACAATATTTTTGCATCTGAAGATTCCATACCAGAAGATTCAACCAACGGTCTCAAATCATTCTTACTGCTTAATGCGATGAGCATCTTGCTCTCCCTGGCAATATTAGGTCCCAAATCAGCCATAATATTTCTTAATCTCGTTGGATTGCTACATATACTGCTTCCGTATTTTTTCAGTGCATATTGAAACACGCTTATTACATCTAATGGATTATATTCACTCTCACTAACAATTACCGGATCAGACGAAATAATAATCTCTTCTGTCTTTGGGAGGATAACTTCTTTATTCTCTATTTGTTCAGATACAGCGTCTTCAACAATAGTATTTGCTTTTTTCTTTTTACGAAACCAATCAAAAAAAGACAATCTATTCCCTCCAGTCCGCGCCATTTACGCATTTTCTTTTCTGAATGCCTTAAACATCCGCAGATGAATTTATTCCGTCACCCTCGTAATCAATCAGTTCACCCTTCGCACCGCACCAACCGCATGTAAATACCTTCTCATCAGTATTATTGCAGTTGAGCTTACCGCATGAACCACAAACAATAAAACTCTTTGCTTTACAGTAAGGACATCCAGGATACTCTCCATCCGGATATATAGTGCCTACAATTTTTGTGCTTCCATAACCTTCTGACTTAGCTCTATCAGCACTAAGCTTAAAAGCCCAGTCATATTTCCATCCAAGAGAAGTCTTTTCAAATCTCACTCCGTAACCCTTTTTGCCTTCACGACAATGTGCAAGGGCAACTTTTGCTTCTATTTCTGAATACATAGCTTTTCCTCCATTCCAATGCTCAGCCTATTACCACTTACCCCAATCGTCACTGTCTGCTACAGATGTTTCTTCTTTCATTTCTGAAACGACATCCTGTACAATGTTTGCTGAGTCTTCTTCAGGTGTCGTAACTTCATCCGCAGACTGTTTGCTGTGGCTTTGGAACTCGGATGCGCGAACACTAACTTTATGTATCATCTTCTTAAGGGTGTTCTGATCTTTCGCATCAAGAATTGCCTCTGAATTACCCGTGAAGGCTTCAAGGACACTTCTATCAGCTCCACTCTCAATATCAATAGCAATCTTAATGGCATGCTTAAACCAATTGTTTTCTTTAACCTGTGCGAGTCCCTTCTCCCAATTATCTGTAGGACCGCCATCACTGAACAAAAGAATTACTGGCGCATAGGCACCTGTCTGAGAATTCAAAAAAGCTTTACGAGACAACTTTTTATCTAACTCAATTAATGCCGCACCAAAATCAGTAATTCCTCCAGCCTGAAGGTCTTCCCAGTTCCAATCTTCCAAACTGATTGCGCCGTTTGAGCCGGTTATCCAATAACAGCCACTTGAAAACTGCATTACAGCAATTTTGATTTCAGCATCATCATTAGCTTTTGCAATCTCTTTCAGTAAATCTCGGCATTCCTCCATAGCACCGTTGACAGTTCCTATTCTGGAACCGCTCATACTTTCTGAAGTATCAATGATATAGAATAATGTCATAACCTTTCTAGGCGACGGTGTAATCTCCTCTAAAATAGACATGTCCTAATGCTCCTTTCCATCACTTGCTGCACTTAGTCCACCAAGCCATTCTATAATTTGTTGCTCTTCCTGATGCAAAATCACCCGTGCAGGTAGAACCAAACTTCATTCGCGCCATTTCAATATATGGATCTAATTTCTTTCTATCACCAACGACCCATAAACAGCCGTTGTTGTATCTTTTATCAATAACTTCAAATCCGTTATTCTCAAAGAATGCCTTCAAAGTACGTCCATCCTTAAATCTACTGTTAGATGAGCTTGTACTCTTTGAAGTTGAACTCTTGGATGTTGTTTTCTTTACAGAAGTTGTTTTCGTTACCACTGTTACGCTCGGATCCGAGTCACGTCTTACATGAATCCTATTAATCTGATTCCTTGATGGGCCGTTATACATGTGGAATAAATAGTCATCTGCCGGATAAGTATAATTCTTATAGAAATCTCCATCCTTGTACAATGTGCCTCTTGCTTTTAAGCCATTTTTCCGGACAATTTCATCTATAACAAAGCAGAAATCTCCAGTCCAGTCTTCAGCAACGACAATCACGTTTCCGTCAATCTTCCCATTGTATTTATTGAAAAGAGTCTGTGCTGTAGCTCTTTCTGAATAATTGATAGAAGTTCCACTCGAAGCAGTGCTAGTTCTTAATTGCCTTATCAAGCGCTCAATATCTTCAGCAGCTTCTCGCTTCTTCTTTTCCTGCTCTATTCTCTGTGCCGCTTCTTTTCTCTCTTTTTCTCTTGCAGCCTGTTCAGCTGCTGCTTTAGCCTCTGCCGCTTTTCGAGCTCTTTCTTCCTCTTCAAGCTTTCTTTTTAATTCTTCAAGTTCCTTAGCCTTGGCCGCTTCCGCATTCTTTCTTCTGGTTTCCGCTGCTTTGGCTGCTCTTGCCTTTGCTGCTTCCTTCTTTCTTAATTCTTCAGCTTCAGCCTTTTCCTGAGCAAGAAGTTCCTCGATATATTTGTCACTTATATCTCTTCCAGATATTCCAATTAATATCTTTCTTGCAAAAGAATATGCTATCTTTTTATCGATGAACTCTTCTTGAACCAAAAAATTCGTAGCATTATCAATCCACAAATACAAGTCTGCATCTTCCCATTTTGCAGAGCCCATTGCCTTGGAAATATTTCCATTTTTACAGAGAATAGTCAGAAGCTTAATCTCCCTGCCAAGCATAGGAGCAAGATCGGACATTATATTTTTTAACCGATCAGGCTCTTTGGAAATTGATTCTCCGTATTTAAGCATGGCGTATTTAAATGTACTTATGATATCGGCTGCATCATATTCTGATGGATCTATAATAACTGCCGGCGGTATAACTACCTCATCATTAATACTACTCTTTTCAAATGACTCCGGTATTTCTTCTTCCACCTTGTTGGCGCCAATACCGATTTCATTATATTTCTGTTCAATTGGTTCATCTGCAGCTCTCCGCTTTCTAAACCAATCTAAAAAAGACACTTCTATTACCTTCCTGTCATGATTAAAATATTCTGACCTTCTCGATATTGAGAATCTACTTTAATGTCTACACAGCCTCCAGCAATCACAAAATGCTTAATCACATAATCTGATGCCTTCTTTGCCATTTCCTTGATGTCACAAGAGAAGTCCAACCTTACGTTTATCTCAAATGGCTTTTTATTTGCATGAAGCTGCAAGTATTTCTGCAGTTCATCTACATTTGCAATAACAGCCTTATTTCTTACATAATAATCAAACTCTGCATTATCACATTTTGGAACATCCATGAGATTGTTCATCTGGTGATCCTTTTGTATCTGACTATCTGTCAATCCAACATAATCGTAATTAATTCCAGACACACTTGAATTTTCTACCGCCCATGTCAAATCCACATGACACGTCTGGCTATCACCAATATATACAATGTTCCAGGCATGAGCACCTGATACTCCTGACGCTCCCTTCTTTTCGCCTTGGACAATAATGCAGTCTATTCCAGCTCTCTCAAGAACCATTTTGAAAGCTTTGGATATACCGTCACATACAGCTGTTTGTTTCGCAAACACCCCTAAAATGGTATGTGCATATGCCATATCTGCTGTATCCGTTGAATCCGCATGCTTAAAATCGTATTTTATATTTCTTGCCATGCAAGAATAAATGCTCAAAAAGCGTTCATATTCCGAATCGTCATTAATATCGCACTTGCTAAGTATGGCTTTTATTCCTTTTTCTATTTTAGGAGCATTCTTTTCTATTTCAGCCTTGCTCCAATAATAGTCAAGCTTCAATGCCATTTGACCCGCCTTCATCTTTGTCTGAATCTTACGATTATCCCAAAAATACAGCTCAGGATGATCATATTCTATAGCTTTCACTATTTTATTGAGCTGTTCCATGCTGATTTGATCAAATGACACATACGGCTCATGCTTATTCAAACCGTTTTCTATTGCTCTATATACTTCTCTTTCAATACGGGAAAAGCCTTTTCTGTAATATTCATATTGCATACTCTACCTCCCGTTTATTTTTCCAATTTACTGCTGCCATCGCGATAATCAATAACCACGCCAGGCTGCACATTATATACAAACACATTGAATGACAATCCCTTGCCATTATCCTCCACAGACCACGCTTCCATAATTACACCAGTCGCCACAAGATTTTTTCCATCATAAACCGGTGTAACTCTATACAGAACATGATTATTGGTCTCATCAACATAATTACGCACTGCATTTTCAAAAGGGAGCATCCCTTCCACATTAAAGAAACGTGTTCCTGTTATAAGATTCTTTTCATTATCATTTTCACCCGCAAGTTGGAATCCTATAAGATGACATCTGTTGTAAAGATAAGGTGGCTCTGAATCTACTACACCCGGATATTTCTCCTGTTTCCATCCTGAAGGCTTAATCTGCCCTATTTCACCTCTTGGCTCTGTAGGCATCAGTTCATGACAAATATTCGCAAAAGCTACTCCACAGCGACCATAAGCATCTAAATAGGAATATTCCTCAAATACGGCTATCCCATAATCGTCAGGATTGAAATATGGTACATTATTGTTCAATACTTCAAACACCTGACTATCGTATGTCGGAATATCGTAAGATGAAAATTCTTGGCTATTGCGTCCTGAGCCTCTTCTAAAAACATTTATGGCAGTTATTCCGACTGCAAGAATCAAAACAACTGCCACAATAGTAATCGTGATCTTATATAGCTTCAGTTGCTTCCGGTCATTATTCTTTACATTTCCTATAAAACTCCCTTGAGGGTTTGGAATGTTTTTCATCCACTCACCTCAATCAACATTTTTAAATAAAGAAACCTACCACGCCAACAATAACTGAAATAACAGAGATAACCATAAGAATTGTTGTTCTCTTGTTAAGTTCATCCTTCAACTGTTTATTCTGATCATAAAGATTTGAAATATTAGTCTTCTGCAAAGTATCAATAAATTCTGAATACTTAGCTGTAAGTTGGTTCTCACAATTCTTTATTTCATTCTGTGTTTGCTGAAGTGATGCAATATACTTCCCTTGTTCTTCAGAAAAAGCTACATTTCTGTCTGCTAATAACTTATCAATGTCAGCCTTTAATGCATCACTTGCTCTGCTGTTATCTTCGACAATCTTTTTTGCAGCTTCATCAAACTTTGCTAAAGAAGAAACAACGCCTTCAGCATATGCTTTTCCTTGCTGCTCTGCTTGATCTGCAAATGTCTGAATCTTCTGCTCAATATCTTTCAATGCTTGCAAATATCTGCTCTGCTCATTTACAAAAGCCTGTAAAGCTCTGTCTATTTCAGCAGCAACATCATTCTTTACTCTGTTGTTGCTTGAAATATTTGCATTTTCAATCGTAGACGGAAGATTATCTACTCTAGAAATCAATGCAGATGACTGAGTACCAAACTCAGAGTTCTGCTGTTTAATCTGCTCCAACATCTGCTTTAACAACATCTGAAGTTCGCCGGATGCTGCCATATTCTGCTGAAACAGTTCTATGTCTTTTTCTAATTCTTCTATTGATCCAAGCATACTTATCTCCTTATAAATCCTTTGAATTTCTCGTTTGCCGCTCTAGCCATAACGCCATAGAAAAGCATGTCTTTCGATGCTTTTTTGTAAATGGCATCAATTACCTGGGACAGTTTAAGACCTGTTATATTATTTCTATCATCTATGTATCTGAGATAACTCCACTTTGCATCATCAGTACATGATGAATATAATTCAGCCATTGTAACCGAGAAGTTTTGCTTCTCTTCTTCATTAAGCTTTCCCCAGAATCTTTCAAGTCTGGTAGCATCAAATCTGCCCACGCGGCTCCAGTTTCCAATAAACAGCAGGTAATCAAGCTTATAAGAATAACTGTTGCTGTTTATTCGTTCCAGATTCGACAGTGTATTCTTGCCGATTCCGGTAATAACCTGATTAGACAATTCAGAGAATGTCATATTGCTGTAATATTCTTCATCTTCCTTAATCTGGATAAATGGAAGTGTGAAGTAATCTTCGATTTCCTCTGTAATCTTCAACGAGTTACAATCCGTATTGGTCGTCAAAAATTCAAAGATATCAAGGAACTGCTCCTTATGATGATAAAGGAACTTTTCATAATACCAGGTCACATAGACTTTTAATATATCCTCAATCTTCTGTGCCTTTGATACTTTAAAAATACTCTCACGGTCATTTCCCATCGATGCAAAATAGTCTCTTGAAATCTTTTTCATTCTCTCAAGCATGCTTGCATCGTCGAGCATTACTATTCTGTGACCGCCTGAATTAGGTACTGAACATATATCAATGATAAGCTCTATTTCATCTGCAGCATCGATTGCTCTATATGTGTACCAATCCTTTACGTATCCGGTTACATACAGCATATAAATCAACTGCTTATAAGCTTCTATACCTTTTGCCGGATGATCTATGATGTATACCGTTTTCTCTCCTGTATGGAAGTCTGAATAAATATCAATCAAACGATCATACAGAATGTCACTGGTATCTGCTCCGCAGTTGAGCTTATGATATGCATCAGCATAATCATTATTCATTGCCTTTAAGATTTGTGGAAGGTTATCTATAACCGTTTCACGTTTCAGCAGATGTGCCGGAATATTCTCCTCTGAAGGTTTCAGATATACTACATAGGACGTAACCCTCTCCTCTGCACGGCCCGCTCTTCCTATTTCCTGCACAAACTCATTCTTCGATACAGGCATACCAAAGTGCACTGTACAGTTCACATTTGGAAGGTTAATGCCTATACCCAGTTCTTCACTTGCCACAAGGATACGGCATAATCCTTCTGCGAACTGCGCATAAGACTCAGATTTGTCACTGGTAAATACATCAGCCTCATACCCGATAGCATCCGCAACCATCTCCGATATCTCATCGCTCTTAGTAAATACAATAGCTCTTTCATTTCTATGAACAATGTCGTTTGCTATTGAACGAACCTGTTCCAGCATTTCCTCAGTAGTATCTACTTCTCTAAAGTCATAGCGAACATTGTACTTTTCAAATAAAACCGGTGAGAAGAAATTCTCAAAAGGAATATCCAACTGTTTCTGAATATCCTGCGCAACTGTATAATTTGCTGTTGCTGTAAATCCCAGATATCTTGCATCATCCAGATACTTACTCATGTTTTTTGAAAGCATAAGATATTCTGGTCTGAAGTCATGTCCCCAATTTGACAAGCAATGTATCTCATCAAGGACTACGTAGGATATCTCTTTCTTCCAACGCTTGAACACTCCAAAAAGATTTCGGTTCTGGAATGTTGCCGGAGTAAGAAACATCAGATTTGCTCCAGGCTTAAAAAACGAGAAATCATTTCCGCTTCTTAAGGTCAAATGAGTAACATTATCATAATGATGGAACTTTCTTAAATTTCTTATCTGATCTTTAATCAGAATGTCTGTTGGTGATACAACAAATACCACCTGCGGCTGCAGCAAACAAGCAAAGTAATAAATCAAAGACTTACCGCTGCCCGTAGGCATGATGCACACTGCGTGTCCATTGGAATTCATCATAGAGCACAGTGCATCAAACTGACCTTTCTTAAACGAAGTAAACGGTGAAATCTCTCTCAATATAAATTCCAGGTCTGCCTTGTTTGTTTTATCAAGTCTGTAATTGATTCTACTTCCATATCTGATTCTTCTTCGAAGGCCCTGATCACTTGTATAATTTTCAACATAATAATCAGCTTTTGATTCAGCAGATATACTCTTTCCTCTTGAATCCTCTACCACTCTTACTGAGCAGATATCAGATCTTGTCAATCTGCCAAACACAGCAAGATATTCATTCAGAATTTCCTGCGCTGCTGTAACTTCATCCTTATCTCCCAAAATATTAAGCTTGAGAACTGTTTCTCCTTCTGGTTTCAGTAAATCAAGAAGAATCATGATATATCTGTAGACATGACCATAATTCAGTTCATGATTAAACGGATGATTCTTCATATACTGAGGATATGCATCCTTAGTAATATGCGAATCTCGTATCAGGAAGTTATATACTAAAGCATGAACACTCGGAAACGGATCATGATTGTTGAGGTCTTCGTGACCAGTTCCTTTTACAATAAAACCAAAGTCCCCATTTCCCACACCACAAGGAATACCTCTTACCAAGCTTCCCTGGGATAGGTCTAAATTGATATACCTGTCATAGTTATCATAATCTATGCTAAGTTCACCGGCTTGTTCTTCAGCAAGCTTCTGCTCCTGCTCCTTTTTCTTCTTTTCCTGATTCTGTACCTGTTCTTTTTTAGCTTTTTCTTCTTTTTGCTCGGTCTCCTTCTGCTTCTTCTCACTGAGGAATTTCTTATACTCAGCTATTACCTTCTTATTGCAGATTTTGACCCATTCATTTATAGCTTCAGCCGCCTTTGTCTCCTGCATGTCATGCAATGTCACCAGGCGGTCAATCAACTTTTTCCTTTCAAGATCAGAATCCTTTCCGTTTACAAGTGCTTCAAGCACTCCAACCTCGTAGGCTTTCATCATTCTGTTGATTCTACCGATATCATTTGCATAAAAATCAGAGAACGCGCTTTTCAGTTTTTTCTCATCATCCAAAAGATCAGGTCGGCTAATAAATATCTGTGATAAATCCACCCTAAAGCCTCCTTGGTTTTAATCCTGCCTATTCTTCAGGTGTCTCTGGAGCTGGATTCTTTGTATCTCCTACTTCTTCCTCATCGATAACAGACTGCTCAGCCATTTGAGATACCTTTGCCATCTGCTCAGCAATTGTTACGGTCTTCTCTGAAATTACAATCTTTTGAGGTTCAGATACTATCGTTTCTTCCAGCTCCGGCGTTTCTTTTTCTTCTGTTGCTGCAGATTGCTCAGAAACAATGTTTTGGCCTTCTTCAACGGCTTCCTTGTTTAGCTTAGCTGCATCTTCCGCTTTTTCAGCACGAGCTGCAATCTCAACATATTCTGCCGCAACAGCTTCCTGAACTGCAGTAGTTTCTTCTGCCTTTACAGCAGTATCATTGTCTGCAGCACCATCAGCTTCAGTCATTCCCGGTTCACACTGGGCAACAACATTAGGCATTCTAAGCTTCAAATTATCTATTTTTCTCTGAAGAGTTAAGATTTCTTCATCCATCTGAGTCATCGTGACTCTTAATTCATTAATCTGGTTATAAATTTGATGATCCAATGGAGTTCTGATTCCTGGACGCATCATTGCAGACATCTTTGATGTCAGAGCTTTCTCTTTCTCCTCATTTACAGCTGCTGTGTGCTGTTTCTCTTTGAGCTGATTTTCCAGATTAAACAGTTCTGTCTGCACAGTAAATACAGGGGTCAGTTCTGTCACTCTCTGTATATCCATAATCAGAGCTATTGACACATCATCTCCACTGCCTCTTTTAGTGAGAACTGGCAAATACTCTTTTATTTCAGATTTTCCCACTTCGATGCCATGTTCAACGAATATCTTCAGAATTGATCTGTATAACGCATACATCTCCTCTACATTAGCGTAGGAATCATCAATTCCATCAGATCCGCAGAACACAGCTGACGGCTTTTCTTCTGTTACAAAAAATCTGAACTCATCAGATGCATCACTATCACAAATTGATGTAGTGACATTCATCTGGCAGTTTTCATCCCAAGGAATAGGTTCAGAGATCGAACCATTCTGGTCGATTACAACACACTTTCCATCGCCAATCTGCATACCAAAAGAGAACTTCTCTGTAACAACATAAGCAATCAGTGTGCAGCCATATGCCTTCTCTGCTCTTCTCTCACTAATATCATCAGGCATATATCGCTTTTTGTACTTTTCTGAAACATTCGCCATCTCAGATTCCTGAAATGGATTCTCTTCAACATCCTTCTCAACGAATTCACGCCACTTCATAAGAATATTTCTTGAAAGATACTGAAGAAGGTGTGTCTCATTAATTCTTGTATGTAAAAGCTTATCTATAAGCTCATTGCTTTCTTTTTCACTTATCTCTGGATTCTCAGGATTAGGATTATATATCTTTCCAACAAAAGCCTTAATCCGTTCGATTGCAGCATCTACCGCAAACTGAGATCCTCTATCTGTACGTGGATAGTTATCGCTTCCGTGTCCATCTGCAACAACGCAAATGTGCATTTGGTCGTCATCATAGAAACCAGATGCATCCTCACATACTTTGCTTGGCTCTGCTTTTATATGGTTATATCCCGTTTCTGTAGCAGAGAACGAAAATATTTTATCGGTCATATGCGCCTCCTGCTATAAAACAAGGACTGCCTACCACAAGGCAAGCAGTCCCATTCTTACAATTAGTCCCAGTTACCCCAATCATTATCATCTGCACTTACTGGCGCTCCATTATCTTCATCAACATCCTTTACAACAGCTGATACAATATCTGCTGAATCCTGATCAGGTGAAGTTACTGTGTCTGAAGATGCTTTACTGTGGCTCTGGAATTCAGATGCACGAACACTTACCTTGTGAATCATCTTCTTAAGTGTAGCAGTATCCTTTGCGTCAAGAATAGCCTCTGGATTTCCAGTAAACTGTGCAAGTACAGATCTGTCAGATCCACTCTCGATATCGATAGCAATCTTAATTGCGTGCTTGAACCAGTTGTTCTCTTTTATTTTATTTAAACCAACTTCCCAATTATCAGTAGGACCACCATCACTCAGCAATAAGATTACTGGTGCATATGCTCCTGTCTGAGAATTAAGGTACTCATTTCTTGAAAGCTTTTTATCTAATTCCAATAACGCTCCACCGAACTCAGTCATTCCACCTGCCTGGAGGTCATTCCAGATAATATCATCAAGGCCTACTGGTCCTGATGCAGGTGTTACCCATGAACATCCGCTTGAGAACTGAAGGATTGCAACCTTAATTTCAGCATCATCATTCGCTGCAGCAACCTCTTTAAGAAGAGGGATACATTCTTCCATAGCCGCATTTACAGTTCCGATTCTTGATCCACCCATACTTCCGGATGTATCTACCAAATAAAATAAAGTCATTACCTTTCTAGGTGATGGTGTGATTTCTTCTAACAGTGACATTTTCGTTTCCTCCTATTAAATAATCTTTCCTGCATCTTTTGGATTGGTTGTACACTCAATCGTGAAATCCTTTTTTACAGGAACTACTGCGCCAGGAGCCAATGGTTTCTGGCTTCCGTCTGGAAGGTTTACCTTCCAACTCAGTGTGCTGAGATTCTTGATGCCGAATACATTAGGATTGCTTGGATTAGCAACAATTTCTCCAAGCTTTGTCTCTACATCATTCTGTGATGAATCTGCATGCCACATCATGAGTTTTGTTCCCGGATAAAGAGGTACTGTTACTGTACTGAACTGTATCGCATTAGGAACCGTTATTTTCTTCTTACATTCAATACAGGTATTGTCACCCTGCTGCGCAATAAATGTTTCCTGCTTACAATGAGGACACTTTACAATACTTGCCTTGAATCTGAAGAATACATCCAGCCATTCTTTCTCAATAACTCTTGGAGCTTTCTTAAGCATTACATCTGAACTGAATGCTCTAATGAAAAGGTCTTTGATATATTGAGGATAAACTGGCCAGAATGTTTTTAAGTTTTTATCTGTTCCCGGAACCGGTCTGTTTCTATCATCACTTGGATCTAAAACAAATACTGGTTCCTCTCCGTAATATCTTCTCTCCAGTTCTTTTGTCATACATGGAGGAGTAGATCTCTTTCCTTCCAATGGATGATTAATGAATAAGAGTCTGAAAAGAATTACTGCGAGTGAAAATCTATCAGATTGCTTGTCCGGATCATTCTTTCCTGTAACAACTTCTGGAGCCATGTATCTCTGCTTACCAAGAATTCCAAGGTTTACGCCAAATGGTGAAACATTGTCGTTATCACAGATAAGAACCTTTCCGTTTTCAGGATTAATAAAGAAGTTTCCATTATTGATATCCTGATAGCTGTATCCGCTGTTATGTAATTCTCTAAATGCCTGAATAATGTTTATTGCAGCGTCTGCTATGGCATTAAAGGACTTGAATCTAACCTGCTTCTGCTTCTTTGAGCCAACGAAAAATTCTGTAAGCTCATAGTATCCTGCTGGTCTTACATCCATTATGTATCCGAACACGCCAGCGTGAACTTCTGTAACGCCTAGCGGCCAGAGGAAGTCTTTTGTAGGCGCACCCTTCTGGATATTATTTTCAAGATTCTGATAGAACTCCTTCTCTTTGCCTTTGAATACATCCTTGTGATACCATTTCAGAGCATATTCTTTGCCATTGTAGGAAACCTTGTAAACCGTTCCCTGACCACCGGAGCCAAACTCAGCTAAAACCTTAGCCTCTCCGCCGTATTTCATTTTGACTGTATCGCCAACTTTTAATGATCCCATGATTTCCTCCTATGACTTTGCATTCTCGATTTTCAAATTATTAGTTCTTGCATATTCAATTGCCCTCGATCCGGGATAGCAACTTACAATTACATTTAAATTCCTTATTATGTCTATCTGAAATATATTTCTTCCAAACTTTGTGACCGTGCTCGGTATAGTTATCTTAACCAATGCAGAACACTTTTCAAATGCTTCTTCTCCTATTGATTCAAGTCCTTCATTCAAATCAACATCTGCAAGATATTGACAATTAGAAAACGCTGCATTATTTATTTCTTTCACAGTATTTGGTAACTGAATTTTTCTCAATCCACTATTTGCAAATGCTCGTGCTCCTATCTTTACCAGATAGTCTGGGAGCAAAACAGATTGTAAGTTTTTACAATAAGAACACATGCCATATGGAATCTCCTTAATCTCATTTGGAAGATTTAGTTTCGTAATCGCAGTACTTGAAAACGCATTTGAACCAATGCTTTTCAGCGTTGTTGGTAATGTAATTGACTGTAAACTCTTACAATCACTAAAAGCACCATCTCCAATACTTGTTATGCCTTCTGCTACAATTAAACTTTTTATTCCTGCACATGCCTTATATGCATCCTTGCCTATGGCAACAATCTTTTTACCATCTATTTGATTAGGTACTATAGTTTTTTCTTGGTCGAATCCTATAAATTTAGTAATAGCAAATTCATTATTGCCAACACCCGCAATTTCATAATCACTAGCGTCACAACCAACATTTGCATCTTGCGCACTTGGAGTGTTTCTTACAATTGGATTATGCTTAATGTCTACAACTTGAGGTATTGAAACCGAATTAGCACTATTGTTATTTCCATTTATCGCTTCAATTGTCAAACTGTTTAATCTTGCATATTCAATTGCCCTCGATCCAGGATAGCAACTTATAATTACATTCAAATTCCTTATTATATCTATCTGGAATATTTTTCTTCCAAATTTTGTGACCGTGCTCGGTATAGTTATCTTAACCAATGCAGAACACTTTTCGAATGCCTCTTCTCCTATTAATTCCAGTCCTTCATTCAAATCAACATCTACTAGATATTGGCAGGAAGAAAACGCTGCATTGTTTATTTCTTTCACAGTATTTGGTAACTGAATTTTCCTCAATCCACTATTTGCAAATGCTCGTGCTCCTATCTTTACCAAGTAATCTGGAAGCAAAACAGATTGTAAGTTTTTACAATAAGAACACATGCCATATGGAATCTCCTTAATCTCATTTGGAAGATTTAACTTCGTAATCGCAGTACTTGAAAATGCACTTGAGCCTATGCTCTTCAGCGTTGTTGGTAATGTAATTGACTGTAAATTCTTACAATCATTAAAAGCGCCATCTCCGATACTTGTTATTCCTTCTGCGATAACTAAACTTTTTATTCCTGCACACGCTTTATATGCGTCTTTGCCTATGGCAACTATTCTTTTACCATCTATTTGATTTGGTACTATTGTTTTTTCTTGATCAAATCCTATAAACTTAGTAATGGCAAATTCATTATTTCCAACACTTGTAATTTCATAATCTGATATAGAACCTGTAATGGTTGGTGCTTGCAAAGTGTGTGCATTATGTTTTATAGGATTAGTAATATCGCCAACTGTATTAACATTATCACCTACAGACGCTTTCTTCTTGTAAGACAACCTTGAGCTTATACCACTCCCCAAGCAAACATCAATCCATGCATTCAGACCAACAACAGCCCACTGCTCTTGCATTCCATAGTCATCAACTATTTTCTGAATATACTGTGCATATTTTGCATCGGTAATATTTCCATCATTCTTAATCTTTCTCGGCACACCGCTTTCATAGACATCCAAGAGAACGTTCATCTCTCTTGTTTTGCCTGGATACAGATCAAGCATAATTGATCGCATAAGCGCTCTGCTCTGAAGGCTATCTCTCGAATAGCCTATAACCTTCGATAAATCGATATCCATTTCACTAACCCCTTAATGCACCATCTGCAGCACCATAGCCATGAGCTGTGACTGAGGCATCATCAAATTTATTGTCTGGCTTCCAAACTGTAATGCGATCGCATCTGTGTATGGAATAACCGCTGTTAAGTTCTTAACCTTCTTTTCAAATCCGTGTTCAGGAGCAACAAAGATTATTCTCTCGTTCGTAACAAAAACAACGCCCTCTTTGAATTCAAACCATTCCTGATCAATTGGTCTGGTCGTTCCATGTGTATTATGCATTGTCCAGTTCTTTGTTACTTTATAGCTGCTTCCTCCACGTCTGCTTGAATATGACCTTTCCTTTTGCTTTACTGCCAAGGCTGCCTTATCCATAAAATGACAGATTTCATTCTGTCCTAATAAAATCGTAGATGGATTAAACTTAGGAAGCTGTCCAGTCATTATTTCATTTGATATACGCTGCGGAACCAAACTTTGTAATTGAGGTGCATCTTCACTTAGACGAATTCCAAATAAAGAAGCAACAAATCTACTTCCTTTTCCTGCCATATCATCACCTACGCTTCTTTAGCGTTCTTTCTCCAATTCTTATACTCACCGGTAGTTACTCTTCCATCCTTTGGTTTCTCAGCATCTGCCGGTATTGCCCAATCCCTTCCGAATTTCTTTGCACCTTCTATTCTTCCTTCAGCGCACATTCTCTGAACTCGTCTAGGTGTTATATTCCATTTTTCTGCTATTTCTTTTATAGTCAAAAATTCGTTCATCTAAAAACCTGCCTTCAAACTAAAAAGAGCATCCGAATATAGTACTTCCAGCTATACTCAAATGCTTCTACTGTAACTGGCTACCATTTTATAGGTCCTATAGCTTTGCGTCACAAGCTTTCGCTTGCTTTGCCTAAAAATGTATGAAGTTACTAATTATTATATACTTCTTGACGAACTTTGTCAATAGTTACCATTTTTTCAAAGCATTTTTTCATTCTATTGTGAATTTTTGACATATATTATTTACTTTAGCACGAAATCAGGCTGAATATGTCGCTGAAAAAGCGACATTTCAACCTTTTCGTTATTATTCCACTTTTCAGGCGATAGATTTCACATCCTCGTATTCAATCGTGCACAGCTCTTCATCTGTAAGAGGCTGCTCATCATACAATCTGTCTGCCTGATTCATTACAGCCGTTTCCAAGAAATTGCGCACCATTCTGGCATTGGAAAAATTTGCTCCCTCTACAACCGGCTGCTTCTTTTGAAGAGAAGCATTAAAACCTATTGTGGTCTGCTCTCCTTTATTTAATGCTTTTTCCTCGAAAAACTCTTCAGCATATTCCAGAGCTTCCTCTGTAGTTTCATAACCAGCTTCTCTTGCCATCTTCTTATAAATCTGTAAAAGCTGTTCTCCGGTGTAATCCTCAAAGTCAATAAAACGATTGAATCTTGATTTCAGCCCGGGATTCGAATTGATGAAATATGTCATTGGTTCCGTATAACCAGCAACAATTACAACAAGATCATCTCTCTCATCTTCCATAGCTTTAATCAGTGTATCTACTGCTTCCCATCCAAAATCATTTTCAGAACGTTTATATGTCAAAGCATAGGCTTCATCAATAAACAGAACACCGCCTTTAGCCTGTTTTACAACGTCTTTAACCTTCAATGCCGTATGACCTACATACCCTGCCACAAGACCAGAACGATCCACTTCCACAAGATGTCCTTTCGAGAGAAGTCCTAAATGGTGATATATTTTTGCAATCATTCTTGCTACAGTTGTTTTTCCCGTACCTGGATTTCCGTAGAATACCATGTGCTGCGTCATCGGCATCTGTGCTAATCCTCTCTCATCTCTAATCTGCCTGATGGTATTAAAATGAATCAGTTGGCTAACTGTTCCCTTAACCTTTTCAAGACCAACCATTGCATTCAGCTGATTTATTAATGATTCCAACGTCTCCTCTTCCTCATCAGTTCCTTCAACAGAATTTCCTTTTTTCTGATTTCTGGAAGTATCAACCGTATGCTCGCTATGTGCTGCTTTTGTTGCCTCATCAGGACCTTTATAATTAGCACGATAGAAGCTTCTCATATTGGTAATATATGTACCAAGGTCATCTCTCTCACTCTGTGACACCTCATGATCACACGCTATGAACTCCTTTCCAAGAGCTTCATAGCCACAGATATATTTTTCAGCGTCAGACTCTTCAAGTTCACCTTTTTTCTCATATATAGAATTATCCAACTTTACAAGTCGTTTCAACGTAAGCGGAATCCTCTGTTCAAATGCAGAACTGTAAATATTATCTTCTTCAATTCGCTGACACATTTCCTCTGGAGAGATCTGCTCAGATAAATAATCTTTAATAAAAAGAGCTTCTGCAACTTCGATAGAACCATCAGAAGCTGACAGATATAACAGGAAGTTCAGTATTTCCTTCTTTGCCAACTGACGCATCTTTTGTTCTTCTCGATCTGTATTTTCATCTTTAGATGTTCCAACCTTCGCCGCAATATCAAATAACTCTGTTACGATATTTTTAATAGCCTCGCTCATGATGTGTCCTCCCTACATTTTCTTTCTCGGAGCTTTAACTGAACCTGAAGACTTCTGATTTTTCTTCGGTGCAGTCACTCCTCCTGATTCTTTTGAATTCTGTTTCTTTTCATAACCAGTGATAATATCCGTATGATGTCTCTCCGTATTTTCATCAATGTAGTTTTGAAGCATACTCAGATACAACTTAAGGTCTTTTTCCTCATTTTCATCCATATCATCTGTTGTGCGGTCATTGCTCTCAATAAGTCCCTTGGCCAGAATCAAATACAACTTCATCAAACCATCGCCCAATTCTTCCTCAAATTCTGCCGCAGCCGGACTGTTATAAATGGCATTATCGAATGCAACAAATATCTGCATCATCATAGGTGTTCTCTGTTCAAATTCCGTACTGTAAATATCCTTCTCAATGATAAGGTTATTGAGCTTATCCGGAGTCATATGTAAATCAAACAGTTCTCCTATATATCTGCTCTCCTTCCAGGAAATCACTCCATCTGACGCCGCAAGGTAGGCAAGAAAGCAAAGCATATCCAGTTTTAATATTGCGTCAAAACCTATCTCATCTCCTAAATCCAATTTTTCTTTAACGCCTCCTGTATTGGCAACCAATTCACATAACTGATACATCTTCTCCAATGATTCTTTTTGTGCAACCATCATAATGACTACCTCCTCAACCTATGCAAATGCATTGTTCATTTTCAGCTTTCAGATCTTCAATCCGAATGTCCAAATCACAATCTCTTATTTCATAAAATTTTCTAATTTCCTTACAGGAAGAACACCATAGATTTTTAATATGACCTTTTTTTCGAGCTGATTGCTTTTTCCTTGGAATAGGAAATACCAATCCACACTCCATGCAAACACATCTTGAAATAGTGTAGTTCCTCGCCTGCTTCATGTGATTCTGACCTCGCCTTCCATGTTATACATAGATATTAGCGCAGAAAACGTATCAAGTGGTCGCCATAAAAGCGACACTGAACAGCATAAGAAAAGGCACCCTTTCGGATGCCTTACCATTCTATTTCGTCTTCTAATTTCTTGATTTTTTCCATGCTTTCATGATAATGACTTACTGCATGTTTTATAAGCCAGTTCTCACGATCCCCAATAACACCATTACCTTTTTCATTCTCGATGAGCAATGCCATATCAGCTACCCAGCCTGCAAGATTCATTATCTCCTCTGTCCAATCATGCAAATCATCCGGAGCAATATCTCCATCGGACAATTCAATAAACTTTCTTCTAACCTTTATTGTCCATTCTCCATATCGTTCCTGAATGTCTTGTATCGTAAGTGTATTGTTTGCAACCTCCTGAAGATCTGTCACAAACTTCTCTGCCAAAGTAACAATAACCGCTAACAGTTTCTTATTTTCTTCTATAAATTCCTCTCTGGACTGCGTAGGCTCCTGCATCTTTTTCAGCATATTATAGTCTTTATTTTCATAAATATAGATGCCATCTGCAATCACAGCATTTTTATTGGATTTAAAATACAGTTGCCGCATTTCTTCATCTGCCACCCAGATAGTGTATGAGTAGTGAAGATGGTTTATGATGTCACTCTCATCATGACCAAAATAGCACCATACCGCCCTTGCCGGCTGTCCACCCAATATCTCTTCACTTTTCTGCGTAGAGTAAATTTCAGCATACTTAATCTGCTCAGCAACCTTTCTTGTAATATCCGGCAGTTCAAGAAGTTCCCCTTTACCCTTAGGAATTACAAATGCACATAATCTTTTAATGCTCAATGTACTGAGTGGTTCAACGCTTACGATTCGAAATTCATCATTCTCGAAGCTGTATTCCATCTGGCGATAAGGATGATACTCTTCCACCTGAAAATAAATCGTTCCACCAAGACTGCTTCTGAAAATAGGCTGTTGCTCCTTGCCAGGGTTCTCCCTGTTCCAAGCTTTAACTAGATGCATCATTTCATCATAAATATCATCTAATGAAGTTTTGCCTTTTGTAACCTTTTTGTTTATAGCAATTGCTGTAGACAATGCACCTGTAAACATACTGTGGTTCCCATTCGGGCCAAGTCTGGAAACCTCATCTGCTGCCGATGAAGCCAGGATAGCTATTCCATGTCCAACGAATTCCTCCATCGATTCTTCAAAATGCATAATTCTTGCACCAGATGTTTTGAAATTACCGGAATAACAGCAGTCCAGAATAACAATCTTATTCTTAGCAGGAAGTTTCTCAACAAAGTCTATCACACTCTGCAGTTCTACCTGTCCATTACTGAAAAGAATATTTCTATCTCTGCCGTGACCTGAAAAGAAAAAAATAAAGGTATCCTCAGATCCAAGCAGACTCTTAAACCCAGCAATTGCTTTAGCCAGATCAGTAGTTGTAACATAGCCATTGTTGTCTGCACCAGCCATAATTCTGAGATTGTCCTTCGGCACCTTCAGACCTAAAAGAAGGGATGTTGCCAAAAGTGACAAGTCCATCCGATAGGTTGGCAGATTAGCAATATTCATTTTTTCATAATCGCCTACTCCTATCAGAAGGGCATATACACTTTTATTCTCCACTGCCTTCAGCTCCTAATCCTAATCAGGTGCGGCGACTAAGTTTCATGATGGCATCCAGTGCCTCAGCTTCATGATTCGGCTCATCCATCTCATCTACCGCATACCTGTGAACGTTTTCCACCTGCTTATCTGACATCTTCTCCAACATAGCAGCTATTTCTTCAATTCTTGATTTTTTCTTTTTGGCTTTTACCGCTCCAATGTATGTGCGATCAATGAAGTGCTCTTCTTTATCAGCATCCTCAATCATTGTCTGAAGCATTGAAGAGACAGCTTCTACGTCACCATTATCAAGCTTATAAATAATATCTTCCAATACAGTTTGGAATTCAGCATCAGTAATATACTCTTCCATAAGAACCTCCTTGAGTTGTGGATTAATCATCTTACAGCAAGTATATGTAATTCTCTGCATTACTTGGTCGCCATAAAAGCGACAAATCAATTATTCAAGAATCTGCTGACCATATTCATCAAGTGCAAAGTTAATAGACATAATGTCATAAACTCCGCGTTCAATAAAATACTTAACAATCAGATCCCCTTTATTGCCTGGAGACAGTGCATACTCTGCTCTTGCAAGCAAATCTATAGTATCATCTATGCTTAACTTCAAAGCTATTGCCAGCGCCAGAACAGTCTGCTTCCTTGGATGATACGCAGGGTTACTTCTGATTTTTGAGAACAATTTACGGTCTATGTTAGCTCTCTTATATACCTCAACGTCAGTCATACCACTCATATCAATTTTCAAAAAGAGCATATCGTGAAACGATTCTCCAACTTCTTCCATCAGCTGATCCAGAGTAAAGCTCTCCTTCTTCGAGAAGGTTTTTCCGGCATCCTTAGTAACCTCAGCGTCTAAAACATAATCAGCAGCTCTTTCAGCACTTTCCACATAGTTCAGACTAATATACTCATCTAATGATTTTCTGAATTCTTCAGTAAACATTTATTCCTACCTCCATTATTAGCATGCATAATCAAGTCTCATATCCTGACAGATTAATTCCAGAGCACTTCTGAATGACTCCTTTGTAACCTTTAATTTGCCTGACTTACTTCTTGCATCAGCAGCATAAGGCATGCCTGATTCATTCTTCATCTTTTCAAATGTACTTGAATAACCAGCTAAACCAGCTGTCTTATGAGGACACGCCCCGAAAATAACTGCACGGTACTTACCGTTTTTGCGGATTCTATCGGTGAAATCCTTTGCCTTGTCATAATCAACAAACTCAAAATCCTTTTTGTCGAATCCGTACACCTTTGCAATACCCTGCATGATATTCACACCGAGTTCCTGTCCACCAATAACAAGAATCTTGCTATGATCTCCAAGCAAATCATGTCCGGTCATCTCTTCCGGAGATTTTTCCTCTTCAGCCTCTTGCTGTGAAAAAGTACGCATCTGGACAATTACTCTTTTGTATTCTTCATTTTTCTTCTGAAGTTCTGCTATCTGGGCACTACTTTCATTGCTTACGTTTTCAACAAGCTGTAAAAGTTCATCCATATAAGCCTGCATGCCTTCCATCTTTTCAAGCAAAAGACCTATGGTAATTTCTTCTTCAACTGCACTAAGAGCTTCTTCCTGTACTTCTTCAACCTCAGCCATTTCCGGTTCTAAATCAGATTCAAGAACAGACATATCAATTCCAAGTTCCGCAAACTTCTGAGCAAATACACTTTCACTTGCCGATGAACAGCAAGCCTTCATAAGATATTCCTGCTCATCCTCAATATGCTTAATATCTCTTGTGTCAACCTTAGACTCGTACTTATTTCTGAAGGCTGCCACCTTACTGGAAACCATGTTTCTATTTAATCTAAAGAACGAGCGCACACTTTCAGCAAGTGTATGGATTGTTCCAACAACATGACCAACAAACCCTTCCCAACCTCTGAGAAGAGAGATCAGAATTGGATTTCCTTTATAATCTGTATATCCGGTATCTAACCAAATATATATGCATCCTTGATCAGGCTGCATATAACTGTTCAGTTTATTATCAAGATAAAACTTTGTATTCTTCTCACTGAGGATAAACTTCTTAATTGTTTCAAAATCCTCAATTTTTCTTGCACTCAATTCTCTGATACCGCAAAGAACGCTTTCTACATCATCAACAACAATTCCTTTTTCAATAATCATTTCAATCATGAGCATACCCTCCTGCACTTTGGCAAACATAATAGTGTTATCGTATGCTCATCTTAGCAATTGACCAGGCTTAAGTGGTCGCCATGAAAGCGACAAAATGATTTATTAGACTTCGTAGTCCATGATGTCGTCTATCTTGCAGTCAAATACGGCGCATATTTTTATCAGAATTTCAACACGGACATCCTGATTTTTACCAAGCTTAGCCATCGCATTTGTGCTAATACCTGATGCTTTTATGACCTCTGTCTTACTCATGTTTCGTTCTTCGAGCATTTTCCAAAGTTTATCGTAGCTTATTTTCATTCTAAATCCTCCGGCCATTTTATTATAACAATTTTATTTCTTTTTTCTATTGCAAATTGCAATATGCAATCTTTGACACGCTACTACATATTATCTTTCTTCCTAAAACAAAAAAACAGAGATTAACAAATAATTACACAAAGTAGCTCTAAAATGCTCATGTGAATACATAATAGCAAGTAAAACTTGCAGAAAGAAGGTAATATGTTTTACTGTAAAGAATCTATCTCTATTAACGACAAGGTTGTTCCTGTTGAAGCGTCCTGGGTAAACCAAGGCCTAACAAAAGATGTCATCTTGAATACGCTGAATGACCATCTGGCAAAAATCTCACAAATCTATTCCGAAGTAGTATCCAGAATCAATGAATGCATAGATAATGGAATTGATTCAAGTAACTGTATTGGTAGTTATCTTGGAAATGAAAATGTATACACATCAGAAGGTGGATTAATCCTCTCACTAGCGTCCCTTATTAACGAGGAAGGATGGATCAAGCTAGATTATCCTTCTACTGTATCATTAGAATCCAGTTGTCATGAAGGTTTTTCATTTCTTCTTAAAGATATGAACAATCACTATTTTGAGTTGTTCTGCATGTTGGAAGAAAACATCCCTGAGTACATAGCTGAATTAATCAACGACGAAGTACATAATAACGAAGAGTTGTATGTTAATACATTCAATTCAACACATAATGTACATATACCTTTGTCTAGTCTCAATATCGCCTATTCCGGCTATGTAGAATATGATGGAGAAAGTCATTATACCGTTGAAGAAGTAATGAATATGTATGATCTTAGCGAAGATGAGGCAAAGGATTTCGTAAATCACTGTAATCATCTATCATCATTAAAAGAACTCTTTGTATAAGTATTATTATTGCAACCAGTAAACTTCTCTTGAGGTTTACTGGTTTTTCTATTTTCAGATACACAATTATTATCAATATAAAAATCTTTATTATGACCAATCTGATTGCCTTTTCATATCTCTGTCCTTTAGTTTCATGGTTTTCTGCCCACTTTCACCACAAAAAAATAACTCCCCGAAACCATTACAGTTTCGGGGAGCATATTATGCTTTTAGTAGTTTTCTTAACTGTTAGTTAAGCGTTCTCCCTACTTATCAGCGATTGCGGCCTGCGCAGCTGCAAGCCTTGCAATAGGAACACGGAATGGTGAACATGATACATAATCAAGACCAATCTTATGACAGAACTCAACTGAAGTAGGATCTCCACCGTGCTCACCACAGATACCAATGTGAAGCTTAGGATTAACAGGTTTTCCAAGCTTAATTGACATCTTCATAAGCTTACCAACACCTGTCTGGTCAAGCTTTGCAAATGGATCACTTTCAAAAATCTTTGTATCGTAGTATGCCTCAAGGAACTTGCTGGCATCATCTCTTGAGAATCCAAATGTCATCTGAGTAAGGTCATTAGTACCGAAACAGAAGAAGTCAGCTTCTTTTGCGATCTCATCTGCTGTAAGTGCAGCACGAGGGATTTCTATCATGGTACCAACTTCATACTTAAGATCAACTGCTGCCTTGGCAATTTCTTCATCCGCTGTAGCAACTACTATATTTTTAACCAACTTAAGTTCTTTAACATCACAAACAAGCGGAATCATGATTTCCGGCTTAACATTCCAGTCAGGATGTCTTTCAGCAACCTTAATTGCTGCTCTGATAACAGCCTTTGTCTGCATCTTGGCAATTTCAGGATAGGTAACTGCAAGTCTGATTCCTCTGTGTCCCATCATAGGATTGAACTCATGAAGTGAGTTAATATATTCTTTAATCTTTTCGACGCTCTTGCCCTGCTTATAAGCAAGCTTTGCAATATCCTTTTCCTCAATAGGAACAAACTCATGAAGAGGAGGATCAAGGAATCTGATTGTAACTGGACATCCTTCCAATGCTTCATATAATTCTTCAAAGTCATTCTGCTGATATGGAAGAATTCTTTCAAGAGCATCTTCTCTTTCTTCTACTGTATCTGCACAAATCATTTCACGGAATGTTGCAATTCTGCTTTCTTCAAAGAACATATGCTCTGTACGACAAAGTCCAATACCTTCTGCACCAAGTTCTCTGGCTTTCTTAGCATCTGCAGGAGTATCTGCATTTGTACGTACCTTAAGTCTTCTGTATTTATCTGCCCAAGCCATTACTCTTCCGAATGTACCGGCAATCTGAGCATCAACTGTAGGAATAATTCCTGCATAAATATTACCTGTTGTACCATCAATGGAAATTTCTGAACCTTCTGTAAATGTTGTTCCTGCAAGTGTGAACTTCTTGTTCTCCTCGTCCATTGCAATATCACCACAACCGGATACGCAGCAGGTTCCCATACCACGAGCAACAACGGCAGCGTGTGATGTCATACCACCACGAACTGTAAGAATACCCTGAGCTGCTTTCATACCTGTGATATCTTCGGGAGAAGTTTCAAGTCTGACAAGCACAACCTTTTCGCCTTTAGCTGCCCATTCAACAGCATCATCAGCAGTAAATACAACCTTACCGCATGCAGCACCCGGAGATGCTCCAAGTCCCTTGCCAAGAGGTGTTGCTGCTTTAAGTGCTTTTGCGTCAAACTGTGGATGAAGAAGAGTATCAAGATTACGAGGATCAATCATTGCTACTGCTTCTGCCTCAGTCTTATGTCCTTCATCTACAAGGTCACATGCAATCTGAAGAGCTGCCTGTGCGGTTCTCTTACCATTACGACACTGCAACATGTAGAGCTTCTTATTTTCAACTGTGAATTCCATATCCTGCATATCATGATAATGATTTTCAAGAGTTTCACAAACTTTGATAAACTCTGAATATGCTTCCGGGAATTCCTGTTCCATCTGCGCGATAGGCATTGGTGTTCTCACACCGGCAACTACGTCCTCACCCTGAGCATTCTTGAGGAATTCACCCATGAGCTTCTTTTCACCGGTTGCAGGATCACGAGTAAATGCAACACCGGTACCAGAATTATTATTTAAGTTACCAAATACCATCGGCATTACGTTTACGGCTGTTCCCCATGAATATGGTATGTCGTTGTCTCGACGGTATACATTAGCACGAGGGTTATCCCATGAACGGAATACTGCTTCAATAGCAAGCTTTAACTGTTCAACAGGATCAGAAGGGAAATCCTTTCCTAACTGATTCTTATATTCAGCCTTGAACTGTTCAGCCAAAGTCTTAAGGTCAGCAGCTGTAAGATCAACGTCAAATTCTACGCCCTTTTCTTCCTTCATTTTGTCGATAAGCTGTTCAAAATATTTCTTACCAACTTCCATAACGACATCTGAGAACATCTGAATGAATCTTCTATAAGAGTCATATACAAATCTTTCAAATGATGGATCCGGATTACCTGCTATCATGGCAGCCACAACCTCATCATTAAGACCGAGGTTAAGAATTGTATCCATCATACCCGGCATTGAAGCTCTGGCTCCGGATCTTACAGATACCAAAAGAGGATTTTTGAGATCTCCGAATTTCTTTCCGTTAACCTCTTCCATATTGGCAACACCTGCCATAACCTGTTCCATTATTTCATCATTGATTTTTCTTCCATCTTCATAATATTGAGTACAAGCCTCTGTTGTGATTGTGAATCCCTGAGGGACAGGAAGTCCGATATTTGTCATTTCTGCAAGGTTAGCTCCTTTACCACCCAACAGATTACGCATGGTTGCGTCTCCCTCTTTGAACGAATAAACCCACTTATTCATACACATCATACTCCTTTTCGAATTTTAGTTTTCCCACTATTATTCCCTAAAAAAGTGCGCAATAATAGCAATATATAGTAGTATATCAGATTTTCCAAAAATCGTCATCCTTTTAAGCCATTTTTGTGCATTTTTCATAAATACAAATATTTGCACAAAAATATATGCCGTTGAATAATCCCGCTAACACTTGTATAATAATGTAGTTTGGGATTATTATCTGAAACTTTCAATATTAACCATTTCACATATATAAGGAGTAAAAACATGATTAGTGCTAATAATGTAACTCTTCGTTTAGGAAAAAGAGCCCTTTTTGAAGAAGTAAATATCAAGTTTACAGAGGGAAACTGCTACGGAATCATTGGTGCAAACGGTGCCGGAAAATCTACTTTTCTTAAGATTCTTTCAGGAGAACTTGATACAACAAATGGTGATATAGTTATCACCCCGGGACAGAGATTGTCAGTCCTTGAACAGGACCACTTCAAATACGATGAATATCCGGTTCTTGATGTTGTAATTATGGGTAATCAGAGATTATACGACATTATGAAGGAGAAGGATGCTATCTATGCGAAAGAAGATTTCAGCGAAGAAGATGGTATAAGAGCCGGTGAGCTTGAAACAGAATTTGCAGAAATGGATGGTTGGGAAGCAGACAGCAATGCTGCTACCTTATTAAACGGATTGGGAATTCCCACAGAGCTTCATTACACACTTATGAAGGATTTGAATGGTAGTGAGAAGGTTAAGGTACTTCTTGCCCGTGCACTCTTTGGTAACCCTGATATCCTTCTTCTCGACGAGCCTACCAACCACCTTGACCTTGATGCGATTGCATGGCTGGAGGAATTCCTTATCAACTTCGATAATACCGTTATCGTTGTAAGCCATGACCGTTATTTCCTTAATAAAATATGTACTCATACTTGTGATATTGATTATGGTAAGATTCAGCTTTATGCCGGTAACTATGATTTCTGGTACGAATCCAGCCAGTTACTTATTAAGCAGATGAAAGAAGCTAATAAGAAGAAAGAAGAAAAGATTAAGGAATTGCAGGAATTCATCTCTCGTTTCTCTGCTAATGCTTCCAAGTCAAAGCAGGCAACTTCACGTAAGCGTGCACTCGAGAAGATTGAACTTGATACCATTAAGCCTTCTTCAAGAAAGTACCCATATATCGATTTCAGACCGGATCGTGAAATAGGAAATGAAGTTTTAAGCGTTGAAGGCATTTCAAAGACTATTGATGGGGTTAAGGTTCTTGATAATATTTCATTCAATGTTGGTCATGATGACAAAATTGCTTTCGTTGGCGGAAACGAGTTGGCTAAGAGTACTCTCTTCCAGATTCTCGCAGGTCAGATGGAGCCTGATGAAGGAACCTACAAGTGGGGTGTTACAACATCTCAGGCTTACTTCCCCAAAGACTTTGGAACAGAGTTTGACAATGACTATAATATTACAGAATGGCTCACAGGCTACTCTCCCGTTAAGGATGTTACATATGTAAGAGGTTTCCTCGGACGTATGCTTTTTGCCGGAGATGATGGTGTTAAGAGAGTCAAAGTTCTCTCCGGTGGTGAGAAAGTTCGCTGCCTTCTTTCAAAGATGATGATTTCCGGTGCAAACTGCCTTATCTTTGATGAGCCTACCAACCATCTCGATATGGAATCTATTTCTTCACTGAATACAGGACTTATCAAATTCCCGGGTGTTATTCTCTTTAGTTGCCGTGATCATCAGTGTGTTCAGACTACAGCGAACAGAATCATTGAAATCATGCCTAACGGTACAATAATTGATAAGATTACTACTTACGACGAATATCTCGAATCAGATGAGATGGCTCGTAAGAGAACAGTTTATACAAAGACTGAGGATGATGAAGATTAATGAGCGATATCGACCTTCATACACATACAACTGCATCTGATGGAACTTTTAGTCCTGCAGAACTGATTGATTATGCTGTTTCGAAGGGCTTATCATCTATTGCCATAACAGACCATGATACCATTGCCGGAATCGATGAAGCGATGGATCGAGCTTCATTTTACGAAAAGCAGGGTATAAATATAGAAGTTATTCCGGGAATAGAATTTTCTACTTCCATGTACAATAAAGATATACATATTGTAGGTCTGTTCATCGATTATAAGGGTGACTATTTTCAGGGAAGACTTAATCATTTCGCTGCTTCACGAACACGACGCAATATTGAAATGTGCAGACGCCTTACAGAACACGGAATGCCAATAACCTACGAAGAGCTTGTTGCCGAATTTCCATTAAGCAGTATAAGTCGTGCAAACGTTGCCGCTCTTCTGCTTAAAAAAGGCTATGTCAAAAGCATTAAGGAAGCCTTTGAACGTTTCATAGGCGACCACGCTCCATGCTATGTCCCAAGGAAAAAGCTTTCTCCATACAGAGCTATTGAGATAATACGAAAAGCAGGCGGTTATCCGATATTTGCCCATCCAATGCTTACGGCGCTCTCTCAAAGCACTATGGAAACACTGATTTCAACCATGACCGCCTTTGGCTTAAGAGGTATTGAGGGTGTATACAGCACGTATTCCCAATCTGATGAGCGTCAGGTCAGGACCTGGGCAGCAAAATATAATCTTTGCATTAGCGGTGGTTCTGATTTTCATGGAAAAATAAAACCTGATATAGATCTTGGTACAGGACGAGGAAATTTATATATTTGTAAAGATATTCTTAATAAAATAAAGGATGATTATGCATCTATGAGAAGCGATGATAAATCATTTTCGATTAAAAAAATACTATTTACAGACCTTGATGCCACTCTTTTAAGGTCTGATAAAACCATAAGTAATTACACACTTAAGGTTCTTTCCGATTGGGTTGATGCCGGTCATTACGTTGTTCTATGCTCAGGACGCGATCTGAATAGTGTCAATCTTGTAGCCAAAGAACTGGGATTAAAAGAAAAAAATCTTTATACCATAGGATACAATGGCGGTCATATCTATGATTACTGTAACCAAAAAACCTTATATAAAATTGGGCTTCCCGATGAGGATTTCAAGTGTATGGTAAAAGCCGCACGAGACAATGGCCTTTATATACATACATACAGTGACACACACATTATTGCTCCGTCAAACACACCGGAGCTTCAATACTATAAAAGAGTTATCAAGACCCCTGCTTTGTATTCCGAAGATATAACAGCTGCAATCAGTCAGCCCTGCAAATGTCTTATCATTGATGATGATCATAATAAGCTTGAAAAATTTGCAAAAGAGATGGCCCCTTATGCCAAAGAGCATAATATCAGCATGATGTTCTCAAATCCCAAATACTTGGAGGTTATTCCTTCAGTATCAGGAAAAGGCTCTGCCGTTAAAAAGCTCTGTGAACTTCTTGATATTCCCGGGCTTATGTCTGTTGCTGCCGGTGATGAGGAGAATGATTTGTCGATGCTTGAAGCCGCTGATATTGCCATTGCAATGTCAAATGGCATAGACAAACTCAAACGGATTGCAACAACCATTTCTGAAGACGATGCCGAAAACGACGGCCTGGCCAAAACACTTGTCGGATTAATATAATTTGTTATATAATATATTATATAGATAGTACCAAAGTACCTGCTGTCGTTTACATAGATAGGGAAAATGCCTATGAATAATACAAAGGAAAAGAAAACTAAATTTGCATATCTTAAACAGCTGTTAAATGGTGAAGTTTTGCCTTCAAAGCGAATGCAGTTCTTTGTAATTCTCATCCTACTTGGCGTTCTTCACATTGTTTTTTCGGCCATATTTCTTGCTATTAAGTTTTATATTCCTGCCGGCTACAGCCTTTTTTCTGCATATTTGTACCTTCTGCCATTCAATAAGTTACTCAAGAAGGACAAATATTTAGAACTATCAATTATTGCATTTGCTGAAATTACATTTTTCAGTATTTTTTGTACATTTCTTGCCGGACCAAATTGGGGTTTTGGCTTATATAATTTGGCTCTGACGCCTATCATATACTTTATTACGTACTCAATCCCTAACCTCAAGCGTTCTCTTGTCTTTCCAACCTTATTCGGCTTGATTAGTGGCATTGTTTTTATAGCTATGAAGATCGCCATCCCACACATCTCGTTTATATATGACAGCACGATATATCCATCACTTACAAACGCTGTATATATAGTTAATGCTGTGGTTGTATTTGCAGCAATTATGATTCTTTCATCATATTTTGCTCTTGAAATAAGATATAAAGAAAATTCCCTTGAAAAGCAAAAAGCTGCTTTAGAAGGCATTTCTTCTATTGATCCGCTTACCGGATTAAAAAACAGAAGAAGTATGCTCGGCTTCATAGAAGATGCTCTTCAGGAAGCAAAGTCAAAAGGGGTTCTCTTTTCCCTTGCAATTGGAGATATTGATAATTTTAAGATGGTTAATGATACCTATGGACATAACATAGGAGATGACGTTCTTATCATGGTTTCCAACACAATCAAGGACAACCTTCCTGAAAATGCCACACTTTGCAGATGGGGTGGTGAAGAATTCCTGTTATTAATTAAGTCTCCCGAATCTGTAGCTGTTCCTCAGGTAGATTCCATAAGAGACGCCATTACCAAACAGTCAATCAAGGTAGAACTTCCTGACAAAGATATAGATTTATCAGTCACCATGACATTCGGTGTAAGCCAATATATTTACGGCTTTGACATTAATAAAGTTATCGCATGCGCAGATGACTATCTGTATAAAGGAAAAGCTTTTGGCAAGAACAGAGTTGTTTATAGCAAGACTGAACTATAATTACATGTTTATGCTAAAGCATCTATTCATACTGTCAATCGCATTACATAAATCACAAGTATATACCTTATGAATATTAAAAGGGATGAATTTGTAACTCATACAAAATTCATCCCATTTTCATTTTTAAATAAATATTTATCAGCGGACAACGATTTATTGTTTATCTATAATCTGACGAGCTACGAACACTCCGCTTGCCGATGCATGAGAAAGCGAATGTGTCACTCCGCTTCCATCTCCTATTACATAAAGACCGGGATACTTTGTTTCGAGTTTCTCTGACAATTCAACTTCCATGTTATAGAACTTAACTTCTACACCATATAAAAGTGTATCCTCATTGGCAACGCCCGGTGCAATCTTATCAAGAGCATGAAGCATCTCAATAATTCCATCAAGAATTCTCTTTGGAAGAACAAGACTCAAATCACCCGGTGTAGCCTTAAGTGTGGGAACCAGCGTTCCTTCTGCTATTCTGGAAGGATTACTTCTTCTTCCTCTTTCAAGGTCTCCAAACCTCTGAACAATTACTCCACCGCCAAGCATATTACTCAGTCTTGCAATACTCTCACCGTATTCATTGCTATCCTTAAACGGCTCTGAAAAATGCTTTGCAACCAAAAGTGCAAAATTGGTATTATCTGTCTTCTTGGCTTCGTCTTCAAAACTATGTCCATTAACAGTAACAATACCATTTGTATTCTCGTTAACAACAATTCCATGTGGATTCATACAGAAGGTTCTTACACGATCTTCAAATTTTTCTGTTCGATATACAATCTTACTCTCGTACAATTCGTCAGTAATATCTTCAAATATAACCGAAGGAATTTCTACACGAACTCCAAGATCAACACGATTAGACTTCGTTGGAATATCAAGCTTACGGCATACTTCTTCCATCCATTTGCTTCCGCTTCTTCCTACAGAAACAACACAATACTGAGATTCATATGTCTGACCTTTTGAAACTACTTTATATCCGTCTTCATTAACTACAATATCTGAAACCGGTGAATCAAAGAAGAAATCGACTTTATCCTTCATTTCTTCAAACAGATTTCCAAGCACTATATAGTTTATATCCGTTCCTAAATGTCTTACTGAAGCGTCAAGCAAAATAAGCTTATTCTGAACACATTTTTTCTTAAAAGCAGTTCCTGCTGTAGAATACATTTTGGTTCCGCTTCCACCATGTGAACAATTAATATCATCAACATAGTTCATAAGCTTAATAGCTTCTTCTTTTCCTATATATTCATATAATGTACCGCCAAAATCATTGGTAATATTATACTTTCCATCCGAAAAAGCCCCGGCACCGCCAAAACCGTTCATTATCGCACAAGTCTGACACTTGATACAGGATTTAACCTTATCACCATCGATTGGACATTTACGGCGGTTAAGCTCATGTCCTGCTTCAAAAACCGCTATCTTTAATTCAGGTTTCTTAATCATCATTTCATATGCTGAAAAGATTCCTCCCGGACCTGCTCCTATTATAATCACATCATATTTCATAACAATCTCCCCTCCTCCACCGGACAACTGATATCTATGTATTCTAAAATGCTTTAATTGCCAACCTACATAACATTGTATCAGACTTCAGCATATATTGCATTAACTTAACAAAGCCTTAAAAACGGCGTAAACTCATAACATAAAAACATTATCATAATATTCACTTAAAAAACACTTGCAAAAATCAAGTCCATATATTATTATAAACAAGTGCCTTGAGCACGGATATATATGGCGCGTTGGTCAAGCGGTTAAGACGCCGCCCTCTCACGGCGGAAACAGGGGTTCGATTCCCCTACGCGCTGCACAGAACTCTGTAGTGATGCAGAGTTCTTTTTTTAATATCTTTTTAATATCTTTTTGCTAACTATATATAGTATACTAGAAGGCAGGAATTTACAGCTTCAACAATGAAAGGATTACATCTATGTGGGCAGCTATATTCTTAACTGTTATTTCGCTGTTTGGTCTGTGTATTTTTTATCTCATCACCCGTTTTAGAAAACTATACATAGTCAACAGACTGGCAGGAACCAAAAAGGGCTTCAAGACTCTGTTTGCCTTCATATTCCTTATCTTAATTGTTGCTCTATCAACTCTGCTACTCAGCTTTGTAAATGCAGTCATTATCATATTGCATATTGCAGTATTCTGGCTGATTGCTGATTTAATCTTATTTATTTGTCGCAAATTCAAAAAAGATTTAGAGCTTAAGAAACTATGTCTTAGTGGCATTCTTGCATTCAGCATAACAGCCGTATACTTATCTATTGGTGCATATCTTTGCTACCATGTATTCGAAACAAAATACGATATTACAACAACTAAAAATATAGAACCTATAAGAGTGGGACTTATAGCAGATTCGCACACTGGCACTACCTTTAATGGCGTTGGTTTGGGCGAAGAACTCGAAAGACTCCAGGCTGCAAGTCCTGATGTTCTGGTTGTGAGCGGCGATCTTGTTGATGACTCTACAACCTTCGAAGATATGATTAATACCTGTGCCTCCCTCGGTGATTTCAAATGCAGGTACGGAGTTTATTATGTGTTCGGAAACCATGACAGAGGTTATTATGCTGCTGAAAGAAGGGGCTATGATGAGCAGCGACTTGTTGATGAATTGATTAAGAATAATGTCAAAGTTCTCAAGGACGATGTGGTTTACATAACTGATGATGTTGTGCTTATAGGGCGCGATGATGCCTCTGCTAGACATAGACAAAATATCACAGATTTAGTATCTGACATTCCTTCTGATAAATATATGATTGTCATGAATCACCAGCCAAATGACTATAACAACGAAGCTGTTGCAAATGTAGACCTTGTACTTTCAGGTCACACTCACGGTGGTCAGCTTTTCCCTGCAAATTATGTTGGTGAATGGATTGGTGCTAATGATGCAACCTATGGCTATTCAAAACGAGGTAACACAAATTTTATTGTCACATCCGGAATATCTGACTGGGAAATCAAGTTCAAAACCGGCTGTGCATCTGAATATGTAATAATTGATATAAATAAAGAATAAGAGAGTTTTACTATGAGTTATATGCTTACGTTTCAGGAATTAAGAGAAGGGTCACTTAGTTTTTTAGTTCCTGTTCTTTCCGTTATTTCAGAATTAAATGTATATGTTTTGCCTATAGTCATTGCAATGGTTTACTGGGCATATCGCAAAGATTGGGGAATCAACATGTTCTTCAGTTTTACGATGTCTAATTTTACTGCCAACGGCATAAAATCTGTTATGAAGGTTCCGCGCCCGTATTTTCGCCGTCCTGCATTGCATATTGACCCGTTTATCGAGACATCTGCAACAGGTTATTCTTTTCCTAGTGGTCACGCAACTGCCGCTACAGCCGGATGGGGTCACTTTGCCATGTTACTTCGCAAACGCTGGTTCACCATTGTTGCAATAATATATATACTCCTTAGCAGTTTTGCCAGGGTATTTCTTGGGGCGCACACTATTCAGGATGTTGTTTGCGGTATTTCACAGACGATTCTTGTCATTCTGCTCGTTGACACAGTTTCAGAGTATCTAACCAGACATCCTGACAAATATATGCTCTTTGCCATTCTTTTGGTTATCATATCTACTGCAGTCACGTTCATAATTGCAGGCATGTACCCTGAAATTGCCGCCGATGCTGAAGCTGACTCCATGATCTCTGACGTATTTTCTTCATATGGTATGATTCTTGGAGTAAATATTGGTTGGATAGCTGACAAAAAATGGATTAAGATGCCCGATGCTTCCAATAAAAAAGAAAGAATTATAAGATGTGTAATCGGCGGTATTGCTTTTGCAGTATATTACCTGTTTTTATCAAATTTGATTATTTCTTCCATGGATATAAGGCTTGGGGCTTTCATAAGGAATTTCACTACTTTGCTTCTAGTGACAATTATACTTCCATGCATTTTCAAAAGGATTCATAAATAATCATTTCACTAATATAAATAAATCACATTCATTGACCTAAAATACTATTCAAAAGACACTGATATATAATCTAAAAGCTCTGGTTTAATATGTCCATAAATCCTGAACATATATTAAAACCGGAGCTTTTAATTATTAGCAAATTGAATGTATTTATAATTTCTTAAGTTGAATGTATTTACATTTTCTTAAGTTACTAGCTTAAGATATCAAATAGACTAATTTGATTTGATTCAGGAATATCATTTAATATTCCAAGTCTAGCCATATTATCTACTATAGTTTTTGATACCTTAGTACGTTCTCTAAAATCATCCCTCGAAGTAAATTCGCCAAGCTTTGCAGCTTCAACAATGGCATCTGCTGCTGTTTCTGCAACACCATCAATTGCTGTAAATGCCGGCATTATTTTACCATCAATAATCTTAAATCTTCTTGAGTCAGCCCTATATACATCTATTGGCATAAACTCTATGCCTCTTGCATACATTTCCTGAACAAGTTTAAGATCTTTCATCAAATCCTTATCTGTTGCTGTCTGATTTTCCTTCTTTTTAAGCTCATCCATGCATAATTTAACCTTTGATGCACCAAAGCACATCTTTTCATAAGAGAATGCTTTTGATCGAATTGAAAAGAATGATGCATAGTAAGCCTGTGGATAATGAATTTTATAATAACCAACTCTCCATCCCATCATAACGTATGCTGCTGCATGGGCCTTAGGGAACATATATTTAATCTTTTCACAGGACCAGATATACCAGTCAGGTACATCATGAGCAATCATATCCTGCTTCCAGCCTTCCCAATCCTTACACTTACCTGATGCAACCTTTCCTTTTCGAACATTCTCCATGATTGAAAAGGATTCTGCAGGGTCAAGTCCTTTACTAATTAGGTATACCATGATATCGTCACGACAGCAGATACAATGGGCAAGATCCGCATCGCCACGCTTAATAATTTCTTCAGCATTTCCCTGCCATACATCTGTACCATGACCAAGTCCTGAAATACGAATAAGATCAGAGAGCGTCTGAGGCTTGGTTGTAAGAAGCATTTCTATAACGAAAGGAGTTCCGAATTCCGGAAGCCCCATCGAACCTGTCATACATCCATCTATATCTGAGGGTTTAATTCCCAATGCATCTGTGTTCTGGAATAATGACATAACCCCCTTATCATCAAGAGGTATTGTTGTCGGATCAAGTCCTGTAAGATCCTGAAGCATTCTAACCATTGTCGGATCATCGTGTCCGAGAATATCAAGCTTCAACAGGTTATGGTCTATTGAATGATAATCAAAATGAGTCGTTATAATCGTATCGTCTGTCGGTGGATGCTGAACAGGTGTAAACGAGTTAATGTCTTCTCCATTTGGTAATACAACAATTCCTCCCGGATGCTGTCCTGTACCTCTTCTGATACCTACACAACCTTGGGCAATACGATTTATTTCTCCTTCTCTTTTAACTGTTTCATGATCCTTCAGATAATTTTTAACATATCCAAAAGCCGTTTTATCTGCAAGACCTGTGATAGTTCCTGCTCTGAAGGTCTGACCGGCTCCAAAGATAACTTCTGTATACTTATGAGCTTTTGACTGATACTCAGACGAAAAGTTCAGGTCGATATCAGGTTCCTTATCTCCCTTAAATCCAAGGAATGTTTCAAACGGAATATCAAAACCATCCTTAATCATCAATTCCCCACATACAGGGCAATATGCATCTGGAAGGTCACAGCCGGCGTTTCCGACATTTTCTTTAATAACATCGGAATCAAAATCTACGTAATGGCATTTAGGACATCTGTAATGAGCGGACAACGAATTAACTTCTGTAATACCTGCCATAAATGCTACAAGCGATGATCCTACAGATCCTCTTGAGCCAACCAGATAACCATCTTCTACTGATTTCCAAACCAGTTTCTGTGCAATGATATACATAACCGCATAACCGTTACCGATTATGGATTTCAATTCTTTTTCGAGTCTGTCTTCAACTATTTGCGGAAGATTTTCACCATATAATTCATGTGCCTTGTCATAACAGATTTTCCTTAATGTTTCATCGGAATTCGGAATGACAGGAGGACATTTATCCGGTCGCACAGGACTTATAACATCTATCATATCCGCTATCTTAACGGTATTGGTAATAACAACCTCTTCGGCCTTCTTTGCCCCAAGATACATAAATTCTTCAAGCATTTCCTCTGTAGTTCTAAGGAACAATGGTGCCTGTTCATCTGCATCCTTAAAGCCTTTTCCTGCCATAATTATTCTTCTGTATACTTCATCTTCAGGGTTAAGGAAATGAACGTCGCAGGTACCAACAACAGGTTTTCCGAATTCTTCTCCGAGCTTCACTATCTGTTTGTTAACTTCCTGAATATCTTCGATACAGGTTATATTTTCCCTGTTCTCATCTGCAATCATGAATTTATTGTTTCCAACAGGCTGAATCTCAAGATAATCGTAAAAATCAACTATCTGAGTTATCCTGTCTGCAGGCGCTTCATCAAGAAGAGCCTTATACAGTTCTCCCTGTTCACAGGCACTACCAATAATAAGCCCTTCTCTAAACTCAGCAAGTTTGCTCTTAGGAATTCTTGGTCTTGAAGAATAATAATCAAGAAATGAAGATGATACCAGCCTGTAAAGATTTTCTCTTCCGGTATTATTCTTAGCAAGGATAATAACATGATAATATGGCTGATGCTTAATAATATCAGGGTTAGTCTCACACATATCATTAATTTCCTGAAGTTTCGTGACACCCATATCAGTTAATCTCTTAAGCATCTTAAGATATATCAGTGCTGTAGCTTCTGCATCATCGACTGCTCTATGATGATTATCAAGGACAACTCCCATCTTTTTGCAAAGTACATCCAAAGTATGTTTCTTAGCTTCCGGGAACAAGACTCTTGAGATTCCGACTGTATCTACCGCCGTATAATCATACTCATATCCAAGTCTCTTACAGTTTTCTCTGATAAAGGACGTATCAAACTTTGCATTATGTGCAACAAGGACACAGTCCTTACAAAAATCCAAAAACTTAGGTAAAACATTTTCTATCGTTTCTGCATCTTTTACCATTTCATCAGTAATTGACGTAAGTTTAACAATTTTAAATGGAATCGGAACCTGCGGATTAACAAATGTTGAAAATCTGTCTACAATCTCGCCATTTAATATCTTTACGGCTCCAATTTCGATAATTCTGTTCTTTTCAGACGAGAATCCTGTAGTTTCCAAATCAAAAACTACAAAAGGAACAGAAAAATCATAATTCTTATCATTTTCAATAGTCTTTTGATAATCATCTACAAGATAGCCCTCACAGCCGTAAATAATCTTAAAGAAGTTCTGTCTGTCGAAAGTTTTTCCTTCGGCTTCAAGCTTCTTCTTTTCTGCTCCTGCAAGGTCCTGCCAGGTATGGAACGCTTCCGTAAATGCATGTACTACACCATGGTCTGTAATTGCAATAGCCGGGTGTCCCCAATTGTAAGCAGTCTTAACAAGTGCAGATGCATCCGAAATACCATCCATATCGGACATCTTTGTATGACAATGCAATTCAACCCTTTTAAGAGTGCTGTTATCTTTTCTCTTTATTCTGGTATCTGCCGCCTTCTTAATACCCCAGATTCTGTCTATGGCAAGTTCATCATCATATTTATCATATTTAACGGAACCCTTAAGTTTAATGAAGCTTCCAACCTTGAACTTTTCTTCGATTTCAGCTACTTCTTCATTCTGAAGGAACAGCTTAAACCTAAGCGAATCGGTAAAATCAGACACATCGTACATAAGCATTGTTCTTTTACCGTCACGCAGTTCTCTTGGATCGCTATGTCCCACAATCTGTCCGCTTATAAACACGTCACCTTTAGTTTCACTAAGAATATTCTCAATTATAACCGGTTCCTCATCTTCAAAATCTCTTCCGTAAAGAACATCAGGATTATCCGAAACATATTTTTCCCTGGGTTTTCTTGTAAAATCATTTTCTGATTTATTCTTAAAGTTCTTCTCCAGGGTAAGTTTCTTTCCCTCTGATGCTTCATTACCCTTTTTAGATTTATCTTCACCTGACTTAGCCTTCTTTGCATCAGCTGCATTTTCACTGCCGCCAGTCTTCTCACCTTCACTCACCTTTTGTGTCTGCAAGCCTTCACCGGAATTAGTCTCATTATCAGCTCCGATTTCTTCTGCAGAAGTTACAGCATTATCATTACCTTCTGAATTGTCTGCATCCTGATTATTCTTATTGATGCTCTCAACACGAACAAAACTGATATCTGCCGATCTGTCCTTTTTAGGCATTGGAATAATATCAACAATAACCTCCGTCGGCACACCAAATCTCTCGAGAAAAACCTTCTCGATAATATGCTTCATTTCGTCTTTCTTTAATGAATAATATCCATTATCCATAACACTCATCCTGAGTGTTGAAGAATCGTCAAAGCTAAATTCTGCATTGTCGAACATCATTTTTTCGACAACACTATATTTCTCAAGTTCAAGTGAAAGACTATCTTTATATTCATCAAAAAGAATCTCTGCCGTATAAGAATCCGAGAGGTTATAAGATTCCACAACTTTAACTTTTCCGGCATTTTTAACAAATAATGATTTTCTGATCAGCTTTTCAACCCGATAAATCGAAGCCTTGGGAATAACATGGTCAGAAACAATGAACACACGAATAGAGTCCCGGCTTTTCGTAGCCAGAACCTGTGTAACAAGAACATCCTCAAACAGTTCCTGATTTCTTTTATCCAAATTTAATGTCTTAAAAACGTCTGTAAATTTCTTTTCCATTGATTTAATCTGTTATTTTCCCCAGTTATCCAATTCATATTTCAATGTATTGATAAACTCGCTCTCAGGTATTTTGCGAACTATTTCACCCTTCCGGATCAGAAGACCTTCTCCAATCCCTCCGGCGATTCCTATATCTGCTTCCTTGGCTTCGCCCGGACCATTAACAGCACACCCCATTACCGCAACTTTAATATCAAGGTCATAACCGGAAGTAAGTGTCTCAACCTCATTGGCCAGCGAAATCAGATCTATTTTGGTTCTTCCGCAGGTCGGACATGATACAACCTCTATTCCGCCTTTACGCAATCCCAGAGTCTTTAATATAATCTTTGCAGATTTTATTTCTTCTACAGGATCGGCCGATAAAGATACACGAATTGTATCTCCAATTCCCTGGTTAAGTATTATTCCAAGACCTACAGAGGATTTAATATTACCTCTAAGCACAGTTCCGGATTCTGTAATTCCCACATGCAATGGATAATTGGTTTTCTTTGCGATAAGTTCATGCGCTTTAACACACATCATTACATCTGACGTCTTAATAGAAATGACAATATTGTCATAGTTTACAGCTTCTATCATCCCAACCTTATCAAGTGCACTTTCAACTATTCCTTCAGCTGTAACACCGTTATATTTTTCTACCAGTTCCTTTTCAAGAGACCCCGAGTTGACGCCTACCCTAATAGGTATATTCCTCTCCTTGGCCACTTTTACTACTTCTTCAAGCTTTTCTCTGCCACCAATATTACCGGGGTTAATCCTTATCTTATCTGCTCCGTTTTCCATAGCAAGAATTGCCATTTTGTAATCAAAATGAATATCTGCAACAAGCGGAATATGAATTTGTTTCTTAATCTCGGATAATGCCTTAGCTGATGCTTCATTTGGTACAGTACATCTTATTATTTCGCATCCTGCTTCTTCTAGTTTAAGAATCTGACTTACTGTTTTCTCAACATCCTCTGTCGGTGTATTAGTCATGGACTGTATGAGTATCGGATTTCCTCCTCCAATCACACGATTACCTATTTTTACTATTTTAGTATTATCTCTATGCATATATTTTCCTCTGTTACAATTAATAATTGTTATATTTGTATGAAACAATAACTTCTTCCAGTCAAATATTCCCCGACTTATGCCGGGGAATAAAATATATAGTATGCGCAGAGCCAATTATGGGATGCGCTAATCGAGGTTAGATGTCCTTAATAAGGACCTTTGAGGTATTTTTCATATTTGCTACCTCCTTTCCTCGCCTTCTATTTTATCAAATATAACAAAAACACGAAATAACTTTTCTAAAAATGTTTGCCTAATTTGATAACAGAAATTCTCTGCTTTCATATAAATCTCCTGAAGATGTCTTTGCAATGACAGTTACTGCAACAGGTTTCTGAGGCAATGATTCTGAGGGAATCTCCAGAGTCACCTTGTCCTCTACTTTATATACGCAGTTGTCTTTAAGCAGCACCTTTCTGTCGCTGTTATCGACAAGATCAACCCACATATCATTTCTTATATTTTGAGTTTTTCCAAGCAGCATTCCTATAATAAATACTCCTATAAGCCATAGTCCCGGCATTTTCTTTTCGGTAAGCCAAATCTGTTTTTCTTTAGTCACCGCCGTCCTTCTTCCTCTTGGAAAATATATAATACTCATATGAATAAGAAGTGTTATTGCAATGCATATTATCAGTACCCCTATATATTCATAAGACAAATCTATCCCTTTGGTTATTATTGGCTTTATTAACATTGCAAGTAAGAACATGTATAAAAATGCCACCAGAATCTTTCTTATTTCAAAAGCTATATTTCTACTGCCCATCTTACGGAAATCATTAATGTCATTCTTTATTTCATCCACATTCTGATATCTTTTCAACGGGTTCTCCTGTGTACACTTCAGCACGATCTGTTCTGTCTTCTTTGAAATACTCCTATTGCGAAATCGTATATTGTCTGCCGTCACTTTCTTATCATCCGGATGTTCACAGGTTAACAGTTCACGCAATATTTTTCCGATACTATATATATCCGCACTCTTTTCTGCCTTTTGAGACTTAAATATTTCCGGAGCACTATATCCCCTTGTGCCATAATTAGCTTTACTTTCAATATCTGAATAATCTCTTTTGACTACTGCCCCAAAATCCAGAAGTACTACTCTTTCCTCGGGTGTAATAATAATATTTGATGGTTTTAAGTCTCGATAAATGATTGTCGGTTTTGATTCATGCAAAACCTTTAAGATATCACACAGCTGACCTATAATATCCAATGCCTTCGTTTCTCCAACCTTCCCCTTACTTCTCATATAATCAAGAAGAGTCGTTCCTTCAATATATTCCATAACAAGATAATCATTATTTCCATCTGACCAGCAATCATATATTTCCGGGAGTCCTGCATGCTTTATATTCTTTAACACTTCTATTTCTCCCTCTGTAATATGGCCTGTCCTGGCCTCTTTGATTGCCACCTTTCGTCCAAGCCTTTGGTCTTTAGCAAGAAATACCACTCCGAAATTACCTCTTCCGATTATATTTATTAATTCATATTTATTATCCAGTATCATTTCCATATAAATATATCCTTTCTTGGAACTATATAAATTGCTGATATATTGTCCTTTTCTCCGAGTTTTTTCAGTTTCTTTCCTATTTCTTTGAGACGAATCTCAATCTGTTCCTCCGACTCGATATCTTTAGGATTAAGACCATAAGCATAATCGGATTTTCTCTTTATAAATCCGTCTGTACATATCAAAAATCCTTCATTACGATGTATAAAGCCTGATGCAACATAGGGCTTTTGATATCTGCAGTTACCTATACAGTGTGATAATGACCCGTCAGTATTATGATGTATCGGTGTGATTATTTTTGATTTATTTCTTTTGATTTTAATGATTGCCGAATCGCCTAAATGAATAATCAGAAATCTTTTTTTGAATATGATCAGAAATGAAAAAGTGCTGCCAAGATTTATATTTTTATATACGGCATATTCCGCAAACTGTTTATATAGTTTGAATATTGCCTGTAACAAAATCCTTCTTGCAAAGAAAAGGCTCCTGCCATTTATCAGTTTTGGAAGAACTTTCTCTTCCATGATTGAATGTATCTCCTCCAGTATGTATCCGCTTGCTTTTTCTCCCTCTTCCAGAGATCCTATTCCGTCGCAGACCATACCATATATAAGCTGACCTCTAAAAGTTCTCTCAACCTCCAGAAGGAGTGAATCTTCATTACGATTTCGGCTCCCCGCATCCCAGTATGCACTTGATAAATATTTCAATATATACATCCTCCAAACCAGATAAATAAAAACAGTGATTATAAATCAGGAATCAATTCTGAAAAACTGATGTGAAAACAGATATAAGATATCATTTGAAAGTGAAATGATTATAATATAATAAAAAAGAAACTTCTATTCGTAAAAATGTACAAATCATATTTTTGTGCATTATCACTAAAGAAGCTTCTTTTTATGATTATTAAAAATGATTCAACTCTAAAAAAATGTAATATTTACCGATCATTCCAGCATCTTTTCTCTTCAAAAAAATGCACAAATCCCGGCTCGAAACACAAAATAAATCACACGCTAGTGAAAGAATTTCATAATGTCATTAAAGAATACAAACACTACAAGACCAAGCAGCAATGCCATTCCAACAAGTGTAACATAGCCTTCCTTGTCTCGCGGAATAGGTTTTCTCCTTATAAGTTCAATTATAAGGAACAGTAATCTTCCTCCATCAAGTCCCGGAATCGGCAAAAGATTCATAACTGCAAGGTTTGCGGACAAAAGCATCATAATATTAACCATCGAAAGAACCGTATTAAGTACACCGTATTCCTTCGCAACAGTATAAGTCTCGTCTACAACCTTTACTATTCCGACAGGTCCTGCCAGATCATCCTTTCCAACCTGGCCCGTAAAGAGCATCTTGATTCCATCAATAGTTGCTCTTAATATATATTCAACATTATAAAATCCATATTTAAGACTCTGCCCTGCAGAACAGTCTATTTTTCTTCCGTTAATGATTCCGATATAATATCTGTTATCTTCCGTATCAAATTTCGGAGTAACCTTATACTCGATTTCTTTTCCGTCTCTCTCAATGCAGATTGTCATTTCTTCACCCTGCGAATAATAGGATGAAAAGGATACCTCCTCAGCAAGATGTATCGAATGGCCATTTATTTCGGTAATTATATCTCCGGGCCTAAGTCCCGCTTCCTCTGCTCCGGAATTTTCAATAATCTCCTGGATTTCAGGAATTGTAACACCCGAAGTCGATGCCAGTATTACACCACAGATATATGCGAGAAAGATATTAAAAACAGGACCCGCAAGTGTTGTAGCTATTCTTGCCCATACCGAAGCTTTTAGGAAGGAACCATCCTTCAGTTCAACACCTTCCTCCAATTCATCGAGTCCATCAAATACGCAGGCCCCTCCAAAAGGAAGCGCACGAATGGAAAACTCCGTGTCATTTCTTGTCCATTTGATAATTTTAGGTCCGATTCCTACAAAGAATTCCGTTGCATGAATACCATTCTTCTTGGCCACAATATAATGTCCAAACTCATGACAAACTACGAGAATCGAGAATATTAATAAAAATATAATAATAGAAACTACCACAAAAAACCTCCAACAGTCTGCATTAAGTAAATTTCTTAAAACTTCATTTCTGCAATCAGATCATATGCTTCCTGTTCAGAATCAAGAATTTCTTCAACAGACGGATTCTCTATCACTTTATGATTAGACATAGCCTCTGCAATAATATCGTATATATCAAGAAAATGTATCTTATCATTCAGGAATAAGGCAACTGCCTTTTCATTAGCTGCATTAAACACCGTAGGCATACTTCCGCCTATGTCCATGGCTTCATAAGCCATTTTCAACCCCTTAAAGGTTTCTATATCCGGTTCCTCAAAGGTTATACTCTTAAGTGCCTTCAGGTCAAGCCTTCCTGTATCCATCGGTCTTCTGTCAGGATAAAAAAGAGCATATTGAATCGGAAGCTTCATATCGGGAACTCCCATCTGTGCAATAACTGCACCATCTACAAATTCCACACCTGAATGTATAATGCTTTGAGGATGAATTATAACGTCAATCTTTTCACGTTCAACCCCAAACAGCCACTTAGCTTCCATCACCTCAAGTCCTTTATTTACAAGAGTCGCTGAATCAATTGTAATCTTCTGCCCCATACTCCAGTTCGGGTGCTTAAGTGCATCGTATTTAGTTTTTCCCTGAAGATCCTCTGTTTTAAGTCCTCTGAACGGGCCACCTGATGCTGTTAGCAGAATTTTAGATATTCTTTCTTTGTTTTCACCATTTAATGACTGAAAGATTGCACTATGTTCAGAATCAACCGGAAGAATCGCTACATTATTCTCTTTTGCAAGCGGAATAATGATATGTCCCGCAGTAACAAGGGTTTCTTTATTTGCAAGCGCAATAGTTTTCTTTTCCTTAATGGCCGCTATTGTAGGTCTGATACCAATCATTCCAACAATCGCAGTGACCAGCACTTCACTCTGCGGCATTACCGCCATCTCAAGCATTCCGTCCATGCCTGACAGAATCTTAACATCAGTATCTTTAACTCTGTCAGCAAGCTCATTAGCTTTATTGGCATCACCCATAACTGCAACCAAAGGCTTAAATTCACGTATCTGTTTTTCCATGAGCTCAACATTTGAACCTGCCGCAAGTCCCACGACATTAAGATCAGGATTTGCTCTCACAACATCAAGTGTCTGTGTTCCGATTGAACCTGTCGAACCCAGTATAGCTATATTTTTCATGTAAATCTCCATTCAAAGATAATCAATGTATATTTTTATCCTCTGAGAAGAAGGTAAGTCAGAAAGTAAATGATAGGTGCTGTAAAAATAACAGAATCGAATCTGTCCATCACACCTCCATGACCCGGAATAAGTTTTCCGTAATCTTTTATTTCTTCATTCCTTTTAATTCCGGATGCTGCAAGATCTCCAATCTGTGAAATAATTGCACCAACAGCTGCAATTATAGTGAACCATAAGGTTACATTTTCCATTTCAATCCTTGGAGCGAATACAAAATATGAAACAAGTCCACCAACAAGAGCCGAACCTACAACACCTCCGACAGCACCTTCGATTGATTTCTTCGGACTGAGAATCGGCGCAAGCTTATGCTTTCCGATCAGCATACCCACACAATAAGCCGCAGTATCACAAATCCATGAACTTATGAAAATCATCCAGACGGCATACTCACCATTTGGAAGACATCTTGTCATATAAATGAATGTAAGCATTATCGGACCATATATGAAATTAAAGAAGCTCATCATAATCTGTCTCGAATTCAATTTGGGGAAGGTTAATACATAGAGGGCCATAAATGCCATAAGCACACCAAACAATGCGACAAGAAGATATATTCTGTCATCAACAAACACCATTATCAGGTAATAGCCTATGATTCCGATATATCCAATCAATTCCATAGCCGAGAAACAGAATAAGGCATTGCTTACACCTTCATTTTCAGGCTGTTTCTTTGTATATCCCGAAAGTTTGCAGGTTTTCATAAGTTCTCGATAAGCTATAAGCGACAGTAAAAGTGTCATTCCTGAAAGAACATAGCCTCCAAACACAAGCATTCCTGTCAAAATAATTGTTAACACTGCACCACTGATTAATCTGGTCTTAAACATATAAACTCCTATTTAATAATTTATTTAACTAACTGATCTGACGTTTTACCAAACTTACGCTCTCTATGGTTATAAGCCTCGATGGCTTTCATAAGCTCTTCATCATCAAAATCCGGCCACGCAACCTCTGTAAAATATAATTCGGAATATGCCAGTTCCCAAAGAAGAAAGTTGCTGATTCTCTGCTCATTACAGGTTCTTATAAGCAAATCCGGATCAGGCATTCCCATAAGATCAAGGGAATCATTAAGCATCTTTTCATCTATGTCATCTGCCATTATCTTTCCGGCTGCAACATCCTTTGCAATTCCTTTTACGGCACGAATTATTTCATCACGTCCGCCATAATTAATTGCTATATTAAAATGAAGTCCTGTATTATTTTTCGTACCCTCTTCAAGATCACGGATTCGTGTCCTTAAATCCTCGTCAAGCTTTGATTTGTCACCGATAACCCGACAGCAGACATTATTCTTATTGGATTTTTCAAGACAGTTTTTCATATACTTTCTCAAAATCTTCATAAGCGCCTCAACTTCCTCAGCCGGGCGGTTCCAGTTCTCTGTGCTGAAAGCATATACAGTAAGATACTTAATACCCATATCATCTGCAACGGAGAGAATATCTTCAACTGCCTTGGCTCCCTGAAGATGTCCGTAATTACGAGGCATTCCTTTGGCTTTTGCCCATCTGCCGTTACCATCAAGAATAATAGCCACATGTGAAGGTATATTTAGTCCTTCTATTCTTGCATATTTCTTTTTCATATAGATCTCCAATTACGTGAAAAGAGGCTGGGAATATAACCTATGATAGTTTATTATCCCGGCCCCTGTATCTTTCAAAATATGACTATACTGTCATAATTTCCTTAGTCTTTTCATCCATAAGCTTATCAACTTCTTTGATATACTTATCTGTAAGTTTCTGAAGTTCGTCCTCAAGATCCTTTTCCTGATCCTCTGACAATTCTGTCTTGGGAACTTTCTTAAGAGTATCAATTCCGTCACGTCTTACGTTTCTGACAGCTACCTTACAATCCTCTGCTTTCTTCTTAACATCCTTAGCAAGATCCTTACGACGTTCCTCAGTAAGTTCAGGGAAAACAAGTCTGATTACGGAACCATCGTTTGAAGGAGTAATTCCGATATCTGATGACATAATTGCCTTTTCAATTTCCTTAATAAGAGACTTTTCCCAAGGAGCAATCTGAATCATTCTGGCTTCCGGAACAGTAATATTACCAACCTGCTGAACAGGTGTAGGTGTTCCGTAATAATCTACTTTAACCTTATCCAAAACATGAGGATTTGCTCTGCCTGCACGAATTGTAACATAGTCTGATTCAAGGTGTTCCACACACTTTTCCATTTTTTCATTAAATGCTTTAATTCTCTCGTCCATAATAACCTCTCTAAAACAATTTATACTGTAACCTTTGTTCCGCTAAACTTTCCACTGACTGTATTAACGATGCTGTCAGCTTCATTAAGTCCAAATACCATCATCGGCATCTTATTTTCTTTGGCAAGTATTGAAGCAGTCATATCAACCACCTGAAGTCCTCTGCTTACAACTTCATCGATTGTAATTTCATCAAACTTAACTGCATCAGGATTCACCTTTGGATCTGAATCATATACACCATCTATTGACTTGGCAAGAAGAATAACATCTGCCTCAATTTCAATAGCTCTTAAAACTACTCCTGTATCCGTACTGAAATATGGATGACCTGTTCCTCCTGCAAAGAAGACTACCATTCCTTTTTCAAAATATTTATTCGCTCTATCCTTTGAAAAAAGCTTTGTGAAGGATCCACACTCAAAAGGTGTCAGTACCTGTGTCTTCATACCAACACTTCTGAATATCTCTGAAACATAGATACAGTTCATAACTGTTGCCAGCATGCCAATCTGATCCGCCTTGGTTCTGTCTATATTTTCAGAAGTACGACCTCTCCAAAAATTACCACCACCGGTTACGATTCCAATCTCGTAGCCCATATCAACAAGTTTCTTAACCTGAAGAGCAACTTCTCTTACGGTAGGTTCATCAAAACCTGTATGTTTGTCACCTGCAAGAGCCTCTCCGCTAAGCTTAAGCATAATTCTTTTCATATTAATTCTGTCCTTAAAAATATATATTTTTGAAGCAGTAATGAATATTTATATTTCAAATACTGCCATTATCTCATCTTTTTAAGTTCTTCAAAGAAGGATGTAGGATTAACCTCGGCATAGCACTGTGAGCACATACCTTCGATTACAGCACCATTGTTAATCTGAACTGCCTTGGACTTGATATTACCAAGTACAATAGCAGTAGAATCAAGAATAACAGGTCCCTTAACATCTATATCACCTTTAATAGCACCGGCAATAACTGCTGATGTAGCATATACATTTCCGATGATAGTAGTTGACTGACCAACCTTAATTGCTCCCTGGCTCTTAACGTCTCCGGTAATTTTAGCACTTTCCGCAAAAACTTCCGAAGCAGTAGAATTACCCTGAATGCTACCAGTAATATTAAGTTTTCCGAGAGCCTCAACATTACCTACAATTGAACCTCTTATATCAAGAGATCCCTCTGTTGCCATGTTACCATTGATAATCATGCTGTCCATAATAACAGATACTTCATCTGAAGCAACTCTTCTTGGTGCAGCAGGCTGTTCAACAGGCTCATTATATACAGGTGTCTGAATTTCCTGAACCGGAACTGCTTCTTCTACAGGAATGTTCGAAGCTGCAGGTGCTTCTACCGGTACTGTCTCCTCGCCATAAGAAGGCATTACGTAGTTGTCAAATTCCTGATACTGAACAGGCTTTTGCTCTGAAGCGTCTGCCTCGGCTGTCTCATTATCTATCATATTAAGCAGATTGGCTATTTCATCCGGATCAACATTATCAGCTGATTTTTCATTCAGCACCATATCAAGTGCCATAGCTTCAATTTCTGCCTCTTCTTCTTTTAATAATTTTTCTTCATCTGCTGTCGGAGCTGATGTTTCCGGCTTAAATTCATTCACAGCGTGCGAAAGATCTGACTTCAAATCTGAAAAAAATCCCATATTTTCTCCTCCAAAAAATTACTTTTCTCTCAAAATATGCTGAATTGGAACTGTATCATCCGAGATTGGCAAAATCACACAATCTCCTCTTTGTTCAAAAAATTCTATTATCGGCTCCAATGCTTCAACTGTTGTATATCTGCTTGCGGCATCATGCATAAGTATCATACATTCATCAAATCTGTCTATGTCCTTAGTACAATTCCTTACTATAGTTTCAGTACTCAGGCCACCTTTAACTGCATCTCCTGACATAATATTCCAGTCAAAATAAGTAATACCATCTTCCTTAAGACATTCGACAAATTCTTTCATCGGAATCTTACTCACCCTGTTGGAACTTCCTCCCGGAAACCTGTAATATCTCGACCAGTATCCCGTTATTGAGTACAAGAATTCCTGAAGTTTGCGTGTGTCCGCTCTAAAAGTTTCCGTTGAAGCATAAACATCTGCATATACATGATTATATGAATGCATAGCCAGCGTATGACCATCCTCTACTATTCTGCGATATGCTGCTTCTGCTGCCTCTCCTTCCTTTGCATTTACAAAAAAGGTAGCTTTCACATTATGTTTTGACAATATATCTAAAATAGTATCGGTATATTTACTGGGTCCGTCATCGAATGTAAGATAGATTTTTTTCATACCGGATTCAGAGGCAGCATCACCGGAAACGGCGACAGCCGACTCATCTATGACAACATCCACTCCCTGAGTTGTAAAAACTCCTGACAGTTCATCATATTCAATGTCACGGCTCAAAGCATCATCTGCAATACTCTCGATGTCTTCATCCGTATCCTTATGAAAAAAATATAAGAAAGCTATCAGACATAATATAAAGGAACCGATGATAATAAGAATTGTTTTCTTTTTAAGGCTAAAACCTTTTGATTCAGAATCATCTTCCGTTTTCATCTGTTTCTCCCAATGTACAATCCGCACAATCCCCATTTATTGTATCACATGAGATTTCATTATAAAAGGATAAATTAACTTCTTTTTCCACCTGTAAAAGCGCCTCCGGAAGCCCTTTTAAGGCAGCAAAAGGCAGAAACTGCTTGGCTCTTTGCTCCTGATCCATCTTAACTCTGTTTGTTCCCATTATCTTCTATCTCACCTGCCTGTTCATTTCTTCTCTTTTTAGCTATTTTTTTGATTATCAGAAGCATCAACAGACATCCCAGAATACCACCTGTCGAATCAATTATTACGTCTCTGACACCGGGGCCTCTTCCCGGAACAAAAATCTGATGAACTTCATCACTTATTGCATACAGTGCCACTACGAGTATAGTAATTGCAACATTCTTCTTATAATTTATTTTTTTGACATATTGACAAATATAATCGATATGAAGCAGAACTGCTGCACCAAGCATCGCAAATTCGGTTAAATGTCCCAATTTACGAAGGTAATGATTAATCTCATCAAGCAGGCCTCCGCCTGATGCTGCCAGTGTGCTGCCTGAAGAGCCTCCGTCATGTGGAAACAGATTATATATCCATTCAATCAGGGGCATTAAAAATCCGGCAATCTTTCTGCTCATCCCGTCGGATTCCGTCACATGTTTTGCTGAAAAATAAAAAATCATCATCATAATGCAAATAACGATAAGCAAAGTGATGATGATTCCTTTTTTATTTTGTAATCTCATTAATCTTCCTTTAAGAATTCAGAGCGTTACTTATATCCTCTATCATATCAAGAGCTGCCTTTCTTGATGCCTCGGCAAATCTTGCTTCTCCGAACTCTGCATACTTATCCTGTTTGTATGCAGCTATTATACCACGAGATGAGTTAACAATGGCACCCAATCCATCCTTATTGAAGAAATTAACAAGATCAGCTCCCTTACCGCCCTGTGCACCATATCCAGGTACAAGAATATAGGTCTTAGGCATAATTTCTCTCAAAACCTTACCCATTTCAGGGTATGTAGCACCGACAACAGCTCCTATATAACTGTATTCGTCACCCATAACTTCATTTCCCCACTTGGCAACCTGTTCTCCAACGATTTCGTAAAGTGGTCTGTTATCAGCATCATTTAAGGGTCTGTCCTGGAATTCTCCACTGCTTGGATTAGAAGTCTTAACGAGAACGAATATACCTTTCTTTTCTTCTTTAATAACATCTATAAAAGGATTAACTCCATCTGAACCAAGATAAGGATTAACAGTAACAAAATCTTCATCAAAGGGAGCAATAATATTGCTGCCGACCTTAACCTTTCCTATATGACCAACAGCATAAGCCTTTGAAGTTGATCCGATATCTCCTCTTTTGATATCTCCGATAACTACCATTCCCTTTTCCTTGGCATAATCTACTGTCTTTTTGAAGGCAACAAGTCCCGGAATGCCAAACTGCTCATACATTGCAATCTGTGGCTTAACAGCCGGAACAATATCATAAATATGGTCGATTATCTCTTTATTATATTCCCAAATAGCTTCCGAAGCTCCTTCAAGAGTTTCTCCGCATTTAGCAAATGCTTTTTCCTTAATATAACCCGGAATGTAATCCATCATGGGGTCAAGTCCCACAACAACAGGTGCATTGGTTTTCTTAATACCACTAATAAGTTTGTTAATCATATATCCTCCTTAAAATTGAAGCCCTGTAATATGTCACAGGGCTCTCAACCATTTATTTATAAAGTTACTTTTTCCTGTTCCGGGACTTCCTCAAGACTTTCAACAAAAGCCTTAATTCTTGAAGCATTAACATACTTCTTAACATTACCGTTCTGAACTATCACAAGTGTAGGTGCCTGCATAACTCCATATTTTGATGCAAGCTCCATATTTTCCTCTGCATCGATAAGAATATAATTTATATCCTTAAGATATTCCTTCGCAAGCTTGCAGTTAGGACATGTCTTTGTAGTAAAAAGATAAATTATATTTTCTGCTTTTCTTACTTCAACAGTTACTTCCGGTGCTTCATAGTCCGAAAGTGTAACAACACTGGTAACAGGACGCTTAAGGCTTGAATTTTCTATATCATAAGTAACTCTGTTATCGTATTCCTGAAGTTTACCATCATTCCAGTTAGCTATTGGTCTGTAATATCCGGTTATACGGCTGTATACTTCAGTGTTCTTTCCACAATGCGGACATTTATGTACTTCACCGGCGATATATCCATGCTCCTTACAAATAGAATATGTAGGAGACAATGTGTAATAAGGAAGCTTGTAATTCCATGCAATAGTTTTAATAAGATTTGCTGCTGCCTGCCAATCAGGAAGCTTTTCTCCAAGGAATGCATGAAATACTGTTCCTGAAGTATAAAGTGTCTGTAATTCATCCTGAATATCCAGTGCATCAAAAATATCTGAAGTATAATCAACCGGAAGGTGTGACGAATTGGTGTAATAAGGAGTATCTCCAAGTTTACCTGCAGTCTTGATTGATGGCCATTTCTTCTTATCATGCTTTGCAAGTCTGTAGGTTGTTGACTCTGCAGGTGTTGCTTCAAGATTGTAAAGATCTCCATACATCTCCTGATAATCAGAAAGACGTTCTCTCATATGATTAAGAACCTTCTTTGCAAATTCCTGAGTTCTCTTGCTTGTAAGATCTTCTCTTAACCAGTTTGCGTTAAGACCGACCTCATTCATACCAATAAGTCCGATTGTGCTAAAGTGTGACTCAAACGATCCAAGGTATCTCTTTGTATAAGGATACAATCCTTCATTAAGAAGTTTTGTTATTACCTGTCTTTTCATCTTAAGAGATCTTGCAGCAATATCCATCATTCTGTTAAGTCTCTTGAAGAAATCATCTTCTCCTGCTGCAAGGTATGCAATTCTTGGAAGATTAATGGTTACAACTCCGACAGATCCTGTGCTTTCTCCGGAACCAAAATATCCACCTGACTTTTTACGTAATTCGCGAAGATCAAGACGAAGTCTGCAGCACATCGATCTTACATCAGAAGGCTCCATATCAGAGTTAACATAGTTACTAAAATATGGAGTTCCGTATTTACTTGTCATTTCAAATAAGAGTCTGTTATTTTCGGTGTCTGACCAGTCAAAGTCTCTTGTAATTGAATATGTAGGAATAGGATACTGGAATCCTCTTCCGTTAGCATCACCTTCAATCATTGTCTCGATGAAGGCTTTGTTAATCATATCCATCTCTTTCTTACAGTCCTTATACTTAAAGTCCTGCTCAACACCGCCAACAATAGCCGGGAGTTCTGCAAGATCATTAGGTACTGTCCAGTCAAGAGTAATATTTGAAAATGGTGCCTGAGTTCCCCATCTTGAAGGAGTATTAACACCATATATAAACGCTTCTATACATTTCTTTACTTCGGGATAAGATAAGTTATCTTTTTTAACAAAAGGTGCAAGATAAGTATCAAATGAAGAAAATGCCTGAGCTCCTGCCCATTCATTCTGCATAATTCCAAGGAAATTTACCATCTGGTTGCAGAGCACAGATAAATGAGCTGCCGGGGCAGATGTAATCTTTCCGGGTATTCCGCCAAGACCTTCCTGAATAAGCTGCTTCAGAGACCATCCTGCGCAGTAACCTGTGAGCATTGAAAGATCATGAATATGAATATCTGCATTTCTATGTGCTTCAGCAATCTCATCATCATAGATTTCAGATAACCAGTAATTAGCTGTAACCGCACCTGAATTAGAGAGAATAAGTCCACCAACTGAATATGTTACTGTAGAATTTTCCTTAACACGCCAGTCTTCAATCTTAACATAGCTGTTTACAATATCTTTATAATCAAGAATTGTAGACTTCATTGTACGCATCTTTTCACGCTGCTTACGATAAAGAATAAAAGCTTTTGCTGCCTCTGCATAGCCTGCCTGTTCAAGCACCTTTTCAACACTGTCCTGAATTTCCTCGACCTGAATACAGTTATCCTTTACCTTATTCTGAAAATCAGCAGTAACTCTCAAAGCAAGAAGATCCACAATGTCATTATTATACTGAACATCAGTTGCATTAAATGCTTTAATTATCGCATCTGATATCTTTGTAATAGAAAAATCTGTGACATCTCCGCCTCTTTTAATAACCTGGAACACTAAATCGACCTCCCCCGATGTAAATCAATGCGAAAATTTCATTTTTGCCCAAAATCCCGCATATATTGAGAATATCATTCGAAATATTGAATGTCAACACGAGTACACAACATATTGTGTTTACATAAGTCGAATAATGTTATATATTGTGCTTTGTTATGTAAATCAATCATTTAAAAAAGCCCATTTTAAGCCAAAAAAAGCGCCTCAAAAAAGGCGCTCAAAAAAACTCACAAAATATTCTTTCATGTTTTGTACAAAATATCCAACTAACGACTTTTCAGGAATTCATACTCTCTTTTAGCAGCTTCATCATCCGGGAAGCTTCTTAGATAACTCTCCATCAGAACACAGGCCTTCTTAAAATCTCCAAGATATTCGTAGGCAACAATTTCATTGTATTTAAGTGTCTGCATCATACCATTGCCTTCAATATTCATAGCCTCTGCAAAAGCTGAAAGTGCTCCCTCATAATCTCCCATTGAAAGTTTGCAAAGTCCCATCTGATTCAAAACTTCCGGAGATTGTGCTCCTGAATTGAGATACGAAGTATATACGGAAATAGCATAATTAACATCACCGAGTGTTTCATAAGTCTTTCCGAGAAACAGAACCGCTTCATACGAATCCTCGTCCTTAGCCTTCTCAAGATAAGTCTTTGCAGATTCATAATCTTCAAGATAAAAACTAATCTGTCCCTTCTCAAAATTTGTCATTTTCTTGGTTCCGCTTTCAAGAGCTCTCTTAAGATAACTCTGACCTTCACTCTGGTAGCCTTTCTCATTGAGAATTCCATAAATCTGAATCAGCATATCGTAATTTTCCGGAGCAAGTGCGATTGCCTGATCAAAGCATGCCATCGCCTGATTAAGATCGTTCTTTTCCGCAATGATAACGCCCTTCAGGTATATAGCGTCTACCGAACCTGGTTCAAGTGAAATAATTGTATCATATATTTTTAATGCTTCATCAGCATTACCATTTTTATAATAAGCAGTTGCAAGATAATAGTTGATGTCATAATCCATGTCAACTATTGTCCCTTCGGATGCAGCAAGAGACGCCTCAAACTTCTCAATGGCTTCAGCATACTTTCCAAGTCCGAGATTGGATATACCTTCTGCTCTTAAAATCTGTCTTTCATCTTCGCCGTTTTCTCTTGCAGTCTGCAAAAGTTCAAGTGCTGCGTCATATTCCTGTGCTTCAATGCTCGCAAATGCAAGATCAACCGTTTCCGTTGATTTTGAAGAACATGCACTGAGAACAAGCGCACATATTATAAAAATAATACTCAGATTTTTTTTACTAAATTTAGTCATCTGTCTATTTTCTAAGTCCTTTCGGATAATGATTCTTAACTATTCCATCCGATACCTTCCCCCAGCCAACAGAATAGCCGTCAAGGTTCAGAAGATTCCAGCCTTTATTCCCCTCCTTCTGAAGAGTCTCACCTTTTCTGTATTTCAGTGTTTCTTCAAAAGAAAGATTTACATTGTTTATACAATCTTCAGGATTAAGGTAAAGAGCCAGGGAAAATGAAGGCTCAAATCTGCCCTTTTTAAGTGTACCCAAATGAAGTCCCGAACGCAACACTTTTATACCATCAAGCGCGGGCATATTATCCGGAATCAGATAAAGTTCATCCTTAAATAACAGATACCTTTTGCCTTCTTCATTAAGTTTTTTAAGTCCTGCCTCAGTCATAAGCGAACTCTTAAACCCATACCAGTCCGATAACATTTTTTTATCAACACCAATATTATTCTTCCTGCTGTTATCTTTCTTATTATGACCATTCTTACTGCTATGTCTGCCATTACTGTCATTTATTTCGTAATCGTCTCCTGCACCGGAAACTGTATTTTTATCAAAAACAGCAAAAAAATGACCTTCCCCTCTGTCTTTATGAGGCCATAAACGCCTTGAAAAAACAAGCTTCATATCCGGAAAGTTATCTGTTACATACTCAGCATTTTTCTCATTTTCATTTTCGGAAAATGTACAGGTTGAATATACCAGCCTTCCGCCCGGTTTCAGCATTTTAAGTGCTTCATCCAGAATATCCTGCTGCCGTTTTGCACACATCAGAACATTATCCTCGCTCCACTCATCTATAGCTTCGCTGTTCTTTCGAAACATACCTTCACCCGAACAGGGAGCATCTACAAGAATCCTGTCAAAGATCTGACCCAGTTTGTCAGAAAGGCGCTCCGGTAATTCCGAAACCACAATTGCATTGGCTATTCCAAGCCTTTCGATATTTTCGGATAAAATTCCTGCTCTTGCTGCAACCGGTTCATTAGAGACAAGCATTCCTTCACCTTTTAATTTCACAGCAATCTGAGTACTTTTTCCTCCCGGGGCCGCACACAAATCAAGTACCACATCACCGGGCTTCACATCAAGATACTCGACAGGTGACATTGCAGAAGGTTCCTGTATATAATATAGTCCTGCCCAGTGATACGGATGTTTGCCCGGTGAATAATCTGTATCCTGCGTATCAAAATAAAAACCATCCTCGCACCATTCAACCCGATTTTCTTCCGTGATATTCCATATATTTAATTTAAGAAAATCTTCTTTACTGATTTTTAAGCTGTTAATCCTGAGCGCTTTATAATCATTCTTCTCAAAGGCTTCAAGAAACGCCTCATATTCATCTCCTAGGCTTCTTTTCATTCTGTTTTCAAATTCTATAGGAAGATTAGTCATAATTGATATTCTTCTGCTCCTCAAAGTACATTTCGTCTTCGTTCTTAATTTGTCCGTATGTTGCATCTATACCTGTGCTGATTCAATGTTAACATATCGCCGATAATTAACCAACAGGCTGACTTGCATTCTATATTTGTTGAATCAATCTTCTCCGTGCAATAACAATATATTACTCACACTTTTTCTGCATTTTTCGCGATAAAATCATTGTTTCGACATCAAAAACGGAGTATTATAAAAATATATTGCTGAAATATAATATTTGCACAGAATATAAAGGACATGATTATGGGAAGAAAACCAAAAACAGATAAAAACGAAAGCTTAACAGCCGTATCAGCCCCTCAGTTACCTGATATTGCTTCTGATTACCAGGTTAATGTTGCGTTCATAGAACTGGCTCAGCTTCAAATGCACAGTGTAGAATGGAAATGGCACCCTGAAGTCGAATTCATTATTGTCAATCACGGGAGCATTAATTTTCTGACTACCGATTCCAGTGAGGTGCTAAATGCCGGACAGGGAATTGTTATCAATTCAAACATCATGCATTCCATTAAGCCCGCAACTGATGATTATAACTGCAGTTTTTATTCTGTAACTTTCCATCCCGACTTTGTTTTCAACTCAAAGGATAATTCCTTATATCAAAAATATATACTCCCGGTTGAATCTCCATCTGTCTTTAAATATATAAAGCTTGAAGACGAAAACAGGCAGCACGAAAATCTGCTTGAATATATAAATGAAATTATAGCGGATAACCTTATCAAAAAAAGAGGCTACGAACTAACCACAAAGGCAAAATTGTGTTTATTAACCGTCAGCCTCCTTGACTACATAACAAAATCTGTAACTTCTCCAAAGCTTAGCAGACTTGAAGTTGCTGATGGTGTACGTGCAAAGGAAATAATAACTTATATTCAGCAAAACTATTTCAGAAAGATTACTCTGGATGAGCTTGCCGAACAGGTGAACATATCCAAAAGTGAATGCTGCCGTTGCTTTAAGCGTGCACTCAACATTACACCTATCGAGTATCTTATGAAGTACAGGATTTCAAAAGCTGCTGCACTTATTCAAAACGGTGATCCCAAAAACAGATTTTTTGCCGATCTTTCCGTCAAAGTAGGCTTTAATAATGCAAGTTACTTCAATAAGCTTTTCCGACAGTATGTCGGTTGTACTCCTACCGAATATCGAAATCAGCTTAAGAAGGGCCTTATTTATGATCCTTTTAAGGATATGTCCGTCTAAATCAGGCAAGCTCCATTGAAAGATTGTCAAAAGATTTGTAAGCAGATGCTGCTTCAAGCTCCAGATTAATCAAACTTCGAAGATCCATGGATATTCGTTTTATATTTCGTACACTGTTCCCTATCTGCTGTGATCTGTATGTTTTTTGATTATATGACAGAGGAACTCCTTCAGACAGATCAGCTATTGTCCTCGCCTCCATTTCTATGTTTTTTAATTCGCTTATATGCTGATGCGCAAGTTCATAAAGAGCATTGTAGTTGACTCTGACAAATACCGAACTGCTCATTCTTTGGTCAAAACTCTTTTTCTTCAAAAAATCAGATAGCAGTTCGAGCCCACCATTTTTCCCAACTGTCCCAACTATAGCTGATACACCATATACCAGAAATTCGTAATAATCTGACAGTCCGGCTTTTTCTCCATTAATTCCGATCTTTCTGCCGCCATTCAATTTTTCGATACTTTGCATCAGTGAGAAGGCTACCCCATCCCTTTTATCACAGGGCAGCTGCATCAGTTCATCAGACAAAGCCTCAATAAAATCTCCAAATTCTCCTCGTTTAAGGGCATATGCATTCCGTTTTGCATTATATGTTGTGTACAGTTCCCCATCATCGCCCAAAGTGTTACCGGCATACATGGCCGTAAGATCATGATAATTTGCAAAATCTGTCGGAGAACCGCCTGTTTTTACATAACTTATATGCGATGCAAGTATTATTCCGCACCCTAGGGGACTTACAAAATCATTTTCTCCGTTTATCCCATATATTTTATCTACTCTCTCGCTGTATTCCTTTTTTGAATATCTTTCCTTCCACTCCTTTACTGCCGTATCTGAATGTCCCTGGCCATCAACTGAATAACAGGCATCGATGATTTTGTAGTTGTCTGATTCCATGGTAATATACTGAACCTTGTTTCCTCCCTTTGAGTGACCGCTTATATATACCGTATCTTTTTCGGTCAGTTTCAGTTTATTCACAACTTTATCAAAATAGTTCAATGCCTGCTTCTGCTGTGTTGTGCCATTAACCGTCATTCCTATACCATTATCAGGCCACTCTCCGTCAGCAGTCCCTCTGAATACTATATATGTGTTGTTATTCTCTGCATTAACAAATGCAACTGCGTTTGTCCCATCGTTATATCCCATATTGCGGGATTGCATGCATATTTTCAGTTCTCCAACCTGAGGATTTTCGACTGCTTGAGCCAGAATGGTATATTCTCTATAATATGCATCCTTGACATCTATATGATTTGGCATATCTTTTATTATTTCACCTAAGGTCATGTTGTCTTTTGCATATTTGTAATCGGTATACATATAAAGGTCAAGCAGCATACTCACTTCCGCTTCTGATAATATTTCAGACATATTTATTCATCACCCAAACTTAAGACACAACGTTGCTTTCAAGATTCTGTCCGCTTTCCATATTAACATTCTCGGTTTCCTGATAATTCCGTGCCATTTCGGAAAGGTCTTTTGAATGCTCTTCCACCATTCTGTACAATTTATCCATATCCGCCTGCAGCATGCTGAACTTACTGTTATATGCTCCCTGTGCTTCTCCCTGCCAGAACGATCTCATTCCATTAACAATTTCCATCATCTGTCTTGTAAGATTATTCATCTCAACTCCCATACTTCCGAATTCTTCCGATGATGACAGAAGTTTTTCCGGTGTAACCTTTAATAATCCGTCCATAAGCATCTCCTTTTCATATTAATAGCTTCTTGATGAAGCAAGTTCAGTCGCGCGTCGTTCAGCCTCCTCATAGCGAACGGCTATTTCATACAGAGTCAGCGCATACTTTTCTATCAGATTTGTAAAAAGATCTACCTGTGATTTATCTCTGACAAATTCACGATGAAATGCAGACTTTGCTTCACCTTCCCACATCGAGCACAGTGACTGCTCCATATTTTCCAATTCCGCAAATCTTGACTTATACTGCTGATTCAGTTCCTTTAATAAATCAGCCCTGTTCTTTACCTGAACAGATGTTACTTCAAAAAAACTCATAATAAACCTCCATCTTTTTATTTTTGTGAAACAGTCCCGAACCATGAATAAATCAGGTTATAAGCATTCTGTTTCTTCCCTCAACCTCTTTCAGACTGCTTGCCGCATTTTCGATATCTCCGGCATATTTACCTACCATTCTGATTTCCTCGGTCATGTTTTCATTACAGCGCAACACTCTTTGAAAAATTTCAGAAGCTTTATTGGATTCCCATATTTTATTCAATCCCTTAAAGCCTTCATCCGAACGCTGTTTTGTGATTTTTTCGATACAGCCGACGCTTTTTCGTAATCCTTCAACGACACTGCCGATCTTTTCAAAGTAAGCCTCAATCGATTCCATCCAGGTTACTCCTCTCTGCGTTTTCATATACCCTGGCTATGTCAGACAGTTTAATAATATGCATGTTCATTCGTGAAAAAACCTCCTTTGCTTCAGTCAAAGCTGAATTACTTTTATTTTTAATTTTGTATACTCCCTGGCAAACCAGAAAACTGTCTGTTTTTGCAATACCTTCTGCCATTGAATTCACCGCGTTATACGCTCTGTTAAGTATCCTTGATAATTCTCCCTGCATTTTGTAAATTGCAGCAGTATCAACCTTCATATATGTATCCATCCACTCCACCTCCATCTTTAATATATTCAGAAGTCGTCTACCTTCTTATGAACTCTTTCCAATTCCGTTCCTATTCTGTCGAGTCCAACCGCACAGTCGGAAAAAATTCCGATAACATCCATAATTTCCGAAAGAAGTGAATTGGTTTCAATAATCCATAGTTTTCGAGCATCGTCTACCCACAGGTCTCCCTGCGATAGCGACATCTCCCTTATTCTTCGCAATGCATCAACTGTGATTGTAAGATTGTCCTCTATGGATTCCATATTATTTCTAAAACCGGCGCCATCAGCCATAACTATTCCTTCCATTCAATACACCTATATAAGAATCAGCCTGTCACCATTTATAATTCCAAGAAGGGACAAAGATATATCTTCTCTCAAAAACATACCTTTTCTAAAAGAAAACAATTCCCTTATCTCTGTTCTAAAATTCACCTTTCTCCTGTTTTCTATCATCTTCTCAATCTTTTCCCTGAAATCAGTTAATGTTATATTTTCATCAACCTCAAAATCAAAAGCCTCATCCAATGGTGGAACCATTACATCAATCATAATCATCTGTATCTTCCTCCCTATTATCCTTTGGTATTTTAATTACTAATGTTTTTTCTACACCTTTTATTCTCAGATAGCCCGTTCCCTTTGGAACAGGAATACTGCTTTCAGCATATCCTATATCCTTAAAATCAATATTTCTCTGACCCGAAAGCATCCCCCCTATACAAAGCCCCTGACCATTTTGGGAAAGTGCCTTGTACAGCTTCATGGAAGAAATATCAAAACTAACCTCGTTCATCATTCCGACAACCAGAATTCCCCGCTTTCTCTTTTGGGCGATATTCAGAAGCTGTCTGTTAAATTCTGAGTCTTCAAAGTCCTCCAGGATTGATATATCATCAATCAATATCACCTCTTTTGTATTGTTCCGACATTCAAAAATATCCGGTTGTCCATAAACATTATTTATATCTGTCTTAGTGCGATAATGATGTATTCCTTCATCCTGTATTCCGGCACACAGTTCAAAAGTCTTTTCAATGATATTCATATATTCAGTCAGCGCATTCTCGGCATCTGTTGAAATGACGAATGTGTCATTTTCTTTCAGTCGGACACCTCTCACGTATCCGCTTTTCATTGAATAACCCAGAGGTAAAAAGATATCTTCATATTCATCATCTTTGTTGGATTTTTTATTTTTTTGAACACCTCTATTCATATCACTGAACAGTCTTTCAACTGTGATTAATTCCGGAATCACAGGTATTTTATTAATCTCCAGCATGTGCTCATTACCTTTTGGGAAATATTCCTCCATTTCAGAAATCGAATCCACATTCTCAAATATCTGACATTCACAGACTGTATCCTCCACCTTATACAGGCATCTTCCCGGAGTATTCTTTTTGATTTCTGCCGTAATCCGATAACTTCTCAACATATCTCCATAATGAAATTTATCGTTCATTTCAAAGGATATTGATGATCTGAATTTACTAAAAAATTTTGGACTTAATTCCCCAGGAGTTGTTAATGTAGCGAGAAGATATATTTTTTTAGACAATCCAACATTTAAGAGGTTTATAAATATATCTGTTCTTTCTTCATCGAGCATTTTAATAAATCCCGGCAGATTATCGATAAATATAAAAATCGGGTATTTTATGTCTTCTTTAGATATAAGAATTTTCTTCAGATGGTAAAAGAATATGTTCATATCATCCGCATTTTTGACCAGTCCCATCGCTCTTGGGACTACACATGATTCCATAAGTTTTCCTGCGGATATGTCTATCAGTATCACCCCACCATGAAGACTTACAACATCAGCCAGATTGCAGAGCAGTTTCGTTTTACCGCTTCCACTGTTTCCTCCGATTATCAGGTTTCCATCCTTTATGGGCTCGTAAAAAATATATCCCTGCTTCCTTTCAGCCGGGTTATCATAAAGACCCATGGGGTATTTATATTGGTTTACATAACTTGCATATTCTTTAACACCGCAGAATACTTTGGTATCAATATTTGTATTTAGAACCAGGTTATCGCCTTCAAAACTTTTGTTTCCAATAGCTTCATATTTGTCTGAAATAATCAAAGATATGTTATCGTCCAGTTCTTCCATCCACAAAGAATCAGAGCCCTTCAGACCGATATCATCTGCATAATCATTAATGAAATCGACCATAATTTCAGTCAGAAGTCGCGAGTTAATATCATAAACAGGTTCCTTAGTCTTTTGCTTTTCGCCCGTCTCGTCAATCATTGCAACTTCACGTTCTTTGCATCCTTCTGCATATTTGCCGCCGCAATATGCCGTCTTAAACTTTTGAAAAAACTCATTATTTCCAATCTGAAGATAACAGTCTCCGGGATTTGTAAGATAAGCCGCTTCCCTTCGGCCAAGCATATCCATACTATCCTGTCGGTCCTGGACCTTGAGGCATAGTCTGAAATTGGTATTTGCCCTAATCTTGTCATCTACTACTCCCGCAGGCTTTTGAGTTGCGAGTACAAGATGAATTCCAAGCGACCTTCCGACTGCTGCCAGCGAAATTATCTGTTTCATAAATTCCGGTTCTTCTTTCTTCAGTTCCGCAAATTCATCAATTATCAGCAATAGATGAGGTATAGATTCTTTTGCGATTCCTTTCCTGTGCAATTGCATATAATCATCAATATGATTAACCCCATATTGTGAAAATAACATCTGCCTTCGCTTATTTTCCGAAGCTATTGCAAGAAGACTCCTGTTTATTCTGTTTCCTGAAAGATTTGAAATGCACCCGACACAATGCCTAAGTTTTGAAATATGATTACCGGTCCCTCCTCCCTTATAGTCAATCAGAAAAAAATTGACATCTTCCGGCGAAAAAGATAGGCACAGACTTATTAGATAACTTTGAATTAATTCACTTTTTCCCGACCCTGTTGTCCCTGCAACCAGTCCATGCGGACCATGGAATTTTTCGTGGACATCAAGATATATTTTTTCTTTATTCTGAAGAACTCCAATCGGAACCTTAATCCGTTTACATGGATCGTTTTCTTTCCACATTTTTTCTATTGGAATATCAGCTATGCTCTCTGCATTATACAGATTGAGAATGTCGACTTTAGCAGGCAATTTTTCACTGTTGCTACCGATATCAATAAGAAATCCCGCAAGTGTACGTGAATAGCTGTCTGCTTCTTTAAAATCAATGCGTTCATTCGAATCTTCCTCCTGAATCCGTATAACCTTTTGTATGCATGCCGGCATCTCCTTTTCCTGCTTTAGGAAAACCGTTGAAAGATTTCCTGTACCGGCATTACCTGTCATTTTCTGATATATGGTTTCTTCTTTTATATGTTTATCATCCAGAATAAATGCTATTACCGGCTCTGTTCTTTCGGATTCATCATTATCAAAATCCGGAAGCAGTTTTCTTATCGATTCCGGAGAACCAAACAAATACCTTCGCCCTGTAACCCTGTCAAAAAGATGCGGTAAAAACTTTACTGCCCGAATCATATTCTTTTGAGTTTTATTTGATTCATCATAAAATATGGCTATTGATATATCCTTATAATGAATGGATGCTGATATTTTAACTAACAGTCCAAGAATGTATTCGTAATCCACCAGTTCCACTCCTGTCGGAACGACATTTATATATTTGTATGATAAAAAATCAACGCCTATGGGCACCTTGGAAATACATTGGTATTTAGCAACCAGTTCCTTTGCAGTCAGCGTCTCTTTCGTAGGAAACATCTCATTAACAGTTGAGTCCAAAGTCACTTTCATTTGGAAAGGAATAGTTCCGATTCCTGTTCGGACATAGCCAAAATCACTGTCCGTCCTGTATCTTTTCCAAACAGAATATTCATTGAGTGTCTTTACAATTTCTCTTGCCGAAGGATAATGTTCCAACAAATATTTGCGGTTCTCTTTGGCACAGTCATTAAGATACTCATCTGTCTGACTTATATACAGCTCATACTCTCTGTTCTTAGCTTCAAGTTTCTTCCGGTAACTCCTGCTCTTAAAAGAGCGGTTTACTATTATCCAAATGACTCCAAAGAAGCATCCGGTTCCTCCCGTAATCAATGATAAGTACATATATCCCGACGAGTTCTGTCCGTAAAATCGTCCTGCGAGCAAAGCCATAAGAAGAATAGGCACCATCATAGTCATGGCAGGGCCGACTGACAGAATAAAAGGAGTTTTCTCAGGTTCCGGCAGTTCCTTAGGAAGAAGAATCTTATATTCTTCTGTATGTAACATCAGTTCCTCCTTTTGGCAACTGCCACCCTGAGTTCTCCAAAGAAAGAGCATACTATAAGAATTGAACCAAGGTACTGCATCCAAAGGCCATACATTCTGAATTCGTCTCCGTAATGAAGAACTGTCTGTTCTTTGATGTAATCTGACTCATCCATCAAATCATCCCGGTTTTGAAAATCATTCTTAATAATTATTTCTCCATCTCCAACGATCAAAACCTTTTCTTTAGGTGCTACCTTATTGTTATAATTGTAAAAAATATCTGACATATAGGATGACCCTAAAGTAAGAACGTCTCTTCCCTTTAGCGGTATAATTCCCGTCTGACTGACAATATTAATATCTTCTCCTCCTTTCATATCATCTGCATAGGTGCCTGTTAACATTCGATATCTTTTGATAAAAATACAGACACTTATCCTGATGAATATAGCAACATACGACTAAATTAAAAGAACGGAATCAGTATATCCCGAGCGGGATTGGATTTGTGAAAATTAGACAACTTTTCTTTGATTTATTTGATATGATAAACCCATTTTTGTGCAATGTCAACAACTTTTTTCGTGTTTTTCATTGCTTTTCTTAATCATCAACTATATAATAAATTTGGTGCTACCCTACGCGGTAGGCGGTTGGCCTCCATCAGAGAGTTATAGCTCTGCTTACATAGAAATCCTTTCGGGAAATCTTGTTAAGGAGGATTGTGTTTATGCTTACAACAGAACTTTTTGTAGCCATTATCAGCTTATGTATTACAAGCTTTGCTCTTGGTTATACTGTTGGTTCTAAGAGCAAAAAATAGGCACGAAAAAGCCGCCCCGGTCTGGTAAACTGAGCGGCTTTTTCGTCATTCATCTATCAGGCTAACCGTCTATCGGTAGCGCCTTCATATACAAGTATATTACAGCTTCGACTATTCCATGTCAAACCTCTCTTTTCATTTAAAATTTGTCAATAATCATATATAATATAAAAAGAACAAAGGTGTTCTGTCCATCAAGGCAGAGCACCTTTTATTATTTTAAGGACAACAAATATATGGAAAATCAGGAAAACATCAAAGACTATATTCTCGCAAAAGGCACGCTGCTCAAAGATCGCTATGTCATCCAATCAGTCCTTGGCGAAGGAGGCTTTGGAATTACATACCTTGCTTTTGACACCTTGCTCAACAGTCGTGTCGCTGTTAAGGAATTCTTCATTAGCACAGCCATGCTGCGCGACCCATCCACCAACGATATTAAACTACCCGATGATGAACAATTGCTAAAAAAGATAGAGACTGCGAAGAAAAGTTTCATTAATGAAATAAATGTCATGAAGGCTCTTAACAACATTCCATATATTTCAAGACTTCGTGACAGTTTTGAAGAAAACAAAACCTACTACATAGTTATGAATCTGCTCAAAGGTCAGACCATGCAGGATTATATTAAGAAGCATAAACATACAATTAGTGCAAAGGAACTGCTGCCATCCATCAAACATATTCTTATCGCTCTCGAGAAAATGCATGAAAAAGGCTTTATTCATAGAGACATAAGTCCCGGAAACCTGTTTCTGACAGATGATGGCGATTTGTATCTGATTGATTTTGGCTGCAGTATGAAGATTGATAACAATTCTCTTCCAGAAAACAGTCTTTTTTTCGAGCATCTTGGTTTTCACGCGCCTGAATACAATGACATACCTGCTCAGGGTCCCTGGACTGACATATATTCTTTATGTGCAACCGCGTATTACCTTTTGACCAAAACCGCTGTTCCTTCTATTGAGGAAAGAAAAATATATGATTCGGTTCCGCAGACATTAACTAAATATTCTTTGACGGTTAAGCAGCAAAACACCCTGATAGGCGGACTCCATCCGGATATAAGCAGGAGAATTAAAAATGCACGACAATTATATGACGGTCTCTTTGGTGATTATGAATCTCCAATCAGCACCACCGGTGTTTCATATGCTGCTTTCACAAATATAGGCACAAGAAAACTCAATCAGGATAATCTCCTGGTTGATGGCTTGTTCTATTATGAAGGAACAGACTTTATTAAAGACGGAACCATCAGTTTTGACGATGGTACACTTCACCTTGTTGCCGTATGTGATGGTGTGAGCCGTTCAAATTCAGGAGAACTTGCATCCCGTGCAGCTGCACAGGCACTCAGACACTTTGTTAATCAATATAGAAATAGTGATACTCTGCCCGAAATACTTATTGAGGAATTTTTGGATCAGTTAAATGAAAAAATAATATCTTTGGGAAATAAAATAGGTCAGACTGCAAGCACAGTTTCTCTTCTCCTTTGGAAGGAAGACCAGTTTTATGCTGCAAATATAGGCGATAGTCCCATTTACCTGTTAAGAAAAAGACGTCTTATAAATATAAGCGAACATCATACTCTGTTCTCTGCAAAAATAATGAAGGGAATCCCTGCAAATCTGTCAGACAGGCATTCCCTTGTAAATTATCTTGGCAAACAAAATGTTGCCGGCAGTCAGATAGCTTCTTATCACCATGGCTATCTTAAAAAAGGCGACACCTTCATATTATGCAGCGACGGAGTTACCAACAGAATTCCTTTGGACAAGCTGACTCGTTATATCAGCAAGTCACCCGCAGTGGCCATTGAAAAGATAAACAAAATAATAAGCAGCACTATTAACAATGATAATAGTACTGCTGTTATACTCAGATATTTGTAAAAAATATGCATTATCAGCAACTCTGCAGGCCGTCTCAGCGGTACTTTACTCCTCTGCATTAAGTTTCAAATATCTGCTGTTAAAAACGCCTGCGCCTTATTTCACTATTCTTGTTCCGCTTTTATTTGCTATTATTTCCTGAAGTTTCGAAAGTGTTCCAATAACTGCTTCTCTCCCTTCAGCTTCATTAACAAATCTCATACCTGCATCAACCTTTGGCAGCATACTTCCAACATGGAACTGCCCTTCTTCAACATAAGTATTCAATTCTTCCACGCTTACAATTTCGAGAGACTTCTGATTTTCCTTCTTGTAATTAATAGCAACATATTCTATATTTGTCAGCAAAATCAGTACATCTGCCTGAATTTCGCTGGCTATCAGTTCTGCGGTATAGTCCTTATCAATTACAGCCTCTACTCCGGTCAGTTTCTCATCCTCTTCAATAACCGGGATACCTCCGCCTCCACCGGCAATTACTATATTTCCGGCATAGAGCAGATCCCTGATAACATCCATCTCAAGGATCTTAAGAGGTTTTGGAGACTTAACAACTCTTCTGTAACCTCGACCTGCATCCTCTGCATATAAAACATCTTCGTTTTTCATTATGCTTTCAGCTTCTTCTTTTGAATAAAACGGTCCAATAGGTTTGGTTGGTTCTATTCTGTCCATTTCATTCTTATCGACAACAACCTGCGTAAGCACTGTAACTATATTTTTCCTGACACCGCTTGAGCGCAGAGAGTTACCAAGCTCTTTCTGTAAAGTATACCCAATTGTTGCCTGTGTAATTGCTCCACACTCGTCTATCGAACTTGACTCTATTACTTCCTTTGCAAGCTTGTTCTGAATTACGATTTTTCCGATTTGAGGACCATTTCCATGAACCAGCACAACACGGTTTCCATACTTCACCAGGGCTGCTATTGCATCTGATATTTGCGCCAACACCGCATCAAGCTTTGCCTTTTCCGATTCGAGAGCATTTCCACCTATAGCTATTACATATGTTTTCATCTATAAGTTATACCTCTTAACATAAGCTAATAAAGCGTTGTAGAAGCATTCCATCGGTGGGTTTACTATTCCTGCTCCAATCTGACCTACACCTGCTTCCTTATGCGCAATTCCTGTGTTAATAACAGGGAGAGTATCATTCTCAATTACCTTAATAATATCTATTCCCAGTGCACTTCCCTTAAAATTAAGTACCGGTAAAGAATATGCTGCATTCAAATCTGTGGTTATCGAATACATTCTCTTTGATGTAGCTATTGCATCATCAGTGCTTCCCCCTACAAACTGTACAATTGCAGGTGCGCCTCCCATCGCAAAGCCTCCGATTCCCATCGTCTCTGTTATTGCACTATCGCCAATATCCGGGCAGGCATCTTCCTCTGAATATCCCGGGAAATACAGACCTTTTATATAATTAGACGCCCCGGTATACCAGTCCTTAGAATCCAGTCCACAAACCTTGATTCCAAATTCAACACCATTTCTTGCCATAACATTTACAATAGTTGAATACTCAATATTTTCACCGGCTTTAAGCATAATTTTGCATGCCGGCATAGAAAGATTCAGGAAATAATGATCATTTCCTGCAATAAAGGCCAATGCCTTTTGCACCTTCTCAAAATCACTTTCGGTTTTTACGATATACAAGCTGATCTGCTTATAAAAAAGCGAGGTTGCAGCCTTATTTCTGTTATGACACTCATCTCCCATCTGAAGAGCCTGAGCGGTGATAAGCTTAATATCAATACCGCCGCTTTCCTTAATGGCTTTCTTCATTACAGGCATAAATTCATTTTTGAGATAAGACAGTCTCGCAAGTACTTCATCTGAATATGCTCCAAATCTTAATACTTTTCCCAAGCCTTCGTTAACGGAGCAGTATGAATATCTGTCATACTCTCTGTCATGAATTATATGAACAGGCATCGATGCGCTTAATACTCCGGCCATAGGACCTACTGCGTTATACTCATGGCAGGGAGCAAATTTAATATTTCCGCCCTCAATCAGTTTTACTGCTTCGCTTTCCGATGCAGCCAGACCCTCAAATAATACGGCACCTATTATTGCGCCCTTCATCGGGCCACACATCTTATCCCATGTGATATATGGACCAGCATGCAAAATAAGATTCTTTTCCATCCCTTCGATTACGTTTATTGCCAAATCGATATCTTCCAAAAAGGGCTTTGACTTCTTTATCCTGTCAATAACTTCCTTGTTGGCTTTTGCAACTTTTTCTTTGATACCATCGACCTTGTCCAAAGCATCAAGAATATCTTTTCTTCCGTTAGCAAGGGGCTTCCAGTCGATTTTTACTGCTTCTTTTCCCTGACTTATTACGTCATCCGCAAATCTTTTCAATCCAACGTTTATTACACTAAGGCCTTCAGCCTTCAACAAATTATTCATACGATTACCCTATCATTTCATATGCTTTCACAACTGCATCTATATTACTTTCACAAACTATACAGCCTGCTTCCTTAAGAAGCTTCTCAGACTGAAATTTATTCTGAAAATCTTTACCGGTTCCCTGAACATAAGTCACAAAAATCAATGTTTTTCCTATTTCTTCAGCAGCCTTATGCGCCTTCAGAATAGTATCGATTGTTGCCCCAACCGGATCCTCGTGAGAACCATATCCAAGTTCAAAATCAAGCAGAATAACTTTAGTTTCTTTATCCGTTGCGCACTCCATTATTCTGTCCAGTCTCAGAGTGGGATCAATCATAGGATGAGGTCTTCCCTGAGTAAAGAGATCATCTCCCATATCAAGCAGCATATTGCCCTCATTGACAAATGCATCCTTCACCTTTTCTTCATCATGACTTGCTATATTGCTTCTTACATCATTGATATGATTTCTAAGGAAGTAATATGCTTCGGCACACAGGGTTCCACCACAATATAATCCTCTTATGTATTTACCCTGAATGTTTTTCCTTTCAAAAGCATCTAATTCTTCCACATCACTGTATATATTCTTTGAGATATTAACTGCTGTAATCGCTGCCTCTTTAAGGGATTTTGCATAATAAATATTTTCTTCATTTGAAAAAGTCATGTCTGTAGCATAATAAATAACTACAGGCTTATTAATATCGCTCTTAATCAGTTTTAGCAGCTTTTCAGATACACTCTGTGCCGGCACTTTTGACACCATAAGGATTACCCTGGTTTTTTCGTCAGCATTCAGCATCTTTAAGGCTTCCATCATCATCAGTCCGCCGACTTCTTCTCTAAGGTCTCTTCCGCCAACACCGATAGCATTTGAAATACCGCCGCCGTATTTATCAACCAGAACCATCAGCTCCTGCATACCTGTTCCTGATGCTCCGGCAATTCCTATAACACCATCATTTACCCTGTTTGCGAAACATAAACCGGTTCCATTAATATATGCGGTTCCGCAATCGGGTCCCATAACAAGAAGTTCATGTTCAACTGCATATTTTTTGAGTTCTATCTCATCTTCGAGGGTTACGTTATCGCTGAAAAGCATTACATTAAGTCCCTGCTTCAAAGCTTCCATAACTTCTCTTTTAGCATGTTCTCCCGGTACCGATATAATAGCCATATTAGCATTATCATTGTCCTTCTTGGCGGCTTTAATACTCTTATAGACGACATCAGTTTTTTCACCTGCAGCGTTTTCATTCTGCCCGTTTAATGCATTGTCAAGGTAGTCCAGAATTGCTTCCTTTGTGATAGTCTCATCATGACTGAAGGCTATCACCAGATCATATTCATCACATTTATCTACTTCATCGCTGAACAGATTAACCCTTTTCAGCAATTCCTTATTCATAGGCGTTGCCATCGAAACCACCGAGTCGATTACTCCGTCAAGGCCTTTTATATCTGCAGAAATTGACATCAGTGTCACCGAATCAAAGTATGCATTTTTTCTGATAATTATTTCTTTATTAACCATAATCTTCTGTTAAGACTCCTTTATTCATTAAGCAGTTTCTTGGCAAGTCCCATAAGTAAATGTTCATTTTCGGCCTTTGAAAACAGTGTCACTCCAAATGGCTTTGAATCGCTCATAATCTCAGTAGGTACTGCTATTGCACACATATCAAGAAGGTTACAGTGATTTGTATACTTACCCATGTCGCTGTTTGTCTCAATTGGGTTAGCTCTTACCTCGTCGCGCGTATAGGTGCCTGCACAGGTAGGAAATACCAGTATCGCGTCAGAAACCAGGTTGTCACTCATAAGTTTATATCCTCTTAACTCATGCAAGGTCTTATACAGAGCTTCAGCCGTATAATCCGGTCTGTTTCCGGATTCAAGAATGGTTCTTGTCACAGGAAAAACATCTTCTGCATTATTGGTTACGAATTCGCCCAAATCCGACCATCTTTCAGCTACGCATGGGCCACCATACAAAAGCAAAGCTGCCTTCTGATAAAAGCTTGTATCCTTTGCCTCAACCTTAATCCCTGTAGCCTTAATCTTCTTAAGGGACTTCTCCCAGGCTTCTTTATATTCATCCTTAAAGGGACCATAAAAATCTATATCTGATAAAGGATATATTATTTCCGAAGGCAGACTGTCTTCTCCCCTCTTAACATCCTTAGACCATTTATCTGTTGAATCATATCCACGTGCTATTGAGTCTACAAGATCTATGTCATCCATATTATTTGCAAAGACAGTCACACAATCAAGACTTGCACAGGCAGGAACAACTCCCTTACTCGGCCACGCGCCGACTGTAGGCTTGTATCCTATAAGATTATTTAAGCTTGCCGGCACTCTTCCTGATCCGGCAGTATCTGTTCCAAGTGAGAAAACGGCTTCTCCCAAAGCAACCGCTACAGCTGAACCTGAACTTGATCCTCCACTTATTAATTCTTCATTAATGGAATTATGACACTCTCCATAAGGACTTCTTGTTCCCACAAGACCTGTTGCAAACTGGTCAAGGTTAGTCTTTCCAAGCGGTATAGCTCCTGCATTTATTAATCTTTCAACTACACCCGCATTTTCTGTCGGCTTATATCCATACTTAGGGCATGCTGCAGTAGTTTCATAACCTTCCAGATCGATGTTATCCTTCACGGCAAATGGTATTCCCCACAGCGGCTTTTTTTCGAAGTCCATGTCACCCAGATTATCCAGGTATTTACCTGTTTTTTCCATTGAAGGTGGACAAATCCATATGTTAAAGCGCTCAAGTTCTGCTGCTTTTTCGATAATATTTTCGATTACTTCCCTGGGTGTCAGCGTCCCTTTTTTATATTCTTCTCTAAGGTAATTTATCGTAATTCTCTCCGGTAACTTCATATAAATTTCCTCCTTACAATCCAACTTTCTATCTAATCCCAATATATTTTCCAATTGTGAATAAATAACAACAAAGAGGCTACATATACCGTAACCTCTTTGTCTCATATCTTAATTATAAATAAGTTATTAACGTCTATCTTTATGATGTATTTACAACTAATCTCCAATAATTTGTATGTCATTTACAAGAACATATCATGTATTTTTATTGCGCTAAGCAGGCATAGCTGAACCTCAGGATCTGAAATGTCCATATTAAGTATCTGTTTAATTCTGTCCAGTCTGTATCCTATGGTATTGTAATGCATAAACATTTTTTCGGATGTAAGCTTTGCATTCGCATTATTCTCAAGATACATTCTCAATGTGTACAGCATGTCCGTTTCATGCTCCTTATCGTATTGAAGAATAGAACCCAGATACATTTTGACAAAATCTTCAGACTGCTTATTTTGCGGAATTAATGAAAATAATGCATATATTCCAACATCCTTATACTCAATGACTTCCTTGTCAAATTTATAAGATTTGCATATTTTTTCTATATTAAGTGCTGTCTTGTAGCTCTCTTCCAGACTGTATGCATACACGGATTCTCTGCCTTTATACAATGTACAGCCGCCTCGCCTTGATATCATCATAACTGTTTCTTTTATCTTGTTTATAAGCGGATCGCACTTTGATTTTGCAACTACAAAAATAATATTTTCATCATCAAAGGTAATATAAAGACTGCTCTCATTTTCCAGAAATCTATGAATTCTGTATGCTAATGATCTGATCTGCTCACTGTCCATCTCAAGTCGCATGTTCATTGTGAGAACTATATATTTCTCATCAACATCAACGTCTACATCCACATCCTTTGCTTTTCTTGTAAACTCCGAAAGATTATTAAACTTACCTGTGATCCAGTTTAAGAAGAACTGATCCTGGTACTTCTTCTCAACCTGCCCCTGCAGCAGATCACCGATTATTTCCCTTGTCACATTCGAAAAAACGACATCTTCACTTATCTCAATAATCGGAAGTCCGCATTTTTCGGCACTGTCAATTATATAATCCGGAATTTCCTCAAAAAACCTGTGTATCTTAAACCCAAGAACCGCAACTCCCTTTTCCTTAAGCCTTGGCAGAATATCTGCAAATTCTTCCGGTCTGTGTCTGTATGAATATCCTACTGTCAGAAGCAGTTCGCCCTCATTAACCCAGTTAAAAATATCCGGTACCTCCATGACATTGACACCTGTGACCTGCACCTGCTCATCAACATTATCCGTTACAAACCTGCATCCTTTTAAGCTATTCAATTTTAGCAAATCGCCTACTGTCATATTACCTCCGGTTCACAATAAAAGGGTGATTTTTTATGAATATATCACAAACATTTTTATTTTCCATTACTTTAAAATATCCTGTATAATAAATCAACTACACAAAAGGATTATTTTTATGAAAGAAACAGAAAAAACCTGCGTTGCAGTATGTGGATTACACATGAAAGGTTATCCACTCAATGTACAGTTAACATCCCTTGGTGCAGAATATATCGAGACAACAAAATCAGCACCCTGCTACAAATTATATGCATTATCAACTACTCCGGAAAAACCCGGTATGGTAAAAGTTTCCGAGGGCGGTTGTTCCATCGAAGTAGAAGTATGGTCACTTACCTATGAAGCACTTGGCAAATTCTTAAACATGATTCCTTCTCCCCTTGGACTTGGACAGATTCTGCTAATAAATAACACCTCCGTAACAGGTTTCATTTGTGAACCCTATGCAATCGAAGGTGCTATTGATATTTCTTCATTTGGCGGTTACCGATACTATCTTGAAAGCAAGAATTAACAGGTATTACTTACCTGTTAATTCCTCTGCAGGTGTAGTCCATCCAAAGATTGCCCCCTGCTGATTAATCATTTTGATGCTTGCCAGATGATCATTTCTGTCATATGCCGCACAGGCGTCTTCTATCATAAGACATTCAAACCCTCTGTCGTTTGCTTCACGTATTGTAGTCTGTACACAGACATGTGTGGTTACTCCCGTGAAGATAAGCGATTCTATCCCATTATCTCTTAATATCTTTTCAAGATCTGTTTTATAAAAAGAGCCTTTTCCGCACTTATCTATCTCATAATCACCATCTTGCGGAGCCAGTTCATCCAATATGGCATTTCCCTTTTCGCCTCGAACCATAATGCGTCCCATAGGACCCACATCTCCGATTCCTGCGCCCTGCTTTTTAGATCTTCTGAGCTTACTTTCAGGGCAATCTGACAAATCCGGCAAATGGCCCTCCCTTGTATAAATAATAAGAATATTATTTTCCCTACAGTAATCAATGACACTTTTAACAGTAGGGATAATATTAACAACCTCACTGATATCATTTCCAAGCATCTCACCGAATCCGCCATGTTCGCAGAAATCGCGCTGCATGTCGATGACCATCAGGGCTGTCTTTTTTTCATCGAATTCAAATTCATAAGGTTTTGCATTTATTTTCATAGCTGGTACCTATTTCTTTATCAGATTCTTTAATACTTCAATGACGCTCTTGGAATCAGATACCGCTCCAAAAACGCCGCCCTGCATTGTAACCATTTTTAATGCAGCTTCATGGTTTCCTGCATCTGTTGCACCTGTACAATCTGAAAGAATAACACATTCAAAACCTCTGTCATTGGCCTCTCTCATTGTAGTATGCACACATACGTCTGTTGTTATGCCTGTCAAAATAATATTCTCAATCTTCTTCTGTCTTAAAATTAATTCAAGGTCAGTAGCACAGAAGCTTCCTTTTCCCGGCTTATCAATAATTATCTCTCCGTCTATCGGGTATAATTCCGGGATAATATCCCATCCTTCTTCTCCTCTGACCAAAATTCTTCCTTTAGGTCCCTTGGAACCAATTTCTGCCCCTATCTGGGCTGATCTCCATCTCTTATTTTCAGGAAGGTCTGACAAATCAGGTCTGTGACCTTCTCTTGTGTGAATAATTGTAAATCCCTCAATCTGTCTGCAGGTTTCAAGCAATGCCTTAATGGGTTCAATTGCACGCCTTGTCAAAGCAATATCATAACCCATAGCATCGACATATCCGCCTTCTCCACAGAAATCAGTCTGCATATCAATAACAATAAGAGCTGTATTTTCTGCTCTTAGGTCTCCGTTATATGGCCATTTATATGGTACCGACTCAATGTTCATAGTTTTTCCCTCCGTAAATTAATACACAGGGTTGGCTATCACTATAGCCAACCCCAATGCTTACTTATTTTATTTTTAATTACTCGATAGTACCAATTACACCTTCAACGAAGTAATTCATACTTTCAACCTGCTCCTCTGATAAGAAGCTTCCGTTCTCACAAACTACATTACCATTCTGATCTTTGATTTCATTTTCGAAGGTATGTCTTGTTCCGGCAATCATTTCAGCCTTTAATGCTAAGATTTCGTCCTGAACTTCCTGTGGAACTGCTTTACCAAATGGTGCAAGATCAACGATTCCTTCTGCCATACCACCTCTGTAGATAGCATCATACTGGCTTCCCTGCCATTTGCCATCCATAATAGCCTGACAGATGTCTACGAATAATCCGCTCCAATCCCAAACAGCTGCTGTAAGCCACATGTTAGGTGCCAATTCAGAAGCATCTGCATGATATCCTACTGTGTAAACATTGTTAGCCTCACAAAGTTCTACGATAGTCTTTGTAGCATCCTGATGCTGTGCAAGAACATCACAGCCGTCTGCGATAAGTGTATTTGCTGCTTCTGTCTGCTTTGCAGGATCTGACCAGTCACCTGTAAAGATTACTGTAGTAGTAATGTCAGGGTTAACTGACTGTGCTCCAAGAGTATATGCATTGACATTTGCTAATGACTGAGAAATAGGGAATGCTGCAACAAAACCTAACTTATTTGATTTGGTTGCATGACCTGCAGCAATACCTGCAAGATAATAAGGATCCCAGATTGTTCCAAAATATGTTCCAAGGTTAGGCATTGTTTCCATACCACCCTGATGTTCAAAGATTACATTAGGATAATTCTTTGCAACATCTTCTGCAGGTGTTAAATGACCAAATGAAGTAGGGAACAAAATAGTTGCTCCTGACTGAATCATCTGTTCAAGAACATCTGATGCCTCTGAAGTCTCAGGAACCTTTTCCTGATTAAGAATTTCAACCTTATCACCAAAGTGAGCTTTTACAGCTTCCATTCCTTTGTAGGCTGCCTGATTGTAACCATAGTCATCAGAAGCTCCTACATAGATAAAACCGATTGTAGTCTTTTCTCCTGCTGCTGAAGTGCTTTCTGTAGATGCAGAATCTGAACCTCCACATGCTACCATTGCTGTCATCATTGACACACACAATCCAAGTGCCAATAGCTTTTTCATGATTTTCATAATTTCTTCCTCCTGTTTTGTTTTTATATCAAAGCTTACGCTCCAATAACTAACCACCTATAATATTCTTTAACTCGTTCGGGGCATTTGTACCCTTTCTTACTGAGCTTACAAACAATGCAACCAAAGTAATCACATATGGAAGCATCATCAGCAGGAAAGGTGAAATCTCAACTCCCTGAGACTGAAGTATTACATTCAATGCCTGAGCACCGCCATATACATAGGCTCCTATCATTGCCTTTGACGGGTTATATTTAGCAAGAACAACCAGTGATACAGCAATAATTCCTCTGCCGTTTGTCATTCCCTCACTCCAGGTTTTTGTGTAGGCAATGGATAACTGAGCACCACCTATTGCCGAAATCATTCCTCCGAGTACCGTTGCCAGATATCTTAAGCTCTGAGGATTCTTACCATAAGCATATACAACTTCCTTATCCTCACCGGCTGCTCTTAGGAAAAGTCCTTTTCTTGTTTTGTATAGGAACCACCACAGAACAGGGCACAACACAAATGACAGATATGTCAGAATATCCTGATTAAAAAATGCTTCTCCTATAACAGGTATCTTCGACAAAAGCGGAATAGCTATTTTGTTTAATCCTGTTATTGAAACACTTACATACTCTCTGCCATAAAATGCTGCTATTCCCAGTCCCAAAAACATAAGTGTCAAACCTGATGCCAACTGATTTGCTTTTCTATTTATACAAAGATATGCATGTATGAGTGCCAATGCACCACCTGCGAGCATTGCGCAGATAATGGCTAATCCCATCGATCCACTGTCTGCAGCCACAATGTATGCTGCTATGGCTCCCAATATCATCGATCCTTCTGTACCAAGGTTAACAATACCTGATCTCTCGGTTATCGTTTCACCATATATTCCGTATAAAACAGAGGTTCCGGATTGAATAGCATTTGTCAGAAAATTAGTTATTAAACTTATCATGATTCTTTTCTCCCCTTTCCTCTCCACATAATGGCTAATAGAACTATACTCATCAATATCTGTGTGCTGGATGCCGGTAAGTTATTCTTAAATTCCAGAACATTTCCTGATACAGACAGGAATGAAATGATTACTGCTGTTGCAACAGATAATACCGGATTATTCCATGCCATCCATGCTGCAAGGAATCCCAGATATCCATAATCCTGACAGGTAGTTGTTCTGAGTCTTCCTTCAACTCCACATATTTCTATCATTCCGGCAAGTCCTGCAATAGCTCCTGTTGCCACCATTGCAAAAAATCTTACTTTATTTACATTTATTCCGGCATTTTTTGCCGCGTTTGGATTACCACAAACAACCTTCATCTTAAATCCTGTCTTAGTCTTATTTATGAAGTACCAGACAAGGGCAACAACCAAAAGTGCTATAATAATTCCTATATTTACCGTTCCGAATAATTTAGGTAATGTCAGGCTGTCTGAAATCTGTGTTGACATTGGCCAGTTAAAGCCTTCCGGATCTCTTAAATATCCATATACAGCAAGTGATACTATAAAGTATGAAATATAATTCATAACTACAGTCGTTATGGTTTCATTCATATTCGCCTTAACTCTGAAAAGACCTGCAACTCCACCATACAGTGCCCCACCAAGCATTCCGACTATAGCAAGTAAAATGAGTCCAAGTACTGTTGGTAATGATGTAAACAAGAAATTAGCAGCCGTTATTGTAAATAACATTCCTATCATCAGCTGTCCTTCTACACCAACATTTACCAGTCCTGCTCTCGTAGATATGCTTGTTGCTACAGCTAACAGAATAAAAGGTACTGACTTCAGTATTAATTTTGAAATACCTATCTGATTTGTTAATGTAGATTCAAACATATTCTTATATGCTTCAAGAGGGTTAGCTCCCTGCATTAAAAGAAATATTCCGAATATGATGAAAGCTATGATAATCATTCCTATCCAGGACAGTGCTTGCATCAGTGATTTGTTATTTTTTAATCTACTCATCTTTCGCACCTCCTATCATCAATTCTCCTATTTCATAAGGAGTTATTTTCTTTGGATCAAATTTCTCTGTAATGCTGTTATTTGACAGAACAACAATTGAATCTGACATCTCAAATATCTCATCCATATCTTCTGAAACCAGTAATATTGCACTTCCCTGATTTCTTAACTGAATTAATATTCTATGTACGGTCTGAGCAGTTCCTATATCCAGACCTCTTATGGGATAGCTTGCCAACAGTACCTTGGGTCTTCTGATGGCTGCTCTTGCAAGTACTGCTCTTTGTATGTTTCCACCTGACAAAGTTGACATCTGTCTGTTAAGCTGCGGAACTCCAAGATCCTTAACGTAATCCTCGCTCTCAAGGTTCTGTTGAAGTTTCTTCCAGTCATAATCAAGTCCCTTGCTATCCGGTGTAACACCAGCCAGAACGAAATGATCTCTGATTTCCATTCCCTCAACAACATTGTCTCTTTTGGGATCTTCCGATATAAAAGACATACCGGAATTAATTCGATCTATTGTTTCTTTATCCGTAAAATCAACACTGTCTATCTTTATTGTTCCTTCAGCTATATCCTTAAGTCCGAATATGCTTTCAAGTAATTCTCTTTGTCCTCGTCCTGATATTCCGGCAACTCCTACTATTTCACCTGAATTAACCGTCAGTGAAGCATGCTTCAAAATCGACCTTCCGTGTTCATCCTTTATTCGCATGTCCTTACATTCAAGCATCGGATGAACCTCTTTAATTTCAAGTCTGTCGAATGACTTAACAGTGTTCTTCTCTCCTTCTTCAACACCCATTATCAGACCTACAAGTTTTTCCTTGTCAAAGCCTTCTTCCTTCTCAATGGTGCATTTCACTTTGCCGTGTCTTAATACGCTTATGGTATCTGATACAGCCAATACTTCATTTAACTTATGTGTAATAAGGGCAACAGCTATATTGTTATTCTTCAACTCAACCAGCATCTCAAGAAATGCCTGCGCCTCGTGAACTGTCAATACACTTGTCGGTTCATCAAAGATCAGCAGCTCCGGTTTTCCCATCATCATTACTTTAATGATTTCAACTCTCTGTCTCTGACCCAAATCCATCTCCCACACATACATATCCGGGTCAATAGCTATCTTATATTTTTCAGATATTTCCTTAATTTCTTTACATATTTCTGCTCTGCCAAGTTTTAATTTTGACTTGGGCAAAGCCATCATTATATTTTCCAATGCCGTAAATGCAGGAATCAGTCTGAAATCCTGGAAAACCATTCCGATACCTTTTTCCATTGCAATGGTTGGTGTCATTTCAACAACCTGGTTATCAACCTTTATCTTTCCTGAGGTTGGATGATATACTCCGTAAAGCATTTTCATCAATGTACTTTTTCCCGCACCATTTTCACCTACTATTGAGTGAATAAAGCCTTTATAAAATTGTAATGAAACAGCATCATTAGCAACAAAATCCTTAAACTTAATTGTCAGATCCACCGTTTCAAGAAATGGAAAATATTTTCTTGCCATAACCACTGCCTCCTTTATCCGAAAAAAAAAGGAGCTATGTCAAACATAGCTCCTTTGCTAAAAAATTAATTTATTAACTTTTCTAACACTATATCAGTACTTATAGTTAATGTCTTTGTGAGTGGTTTACAATATTTCGGCAGCTCTTTGTTAGAATATCACAAGTCCAAATAGTTCAAACCTGTTTTATGTTCCCTGTTTTATGTTTAATAAAATCCCCTGGTAATAATTCAATCTATATAAAGACATAGTACCTGTAAAATTTGTTATTTTCCTTTTCACCGGTAATCGTAAGTGTAGGAAAATTGATTTTTTACCAGTAGATTGGACTTTTCTTCTTTTTCACTGGTAATCTCACGATACGAAACTTGATCTTTTACCAGTGGATTGGACTTTTCCACTTTTTCACTGGTAATCTAACGATACGAAACTTGATTTTTTACCAGTGGATTGAACTTTGCTTCTTTTTCACTGGTAATCTAACGATACGAAACTTGATTTTTTACCAGCGGATTGGACTTTGCTTCTTTTTCACTGGTAATCTCTCGATACGAAACTTGATTTTTTACCAGTGGATTGGACTTTGCTTCTTTTTCACTGGTAATCTCTCGATACGAAACTTGATCTTTTACCAGCGGATTGGGGTCGGATGCAGGTCGTTTGCTCTGCGAAGACCGGAGTAAAGCGGGAAAAAAGCTAATTGATAAGAATAGGAACCCAGCAGGAACCCAGTAGGCCCCTAGTAGGAACCCAGTAGGAACCCACTAAATATTTAATACTAAAAAACAAAAAAAGTTCTTAAATGCCTGTTTTACAAGGTATTTAAGAACTCTTTAAAAGTGCAGAAGATGGGACTTGAACCCACACGGTATTGCTACCACAGGCACCTGAAGCCTGCGCGTCTGCCAATTCCACCACTTCTGCTTATGCAACAATTGCTGCAAGGAATATTAAATCAAAAACATGCTGATATGTCAAGTCTGGACCATGTTATCAGAACATTCCATCAAAAATCGATCCGCTTGATGTTGTACTGCTGAAGCCTCCCTTACTTGTGTAAGTGTTTGCTTTAAGCTGTTCAAAATGAGCCTGGGAATCGATGAGAGAAGCCTTTGACTGAGCTTCAAAACCAAATCCTTTGGCTGATGCAAATACAGTCTTGATATCTTTGACATCTGCCTTTTTAAAAGCTTCTTCGTCAAATTTAAGCTTATCATCTGAACCAACTGAAAGACCTGCTTTTGCAAGATGGTTTGTTGAAAGCTTGGATGTTTCAATAAGCTGATATGCTTTAGTCATAATTGAATCAGAATCCGAATCACTTGCCTTCTCCAAAAGATCATTATAATTCTTAACGAATTCCTTAACCTTATCTGCTGTCTTATCATCATTTGATAATTCGCTCTTTGATAAGTCATCCAATGTTGAATAAAGCTTCTCTGCTGAACGTTCAGTATCTGCAAGAGCTTCTGCATTGCTATTGGTTGTTTCAAGCTTCTGCTTATTCTTCTCAACTACTTTGTTAATTTCTTCTTTGTTGCCATCCTTGGCATAATAGGCCTTCATCAGTTTGCCATAGCTTCCGCTTTTAATTGAAGCATAGTCTGCAAGGAAATTCGCACCAACACCGGTACCCTGATTTCCAAAAAGACTGCTGTTCCCAAACAATGATGAATAGTCTGTTTTGGGCTGAATCTTCATAGCCAACCTCCTTTTATAAAATCCATTTTATAAAACTCTTTGTCCTCATAATCATATAATTTGTCCACATAACATATATCCTCATAACATATAAGTATGCACTAGGACAAAAATATAGAACAATCTCTTATCATATATATCGTCACATATTGTATTATCATTATAGCAAATGACATCCATATATGAACCATCGAATTCAAATTAATTAAATATATACCTATTGAATTCTTAACTATTTATAACTGTCAACGATTGCCTTGGTTATTTCAGGATAAACTATCTCATTATTTGATCTGTCGATAAGGGCAAATCTTTCTCCATCTCCTGAAATTATTCCATTATCCCAAACAACACATGGAATTCCGGCATCTGCCATTGCCTTACAGTATGTTTCATAAAATACTACTCTGTCAGCAAGGTTTCCACCCTTTTCCTGCGCACCGTACTCTGTAAGCACGCAAGGGATTCCCTTCTCAACAAAATACTTGTTAACAGTTGTAACCATGGCACTATATTCTTTTTCTCCGCTTTCCTTATCGAAAGTATTAAGTGAAAGATCAGGATTAAGTGCAAAATCATATGGTGAATATGCATGGAAGGAAAGCATTAACTTATATGATGCAATATCTTCCGGGAAAGCATACTTTAATCCCTTTGCTGCCTTTAATGTAGCACAGTAAGATGTAACAAGAAGATATCTGTTAACATTGTTTCCACCTGATGCTCTTACTGCATCAACGAATTCCTGATTCATCTGATTAATGATTTCGGCAGATGTATTATAGATATGATTGTCATTCTCATATGACCATTCATGTGCTGCATCACCTGTAAGTCTTGGTTCATTCAAGCCTTCAAAAATAAGATGTTCATCATAGTCCTTGAAGTAATCTGCTACCTGATTCCAGATTTCTCTTGCATACCAGATTGACTGTTCAGCATTATCCTTATCAGGACGGAAACCAAACTTTCCTTCAGGAATATTATCATGGTGAATATTGATAATTACATAAAGATTATCCTTGTAACAGTAATCAACAATCTCTTTAACTCTTGCAAGCCATTCAGGATCGATAATAAGATGCTTCTCATCTTCTGAAAGAGTCAGGTGGTTATGCCAGCTTACGGGAACTCGAATTGTTGTGAATCCCGCATTAGCGATTCCATCGATAAGTTCCTGCGATGTTTTTGGATTACCCCAGCTTGTTTCAGTATCAAGTGTATTGAACACACCTGCGACAAAAGCATCAAGAGTATTTCCAAGATTCCATCCTGCTTTAAGATTCTTGGCAAATTCAATTGCTTCATCAGCAGTACTTTCTACTACATTTTTCTTTGCTTCGTTCAATTTTTCTTCCTTTTCTTTAGCTAACAATTCTGCCTCGTCTACTGCAGGTTCTTCAACTGCTTCAACAACTTCCTCTGTTTCATTTGCTGCTGTTTCCACTGTTTCAGGCTTACTCTCTGTAACCTGTTCCTCAGCAGCCGGAGTCTCAGTTGTGTTAGCTTGGCTCTCATCAGGTGCTGATGAACAGCCTACTGCTGCAAATGCCATTATTGCAGCCATTGTCAGTGCACATAGTTTCTTAATCATAATAACCTCTCTCATATATTTATAATATAATATAATATAATATAATATAATTTATTTTACCTGTCTGTCTGAATCCAGTATCTTTTCATAGTCATCCTTGGGCATGGGACGTGCATAAAGATATCCCTGAATAACATCAACCCCGACATCGGTCAGGAAGTCTGCCTGAGCATTCGTTTCCACTCCTTCAGACACAATATCAAGATCAAGTTCGCTTATCATTGAAACAACATTTCTGATAATAATTTCACCGTTATCCTGATTCTTTCCTCTAAGGAATCCCATATCCAGTTTAAGAATATCAATTGGCATATCCTTCAGGACATTTAATGAAGAATAACCTGAACCAAAATCATCAAGCGCTACTACGAATCCCATATCTCTTAATGCGTTAACCTTTTGGGTTACAACATCCTGTCTTTCCGAATAAGCAGACTCGGTGATTTCAAAATGTAAAAGCTTTCTGTCGATAGGATACTTTTCAGCCAGTTCCTGAATAGTATCTATAAAATCACTTTCATCAAGAGATACTCTCGAAATATTTACGGAAATAGGTACCGGATTTCGAAGCTCTTCCTTCCACTTAAGAACTGTCTTAAATGCATCCTCCCACATATATCTGTCCAGGGATTTAATAAATCCATTCTTTTCAAAAATAGGAATAAATAAGCCGGGCGAAATAACCGATCCATCTTTCTTTATCCATCTGCAAAGAGTCTCTGCACCGACAATTGTATGTGTTGCGCTCGAATACTGTGGCTGATAATATGCAACAAACTCATGATTTTCAAGAGCCGCATACATCTGCGAAGTAACCATAGCTTCCGCAGCAAGTCTTTCTCTCAATTCATTGTTATAATACAGACATGTACATACCGCATCTTCTTCTATCTTGTCTCTTGCAAGAGAAGCATAATTTATCATTGTCTCAATGGAATTGGATCTGTCGGCATCTATAAAAAGACCTGCTCTGTATGTAAGAGGAACCGTAATATCCATATCCTCAAAAGCATATACCTTAGTTGAATGAATCCTCTCAAGAAGTTCCTCGCAGCATTCAAAGCATACAAGAAATTCTCCACCACCAAGACGTCCGCAGACTCCTTTGCCGGTAGTAAATCGCTTTGCAACACCTGCACATCTTCTAATGATTTCATCACCCGTTTCAAATCCATAAAGGTCATTAATAACATTCAACTGGTTAAGCGCCACAACACCAATAACATATTTAACATCAGGCTTTTCGGCATAAAGATATTTAACTGATCTTATGAATCCTTCTTTATTATTAATTCTTGTCAATGAGTCTGTATAATATCTTAAACTCAATTCATCATTAACATATCTGATGCAGTTTTCTTTTTTATTAATTCCTGCAGCTATTGCTCTTGCCATATTCTTGCAGGAACTGTATCCACAGGCTCCACAGTCGATGGTCTGTTTTTCTTTTGTATCCTTGTGAAGCTCCTCAAAAGCTCTGTTACATTCGCTTTCCGAAATGAAATACGGTTCAACCGGTGTTGCAGTATATTTTCTTGTAAAATCGTCAATCGTAAGGTCCTTGGTCAATTCACAGAGTCTTTCGTAATTTCCATCCGGTCCGCCGATTCCACGTATCGGATTTTTAATTGACTGCTTGATATTTGCGATATTGATATTAACCTTCTTATAATCAATCACACCGGATATTCCTGACCCGCCCACGCAGCCATTACTACATGCAACGAAATCAACGAAGTTCGGGAGACTGATTCCCTCTATAACAGCTTCTCTTAAGTGAGAAATATATATTCGGTCCACCACATCATGCTTTACTGATGTAATCATGTTGGGAGAAACCATATCCACAAGGTGCTTGAATCCGCCTTCCATGGTAAACAGCATCCCCGGTCCTTTTGCAGTCAAATCTGCTGTAATATCTTCATATTCAGCCAAATCAACAGATGCTATCTCATTCATGAATTTTTCGATGCAAACATTATATTTAATGAAAGACGTATACTCTTCATCATCATCCATTTTTGATGAACATGGACTAAGCAATGCATAATCATTTTCATCATGCAGATAATTCTTTGCATATATCGCTGTACACATCGTCGGCGAATGAACCGGTATAACAGCATCCAGCATCTTGGGTTCGTGCTTTTTGAAATAAGATATCAGCGCATTACAGCTGTTTCCGACAAAAGCTCTTGCCGGATTATTCAAATTTTCACGTATATATTTAGCATGTCCCCATACCGATACCTCAACGCCAAATGAAATATCATAAATCTTACCAACGCCAAGACTCTTAAGATAACCAAATATCTTTGATGCTTCATTAAAATACTGATAATAAAAAACCGGATCTACAAGCAAAGATATTTTCTTTCCATTCTTAAGATCTGATAAAAATCTTTCGGTATCGTCTTTATATTCTCTTGCGTTATGAGTACAAATATTAACACATGCTCCACAATTAATACATTTTTCAGAGTCGTTTTCTATTCTTAACCCCTCTTCGCCAAGAACTGAAATGTTAGCCCCTTCCACAGGACATACCGACAAACATTTATTACACCCTATACAATTATTATTGGTACAAATCACACCATTCTCACAGTGACTCATATCAAACTCATCCCTTCTTTTTTGAAAATGTTCTTTTTACCTTATCACCGGCATTTTGTGAAAACTCAACCATTTCCTGCCACATATTTCTTGATGAAACAACAATAGCCTCAAGAACATTTTCACCGTATATATTTCTCATTCGCTTAAAGATTTCTTCTAATATCTCCTGATTATCAAAAGACAGTTCTTTATATTTATTAACAGCTGCCGTGAAGCTCTTAAAAGGATTCTTCTTGAGATCTTCGATAGTCTTTGCATCCTTGGCAGTTAAAATATCATAAAGAGAATTAACGAAAACATCCAGTTCATCTTCTTTAAGTGAATAAATCCATTCATTTATAGACTGGTCTGTAGCTTCCTTAGTAAAGAATTTTCGCTCACATCTGATAAACTCACCATTCTCAACCTTCCACGAAAACGCATTATGCTGAAGAGCCCCCACTCCATAGCTTTCAACGATATCGTAGTTGTCATCCTCAAAAATAATACCTACAATCGAAGATTTTGGTATATATTTGTGAATTCTGTCAGCAAGACTGCTGTAAGCACTATTTTCAATTATTTCCGGTCTGAAGCCCGGACCGTCATGATTATAAATATCAATGATACGTATTCTTGCCTCTACTTCACACATCATAGAAGCATAAATTGCGAGATTTCCACCCTTGGAATGACCTCCTGTTCGTATGGGATAATCATTCATCATAGAAACCCTATTCATATATTCAGCCGCAAGCTTTTGAGATTCAATCGGCTTACTGTAACCAATTTTCATATCCTCTTTCCAGCCAAGCAGGGTTGCATCCGTTCCGCGAAAAGCAACATACATACTCTTATCCGGAAGAATATATGTTACTGCAGCAAACTGTGTATCAAAATCTTCGGAGAATATTTCTTTATAAAAATTAATCTGAATGTCACAATATCTTTTGCTCTTTGCTGCCAAAGATACGAGTTTTTCCTCCTTATCGGCCATCCAGAATATGTTGAACATATTATTGAATTCAGGATGCTCCGGAATATCCTTAAGGAGTATCGCATTAACATCTTTTGTCAACTCACATGAGGCTTCATTCTCTGCCTTCAGCATTTCGGAATCTTCACACAATTTGGGAACAATTCCGTCATATTCAAGATAAGCAAGCTGACTCAATATAAGACTGTCTACTTCATTAAAAGGAAATTCTTCAAAGGTTCTGTTTCCTTCATTTTTAATATAGGTCAATATATTTTTCATAATACCAGGCTGACTTCTCCTGCTTTTAGTATATCTTTACTGCCATCCCTGTACTGAATGGCAAGTCCGAAATCATCGCTGATTCCTTCTACAAAAACCTCCGGGCCGTCAAGAATCTGTACCCACCTTGCGGATATATATGAACGCTTTCTATATTCTTCTACCGGGGTTTCATTCGGAAACTTCGAATAGTGGAATTCAAAACGTTCAAGAATCGTCTGCGCCAATTTTTTCTTAAATGCAGTCAGTTCATCATGTGACATATCTGTCACATTTTTAATACTTTTATCAAAAATAGCTCCGGCACGTCCTTTGATATCTTCCGGAAAACCGCCTTCCGGCTCAAACAGATTAAGACCTATTCCTATTACCACAAATTCAGTCTGTCCGTCAGATGTAAGGGGCGAGGATTCTGTCAGAATCCCCGAAACCTTTTTATCTTTGTAATAAAGATCATTCACCCATTTAATGGATATGGAATCATCTATATATTTTTCAACAGCCTCAGATGCCGCAACTGCCATAAGCGGTGTGAGCAGCAAGGCTTTTGAGACCTCCAGCTCCTTATGTAAAAAGATACTAAGATACAGCCCTGTATCAACAGGAGAGTAAAAATCCCTTCCACGTCTGCCCTTTCCATTGGTCTGGCGAAAGGCCACAAGCATGCAGTCCTTAGTTCGGCCGGCAAGCCCTTCCTCATACAAAACAGTATTAGTGGAGGTCGTTTCTTCAACAAAACAAATTTCCATTAATCTTCCTTCTCAGGAACGATCATGATATGAACATCCTGAAGCTGTTTTGGATCTACTGCGGATGGAGCACCCATCATAACATCCTGTGCTGTCTTATTCATAGGGAATGGAATAATCTCACGGATACTTTCCTGTCCAAGAATAAGCATTACCATACGGTCAACACCGGGTGCAATTCCTGCATGCGGAGGAGCTCCGTAACAGAATGCATTGTACATAGCAGGGAATTTAGCTTTAACAGCATCCTCGCCAAGTCCGACAATTGAAAACGCCTTAACCATTATTTCAGGATCATGGTTACGAACAGCTCCTGATGATAATTCAACACCATTAACAACAAGGTCATACTGATATGCAAGTATTGACAAAGGATCTGCATTATTAAGTGCATCCATGCCACCCTGTGGCATAGAGAATGGATTATGACAGAATTCAAGTTCTCCTGATTCTTCTCCGATTTCATACATAGGGAAATCTACAATCCAGCAGAATTCATACTTATCAGCATCCATATGTCCTTCACATGAAGCTCCGAGGAACTTACGAAGAACACCGGCTGTCTTAAGTGCTGTAAGGTGCTTGCCTGCACTTAAGCCTACGAAGTCACCCTTATTAAGGCCTAATGTAGAGATGACTTCATCCTTCTTATCCTGTAAGAATTTAGAAATACCACCAACTATTTCTCCATTTTCATCAACTCTGAACCAATAGGTCTTTTCTCCTGACTGAACCTCTACTGCCTCAACGAGTTTATCTATTTCTTTTCTGGTAAGCTTAAAGTTTGTAACTTTAACTGCCTTAACTTCATTACCATCAAAAGGACCAAATCCAATATCTGAAAGAAGTGCTGTTGCATCCTCAACAATAAGATCAATACGAAGGTCCGGCTTATCTGAACCATATGTTTCCATTGCTTCAGTATATGCGATTCTCTTGAATGGTGCCTTTGATGCAGTCTTATATATTCCGTATTTTGCAAAGATAGGAGGAAGAACGTCCTCGATTACTGCAAATACATCTTCCTGTGTAGCAAATGCCATTTCCATATCAAGCTGGTAAAATTCTCCGGGAGATCTGTCAGCACGTGCATCTTCATCTCTGAAGCATGGAGCTACCTGGAAATATCTGTCAAATCCTGAGGTCATCAGAAGCTGTTTAAACTGCTGTGGTGCCTGTGGAAGTGCATAGAACTTACCCGGATGATTTCTTGATGGTACAAGATAGTCTCTTGCTCCTTCAGGTGAAGAACATGTAAGAATGGGTGTTGTAATTTCAAGGAAATCATGTGCTGTCATTGAAGCTCTTAATTCTGCAACAATCTTTGATCTCATAACGATCATTTCCTTAACTGCAGGATTACGAAGATCAAGATATCTGTACTTAAGTCTAGTAGCTTCATCTGCTTCCTTAGAACGATTAATTTCAAATGGAAGTTCATTATATATACACTTACCAAGGACTTCTATCTTTGTAGGTACTACTTCTATTTCACCGGTTGCAAGCTTGCCATTCTTTGAAGAACGTTCTCTTACAACACCTGTAACAGAAAGTGTTGATTCATTATTAATTCCGTTTAACGAATCCATCATCTCTTCTGTTTCAATTACTACCTGAGTGATTCCGTAGAAATCTCTAAGCTGAAGGAAGCCAAGATTCTTTGACACCTTACGCATATTGTCATAGAAACCTGCAAGGGTAACTTCCTGTCCAACATTTTCAATTCTCAATTGATTACAATTGTGTGTTCTTGACTGAGTCATTTTTATTGCCTTTCTTTATAAAGATTTATTATTTATTTCAATAGTTTGTATTCCAAGCTATATTCATACTGATTTGGTTGTTTAATATATTTATTAGATATCTTCTAATTTAATTTCTCCCTCTTCCCAGGCTTCAAGCATTGGTCTGCACACCTTAAAACAATCAAGTATCTTCGGTGCAAAAATACCGCACTCTCCAACCATGATCATATTAAACGCAACATCCTTCGGGAATGCCTTCTTATACACTCTGTCATTAACCAGTGCATCATAGGTATCACTAATGGATACAAGCTGTGCCGAAATAGGTATTTCTTCTCCCTTTAATCCATCCGGATATCCGCCTCCATCATATTTTTCATGATGAGAACGAACAACCTCACGAGCAATCTTATCAAATTCATCACTCCATGCGCCCTTAACATCATCAAGAAGCTCTATTCCTCTCAATGTGTGGGATTTCATATATTCATACTCTTCATCCGTAAATCTTCCCGGTTTAAGAAGAACCTCATCCCTAATAGCAGCCTTTCCTAGGTCATGTATTGAACAGGCTGTAACTATATAATCAACCATTTGAGAATTAAGATTATATTCAGGATGCAATTCCTGCATTTTCTTCGCCATAATCTTAACAAGTCCCTTCATTCTCTGAACATGATGATGATTTTCAACATTTCGGAGTTCTACAAGTGTTCCGATGAGCTCTATCATCTTGTTATGCTGCATATAATACACATCTGCTCCCATAGTCATTCCACCTTCAGTGGCGGAATTTCCATTAGAATTCGTACTTACTGCATCAAGCTTTACGCGAGTTTCATTAAGGACCTCTCTTACACTATAAAGCTCTGCATATTTTTTAACCTTTTTTTCAATAAGGCCGGAATCAAATGGCTTACGTGCAAAGTCAACTGCACCGGCTCTGTAAGACGCTTTTTCAATCTTGAGTGATGTATCTTCGGAAAGCACAATAATAGGGAGATTATCAAACCATACTGTCTGATTAATGCTGTTTAGTATATCGACTGCGCCTTTATCTCCAAGTGCATAATCCAATATTACAGCAGCTAATTCTTCATGTAATTTCATAATCACATCCAGCGCTTCTACTCCGGAGTTTGTAGTTACAACCTCAAAATCCCCCTCGAATAATTCTTCAAGGATTTCTATATTCACTTCACCTGAATCAGCAATAAGAATTTTCTTGCGCATCCTGTCCCTCTTAATTATTCTTAAATATTCCAACTCTGTTTTCTATTTTCTTAACCGTAACGTTATTTGTCCTGGTTGAAAGTATCTTTCGGTCATCTATCTGAATAATGATATTCTCAAAAAGATTGTTTGTTACCGTGATCATTGCATCAGCCGTTGCCATAATCTGTCGCATTATTTTTTCACGTCTTTCAACAAGTTCTTCCTCTTCCTGATGTAATGTAAATAAAGCATTTTCAATCTTGATATACATTTCCATGGAATTTCTTATCTCGGCTGAATATTTATCCTGAAAATCCTTCTGTCCTTTTTCAAGAATCAGAAGCTTATTATTAAGATCAACAAGTTTATTATCTACTTTCTTCTGCTCTTCTTTCATAACATCTGAAATTCCAAGCTTAATGATTGATCTTGTTCCTGACTCATTCCCCAGATTAGCAACCTTAATATCGTTAGCTGCAAATACCTTACCTCCCAAAATAAGGCCCTTGCTTCCAAATATACTTATTGAATCCTCCGAATAAATATTTGAGTTAAGACAGTAATTTGCTGTTATATTTTTACCAGCCTTAATATTAGCCGATTCAAAAAATTTAGCTTCTACAGAACCCTTTGCTACAATAAGACCAGTTCCTGCGGCGTTGACACCCTTTTTCATTATGACATCGCCATCAGCTTCAATCCTGCAGTTTCCTACGAAGCCATCTACTATAACGTCACCACCGGCTTTAATACTTACACCATCTGTTACATCACCGGAAATCAGGATATCACCGGCAAATTCCACACTTCCTGTTGCCTGATTAACTTCTGGCAGATACATCATTTTCAAAACATTTAACTTATTGCCATCTAAATCAACCCTACCATCACTCTCTGCAATATAGGTTTTCTTATCCGGCATCACAATGAAGCCTTTACCTCTTAAGCTTGTCAGTTCCTTTCCACGTTTTGCCGGAATTCTCTTACCCGTTACTGTGTGACCTTCTTCGCCTTTACCTGCCGAATGATAGTATGCAAGCTTCTGGTCCTTTTTAACCATTTCATACCAGTTCATATTCTGAAAATCAGCAGAACCATCCGGTAGTATCTTAGGAGTACGTTTCTTATCTGTATCGAAAAAATATTCATAAAAGCCGTCCGCTCCATCTATTGGTGGCCTTCCAGTGGCTATCTGCACAACTTCATTAAGATGCTTTCCTGAAAGAAGATCATCCACCATTCTTGGATCTATATTTTGAGTAATACCGGCAAGTCTTAATGACCTCAATATATCTTTACGAGTGGTAATGCCAAAATTATTACTATTAAGTCGTATATAGGCTATCATGTCATCATTTGAGACTGATATAGTTAAGCCATCTTTATTTTCTTCGCCTTCACTAATGGTTTCATCGGTTTTAACATAGCCTGCACCATTTTCAAGTTCCAGCCTCATTTTCTTCATAAAAGATGCCGGATACATGAATGAGTTGTATTCACTAACTTCAATACCTGCCTCAAGTCCAAGCCTAATCTGCTCCATCTGGTATCTGTCATATAGAGGAGACTCATAATACGAGATATCAACCTGTGCCTCTAAGCCCAATCTTAATTGTTCCATCTTAGACCATGAATAACATGGTTTTGCATAAAGCTCTACATCAACATTATGCTCAATTCCAAGAACAATCTCATGAATGGCAGCTGCCCGGTATTCTACATTTATATACTGATAAATATCTATATCGTTACCTATCGCATAAGCTATTTCCTTAAGTTGACCTGCGTTATATCCCTGTTCAACATAGCTGATAATATCTATATGTTTTACAAGGGCATTTCTAAGCTCCTTAATAATATCAGCTGAATATTTGACGAAATCCGAAAGATCCATTCCGTCCTCAAGACCACGTCTTAATTCATGCATCTTCTCAGAAGGTATTTCGGGTGAATCATATCTTGAAACCTCCAATCCCAGCAGCATACCTTCCCTTATTTCCGCGACCTGAAACCAGTCATACCTGCTATCAGCGTATGGATTCATATCAAGAGAATGCTTCATTCCAAGTCGGATTTGCATCATAAGAGCGGAATCCAAATCGATTCGCGCATATACAGTTGGATTTAAGCCCTCGTTAATCCCGGCCATTATCTGATCGATCTGGCTTTCAGAAAATCCCTGTTCTGCATAAGTTGTTCTCATATCATCTGCCATAAACACCTGCTTTTCACTAAGCAATCAAAACATGCACATAGACATACACACTATATTTTACAAGATTTTTATGCAAAAATAAAGACAAACATAGTAGTCTATGTCTGTCCTTATATATTGTCATAATTAATTTTGAAGCTTTATTTTGCTGCTTATTGTTCTTCGTTCATCTTTGCAAGCTTTGCGGCCTGGTCGGCTGTAATACACGCATCGATAATTTCCTGAATATCTCCATTCATAATCTTGTCGATTTTATAAAGAGTAAGATTAATTCTGTGATCGGTTACTCTTCCCTGCGGGAAGTTGTAGGTTCTGATCTTTTCGGAACGGTCTCCGGTTCCAATCTGGCTCTTACGAAGCGATGCTTCAGCATCATGTGCTTCCTGCTGAGCCATGTCATACAGCTTAGCTCTTAAAAGCGCAAATGCTTTGGCCTTATTCTGAATCTGGCTCTTTTCCGTCTGTGAATAAATAACTATTCCCGTAGGATAGTGCGTAAGACGAACTGCAGAGTCTGTTGTATTGACACACTGTCCACCATTTCCGGATGCTCTCATAACGTCAATACGAATATCTTTTTCATCTATTTCAACGTCAACCTCTTCTGCCTCAGGCATAACCGCAACAGAAATAGTCGATGTATGAATTCTTCCGCCGGATTCTGTTTCAGGAACTCTCTGTACTCTGTGAACACCTGATTCATATTTCATAACTGAATAGGCTGAATCTCCTGTTATCATAAAGGTACATGACTTCATACCTCCGATACCTATTTCATCAGCTTCAAGAAGCTCGGTTCTCCAGTGCTTGCTGTCTGCATAATGCATATACATTCTATATATTTCTGCAGCAAAAAGAGCTGATTCATCACCACCTGCGCCTGCTCTGATTTCAACAATAACATTCTTGTCATCATTAGGGTCTTTAGGAAGAAGCAGAATCTTTAACTCGCCTTCAAGTTCTTCAACTCTTTTCTTGGCATTGGCAAGTTCTTCCTTCAGCATCTCCTTCATCTCAGGATCAGATTCCTCGTCAAGCATCATAATAGAGTCTTCAATATCTCCATTACACTTCTTGTATTCCTTATATGCCTCAACAAGTGGCGTAAGGCTTGCCTGTTCCTTCATGAGCTGACGGAATCTTGTCTGATTATCAGCAATTGTCGGTGAAGCAAGCTCATTCATTATTTCATCATATTTATTTAACAAATCTTCAAGCTTATCAAACATTTATCTTTCTCCTGCCTTTAATCACACGATCAAGGCCTGCATAATCTTTAATTACTTCTATATCTGTATATTCATCCGAGAACAATTCTTTAACTGCCTCAGCCTGATTATAACCAATCTCAAAAAAGAACCATCCACCCTTTTTAAGAGTCTTATCAAGTACTTCTGACAGCCTTCTGTAGAAAACCAGTCCATCCTTGCCACCATCGAGTGCCAGCATTGGATCATAATCTTTAACCTCCGGCTCCAGTTCTTCAATCACATCAGACTCTATATACGGCGGGTTCGAAACAACCAGATCAAACTTCGGTCCAAGTAAAGCGTCCGGTAAATCTTCCAATATGTCTGCTTTCATAAACGAAACATCCGTACCTTCTTTTGTCAGAAGCTTATCTGAATTGTTCTTTGCTACCGTGAGAGCATCTTCACTGATGTCGACACCTATACCTGCGCAATCATTTGAATAATTCAAAAGACTTATAAGAATGCATCCTGAGCCTGTACAGATATCAAGTACAGACATTCCGTCATGCAGTTCTTTGATTGCTTCCTCAACCAAAATCTCTGTATCCTGTCGTGGTATCAACACTCTGCCATCAACAAAAAACCTAAGTCCCATGAAATCCTGATAACCTAAGATATGTTGAAGTGGTACTCTTTTCGAGCGCTTCTCTATATAATCTTTATATTTTTCATAGCTGTCTGCATTGGTATTTTCAGCGTCAGCATTCAGAATCAAAAAACTCCTGTCAACCTCAAATGCTTCTTCAAAAAGAAGCCTTGCATCAAGTTCATATTCGCCGATACCAGCACTTTTAAGTTCTTGAATCCCACTAAGGACTATATCTTTATACGTCATTTCATTCCTAAGCCGTACTACTTACACTGCTCAAGCTATTTTATTCAACTCTCGTTTGAAATATTATCCTCTGCTACACCTACTCTTTCTGTAGCCGGTGTTTCTGCAGCTTCCACTTCTTCAAACTCTAGTTCAAATTCCTCTTTAAGAAACTTCTTCCAGTCAAAAACAGCCTCAACCGATTTAATGGCAACCTCAACCATGGTCTCATCAGGTTCCTTGGTAGTAGCATGCTGAAGCCACATTCCGGGAGCTGATATTATCTTTACAAATATATTGTCTGTCTTGCCGGCAAGACGTATTGCCTCGTATGAAATACCTGCAATAACAGGAACAAGCGCAAGTCTTATCAGCACCTTCAAAAATACATTATCTATACGTATAAAGAAGAACAGAATAACACTTATGATAATAACCAGGAACATAAAGCTTGTACCACAGCGCTTGTGAATCCTTGAAGATCTCATAACGTTGCCGACTGTAAGTTCTCTTCCACGCTCTATGCAGTTAATACATTTATGTTCTGCTCCATGATACTGATACAGACGTCTAATATCTTTCATTAATGATATTGAAATAATATAAATAAGAAAAACAATGACTCTGATTCCACCTTCAATTATGGCAAGCAGGGATTCATTATTCATATACTTACTAAGCCATCTTGTAACAAGAAGAGGGAGAACAATAAACAGACCTACTGCCAGTGCAACCGCAAAAACAGTAGATAAAGCCATGAGTATCTTATCTGACCTTCCGTTTGAAACCTTATCAAGACCCTTATCCAGCGCTTTTTCATCATTATTTGCTTCAGTTGTTTCATCTTCATAAAACATAGCTGAATGATTAATGGCACGCATACCAAGTCTGAGGGAATCAATAAAATTAAAGATTCCTCTTATAAATGGAACATTTTTTATTTTTGCACCATGAAGAATTGAATGATAAACTTCCACATCAACATCAATTTCACCATTCGATTTACGAACTGCAATGGCATAATCATCCTTATTCTTCATCATTACACCTTCAAGAACTGCCTGTCCGCCAATTCCCGAATAGTGCTGCTTCTTCTTTTTCTTAGCCATAAAAACACCTTAAAAGAAAGGCTGAGGAGTTCCTCAGCCTTTGCAGTTATTATTTGCTTTCTACACCATACTTCTTGTTGAACTTCTCTATACGTCCATCAGCTCTTGCAGCCTTCTGCTGACCTGTGTAGAATGAGTGGCACTTAGAACATACTTCAACGTGGATTTCCGGCTTAGTAGATCCTGTTGTGAATGTATTACCACAGTTACATGTTACAGTTGCCTCATAATACTGAGGGTGAATTCCTTCTTTCATTTTTCCTCCATTCCGAAGCGATCCTATACGAAAAACAGTTGACCATAGGTCCAAGGATTAAGTATTTCGCATCTCATGTACGCTTTGAGTGTTAATAATATTACCTGTCAGATAGACAGCATTAGCATTGTAGCATAGTTAATCAAGCTATGCAAGTACTAAAACCATTTAGTTTTCTTAACAATGTTAACAAATTCTGCATTATCTTTAGTACGCGCAAACATATCAAGAATTCTGTCGACAGCTTCTTCCGGCTTAATTCCGGTAGTTGCCTTTCTTAAAATGTTGATTGCTTCGTACTCATCTTCATTAAGAAGAAGATCTTCTCTTCTTGTACCGGATTTAGGAATATCGATAGCCGGGAATATTCTTCTTTCAGAAAGTTTTCTGTCAAGAACAAGTTCCATATTACCGGTTCCCTTAAATTCCTCGTATACAACATCATCCATTTTAGACCCGGTCTCAACAAGAGCTGTAGCTAAAATTGTAAGTGATCCGCCTTCTCGCATATTTCTTGCTGCACCAAAGAATCGCTTTGGCATGTGTAAAGCTGCAGGATCAAGACCACCCGAAAGTGTTCTTCCGGACGGAGCAACCGTCAGGTTATAGGCTCTGGTAAGTCGTGTAATACTGTCAATGAGAATCATTACATCTTCGTTATGCTCAACAAGACGTCTTCCTCTCTCAATTACCATCTCCGATACTCTTTTATGATGTTCTGGAAGTTCGTCAAAGGTTGAATAAATAACTTCAACATTAGGACCTTCAATAGCTTCCTTAATATCTGTTACTTCTTCAGGTCTTTCATCTATAAGCAAAATGATAAGATGTGTATTGGGGTTATTTCTCTTAACAGACTTTGCCACTTCTTTAAGAAGGGTTGTCTTTCCGGCTTTAGGCTGAGATACAATCATACCACGCTGTCCCTTACCAACCGGTGAAATAAGATCCATAACTCTCATCGCAACAGAGCAGCCCGGTCTTTCAAGCTTAATTCTCTGATTTGGAAAGATAGGTGTCATATCTTCAAAGTTATATCTTTTAACTGTCTGCTCAAGCGAATAGCCATTAACAGTTTTAATATATAAAAGTGCTGCAAACTTCTCTCCGGCATTTTTAACCTTAGTATTTCCTACAAGAACATCACCTGTTTTAAGTCCAAATTTACGAATCTGGCTTGGTGCGACATACACATCATTCTCACCGGGAAGGAAATTTTCACATCTTATGAATCCATATCCATCAGGCATTACTTCAAGAATGCCGCTTGCCGATTCTCCGGAATCAAGCTCCTTCGGATAGTTGGTAGAATCATAAACGTCGGGACGATTTCCCGAATTAGTTCCTTTTTGCTGCTGTCCGGCCTGGGGTGCGGAAGGTGCTGCCTGTGAATTTGCAGGTATTGAAGCACCCGTGTCAGCTGATGCCACAGACTGCGAAGCTGATGCAGGCTGGGCCTGTCCATTGCTCCTTGCTTTCTCAGGAGCTTTTGCAAGAGATTTAACCTCTACCTCCTTGCCTTTTGCCTTATCCTTTTCATCCTCCAAAAGCATAAGTTCTATTACTTCATCCTTTTTCATTGTTGAAGTACCCTTAAGTCCACGTGCTTTTGCAATCGCCTTTAAGTCAGCCAATGCCAGTGACTCGTACTTTTCTCTCATATAAGTCCTCCATCAAGTCTTAATATGTATAAACATAGGGAATAATAACGAATTGTTATAGAAAAAACCGTGTAGCAACCTTCGCTGCTACACGGAATTATAATACATGTTAAATAAATTTACAACAGATATATCTTATAACTGTCAAATATGCCAATGTTTTAGAAAAATCTCTCAATATAACGTACAAAATCCTTCATTGTCATATCCTTAGTTTCATCCAGAATCTGCTTCACCATATCTATTGTTGAAGACGGAACTCCTGCATCATCAAGAGCATCATATATTCCATCAATATCAATTATGTCTGAAACATAAGCACTATCCAGATAATTAGGATTAATTACATCATCCTCGTCAGGAGTCTTAATTTTTCCCACACTGGTATTCTTTCCTTCAATTGTTAAGGTTGCAAGGTCTCCATCCGGAGTTCTTATTCCTAACGAATATTCAGCTGCTCCGGAAGAAATATCAAAACCGATTGCAATAGAGTAGTTAAGAATCTGACCTGCTATAACATTAGGCAATCCGCGCATAGATCTCATCATATTATCTGCAGCATCTTCACCGGGGTTACTAATAAGAACTGTTCCCTTAAGTTCTCCATCTTTAAGTGCATCAAGGTCAAAATCTTCAAGACCTATATCAATAATTCTTTTTCCATCGTCATATACTGAGAATGTTCCGTTAATTTCACCTGATGAATATGTACCTTCACCTTCTATTGCAAAACCAACCTCTTCTTCACCTTTATATTCATATGTCTGGGCAATTCTGACTCCAAGATCACTGCCATCAAGAGGTGCCTTATAAGTATATACTTCGCCTCCATCCTGAATTTCAAAGCCTCTGAAGCCACCCTTTCCATCTATGTAGAACTTAACGAACTCGTCTTCATCCTCATATCTATCTCTGTACTCGTTTTCGCTTCTTTCAAGTGCTCTGTTCACATCTTCCAGTTCGTCTGCGATTTCGCTCTTAAATTCTGCAATCATTTCATCTCTTGCAGCATCTGAGAAAAGATATTCGGGATCTGTACTATAAATATTGTCTGTTGTACCAAATATTTCATCATAAGCAAAAGATTTTTCTATTTGACTTATTGCCCAGGTAAACTGTAAAAATTTACCAAATTCATCCATAAAGCCGTCATCTTCAAGAAGTTCTTCATAAATATCCTTTTGGAACTTGTCATAGTTTACTATGCTAATACGCTTGGTACCAATCTTATATTCAATAACATCTTCTGTTACAGAACCGGCTCTTAATTCGGTATCTCTGGAAGTTACTCCATCAAAAATTCCTTTTGCTGCTATCTCAAGGTATTTTTTGCTGTATTTATCAATAGCCTTCTTATCCGGAAGGAAATCACCAAAATCAGCAAGTGCTTTTTCCAGTTTTTCCTGATCTGCTAAACTCATTCTGCCTGATGCAGTCATAGTCATATATGCATAATAGCTTGCCATGGACATGTCGCCATTAGTCAGCTTATCAAGCTCGGAAAGTTCGCCAAGTCCTCTTGCAGGAACCTGAACCCATTTCTTAATAATATCCGGTATTCCAACATAGACCTGCTCATTCATGACATCAGCAACAGCCTGTGCCGAAATAACCTTCTTTCCGTTAACCTCAACCTGACCTTCCAGATTAGCCATATTGTCAGCATAGCCAAAGTTTACCTGCAATCCCAGTTTTTCGGCTGATCCGATAACTGCTGACATCATTCCGAGAAGATTCTTTCCTTCTTCACCAAGTTCAAATTCTGCGCCAAATTCATAACCAAGTTCAGGATTCTCAAGACTTTCAAGTCCGGCCTCATACATACTTGTGAAGCCTTCTATGAAACCAGAACTGTTCTCCGCAATTGCATAAGCAAGATATTCCTCGTCTGTACTTGTCCATCTCTTAAATGCATTTGAAATTCTGCTAAAATTCAAAGCTATAATTATTACCGCAACAACCACTACTGCAAGTATGCTGCCAAGGATAATAAGTGTCTTGGGCTTCATGTGAAGCTTTGATGCAATCTTTGTCAGACCGCCGACCTTGGGCTGCTGATACTGCATATTGGGATTCTGGTACTGCTGCTGTACTCCATTTGTCTGATATGACTGCTGATACTGCTGTGTTCCATTTGTCTGATACTGTGCATTTGGATCCTGGTACTGCTGTGCTCCGTTTG
>JAKSRY010000030.1 GCA_024403415.1 Lachnospiraceae bacterium
AATTACTTCAAACGTAACATATGGTAAGGCTACAGGTAACACACCTGATGGACGTCGTAAGGGACAGCCTTTCGCTCCTGGTGCTAACCCAATGCATGGTCGTGATACTCACGGTGCAGTTGCTTCATTATCATCAGTTGCTAAGCTTCCATTCAAGGATGCTCAGGATGGTATTTCAAATACATTTACAATTATCCCTGGCGCTTTGGGTAAGGAAGATCAGATGTTCGCTGGTGATATCGAAATCGATTTGAATAAATAATTTTAAGATTTATACTGAACAGGAGGTGTTTCCATGGATTCAGAAAAAATGATTGATGATTTGGTTAAGATGCTGGATAGCGGTATGCTTAATGGTGTTGGTCATGTTAATGTAGATACTGATTCTGAAGAAGAGTCTTTGGTTAAGGTAGATACCATGGGATGCACTGATTGTTCAAGAACTCCATTAGCTTGTAGTGTTCCTACATTGCATGATGGACTAGATGATTTCAAATAATACAGGAGGAAATAAAAATGGCAGCAAGTACAGCTCAGGTTGATAACCTTGTTAATTTGTTAGATGGATATGTAACAAAAGGTGGTTTCCATCTTAATGTTAACGTATTAAACAGAGAAACTCTTTTGGATGCTCAGGCACATCCTGAGAAGTATCCTCAGCTTACAATCCGTGTATCAGGATATGCAGTTAACTTCATCAAGTTGACTCCTGAACAGCAGGCTGATGTTATCTCTCGTACATTCCATCAGGATATCTAATTCTAAAAGTTATTTTTATAGAATATATCCATTATTTATGGAAGTATAAATAAAAAGCGGATTATTTCGAATGAAGTAATCCGCTTTTATTGTTTTGCTATACATGACAAGTCATAAAACATATGGCTGTATGTCCACATATAATTAAGCAAATAATATTGAGTTTTGTGTTTTATTCAGCTATTGCAGCATTAAGCTTAGCAAGAAGGTCATCTACATCTATTCCGTGAACAGCAGCAGCTTCTCCCAATGATTCAAAAGCGTGTGAAGGACAACCTACACAATGCATTCCTGATTCAATCAAGATGCCTGCCATTTTGTTCATATCGATAGCAAGGATGTCTCCCATTGTCATATCTTTTGTTATAGTCATTTTATTTTCCCCTTTCTTCATGAGCTTTTTTAATTCCGTTAAGAATAAATTTTTTCTTTTCAATTAAGGTATTTTGTCCCATAGCAGGAACATCTTTCAGTCTGTACTCGAGACCTAAATTTTCATACTTGGGAATTCCCATTGTATGATAAGGAAGGGCATCAAGAGCTTTTAGATTTGAAAGCTGACCTATGAAGTAGCCAAGCTTATATAAATCTTCTTCATTATCTGTAATTCCGGGAACTACGACATGTCGAATCCACAAGTCTACCTTTCTGTCTTCCAGATACTTGGCAAAATCAAGAATTCCCTCATTTGGCTGTTCGCACAACCACATATGTTTTTCGGGATCTATATGTTTAATATCCAGCATTACAAGATCGGTAATAGCCATAAGCTTGTCGAGCTTTTCGATTAATGCATCGTTATTCTTTTTGAAAACGATTCCGGAAGTATCTATGCAGGTATGCACATTGTGTTCTTTAAGCAGAGTAAACAAATCAATAAGAAAATCAATCTGCATAAGAGGTTCACCACCTGTAACGGTAAGCCCGCCACCTGAACGATAAAAAGGTTCATTTCTGAGATACTGATCGACAATTTCCTGCGGCTCCATCAGCGTGCCACCTTCCATTGGCTGTGTATCCGGATTGTGGCAATAAGCACACCGCATAGGACAACCCTGCAAAAAAACCACAAACCTTGTTCCCGGGCCATCTACTGTTCCGAAACTTTCAAGAGAATGTATTCGTCCTTTAGTCATTATATTCCTTTCAACGTTTCACTTAATATGAAATGAAACAGATAAAATTAATTTAACTGAGATAATGTAAACAGTGCATTATGAGAAATGATAGGGTCATAATGCTCTGCAAGGTAGGCTTCAGAGCCGCTTACTGTCTTAATACATGTTCCGTATTCGGAAAGAATGTTGCAAACCTTGTTGAAATCCGCAGGTGATAAATCTGATTTTGTAATTGAGAGCAGATATTCACCTTCAGAATCCTTAAAGAGTGAATTGTCACCTTCATAAAACTGATTAACAATCTTTGAAAGTGCGATAATTTTATCCAAACTGTCAAAGGCGTAGATTCTCACCAGTGCCATATTATGAGAAGCATCTTCAAGGCGTTTCTTTATGTTGTTCTTGAAGGCTGATTTGGCAGCAGCTTTGGCTTCTTCTTCAGACAGTTCAGAAGGTTTTCCGGCTTTTTCGTCATTCTTATCTTCCGAAACAGGAACAGAAGAAGCTGCCGAAGAAACATTCTGCAACTTCTTGAATAAATCGAGAACGTCATCAGCACCATCTGCAAGGCTTTCAATAAGATCAGAAATAGGACCTGATGAAGCTTCGTTCACCGAAGGAGCAAATTTTGAAAATCTGGTATCAAGCTCTTCCGGATCATCAACCTTGGTGATTACGAGTACTATACAGTCTGAAGAAACAGGTATTGCCTCTATCATAAGCGGAATATCTTCGGCTTCGAAACCAAATTCAAAGGAAGCCTGTTGCATCATATCACGAAAAAGTGATTTTGCTTTTTCGGTACCATAAGCAAGCTCGCTGAGTTTTAATTTTCTATTGGCTAAATCTTCTTTCGTTAATGTGCAACGAATTTGATTTTCATTTATTTTTTCTATTCGCATAGACTTCTCCTTATAAACTAATTATATTATACAAAGAATGCCTGCATAGTCAATGACAGCAGGCATTCTTTAAGAAAAAATTCATATTTGAGAGATTATAATCTGTTGTAGAAAATAGACAAAAATATAGCATAAACATCTTGACATATTTGTTGAATTTTACTATACTCACTGTGTGAGATGCTTCCAGGCTGTATCGGAAAGGAGGCGTCGATAATCGTATTTTTTAAGTAAGTCTATATATTTTTCATGAATCATCTATGTGGAGTACTCCGAAACAATCCCCCGTACAAGAGTCTTCACATCAAATAATTCTTACAAGCAAGTGCTTGTCACCATTAATCCCTAATTAATAGTATATTCAAAGTTTTAGGAAAAAGGTGTTGTTTTTTTAAGGTACGAAGCATCTCATATTATTCTTATTGATGTCATTTTGGAAAGGAAACTCATACTACGGACTTTTGGGCTTAAAAACACATAAGGCTGCTCCTGTCTAATAATATGAATAAAAGGTTCTTTCAATATGCTGAAACAATACGGTGATGCCTGTGTGTATTTTTAATAATGACGATATGAGAATAGTTTGTTATAATAAGGGACGATTGAATGGAGGACATAAATGAAGAAAAAATTGATTCCGGTTGCCATAGCAATCGTCCTGATATTAATTGTTTTAGGTGTGAGTGTTGTACCCACAATAATTGAAAAATATTCATATTCAGATGAAAAATATGATATGACAACGTACTTTGAAAATTCATCAGAGCACGATGCAGCCATCATTATGCAGTCAACCTTTATGGGGGAGAGAGCATATGTCTTTGATGGTACATATTATGTCGATATGGATTTTGTACGCACTTATTTTAATAAACGTTTTTATGAAGATGAAGTCGAAGGACTGTTGCTTTACGCACTGCCTTTGGATGTGATTTCGACCCAGATAGGACAGGACTCATATGAAGATGAAAGCGGAGTCCATTCGCTGGGATATGTGGCTACAAGGCAAGAGGGAGATAAACTTCTTGTTGCGCTTGACTATGTTAAAAAGTTTACCAATTTTTCATATGAAGCATTTGATGATCCGCACCGTATCTTTTTGCATACGGAATGGGATGCAGTTAAAACTGCTACAGTAGTAAAAGATTCAGCTGTAAGACACAGAGGTGGAATAAAATCGCCTATTCTTAAGGAAGTGCCCGAAGGCGAAACACTTTATGTTATTGAACAGATGGAGGAGTGGAGCAAGGTTGAGACAGAGGACGCTATTATCGGTTTCATAGAGAATAAGCATCTGTCTGATACAATTGATTCTCTCCCTATTCCGGTGAATGATTATGTAGAACCTGAATATACCAATTTGTGCCGCAACCACAAGATTAATATGGGGTGGCATGCTGTTGCAGGTGTGGGCGGAAATGACACACTTGAGTCAGTTGTCAGAGGAACCAAGGGAATGAATGTAATATCTCCGACCTGGTTCAGCCTTTCGGACAGTATAGGTTCAATCACAAGCTTTGGAACTACAGAATATGTTAATAAAGCACATAATATGGGACTTGAGGTTTGGCCTACTTTGAATAATACGGAAAGCAATGCCGAAGTAGATTTGAAGCAGCTGCTTTCAAGCACATCAAACAGGAAAAATCTTATAGCAAATGTACTGAGTACGGCTTTGGAATTGGGAATTGATGGAATTAATGTAGATATAGAGATGCTTCCGGTTTCGGCAGGCAAGGATTTTAGCGAATTTATAAGAGAACTTTCAATAGCCTGCAGAAAGAATAATCTGGTTCTTTCAATTGATAATTATGTTCCTATTGGAAACACGGACTATTATGACCGAAAGACACAGGGAGAGGTTGCTGATTATGTCGTTATAATGGGTTATGACGAACATTATGCAGGAAGCCAGGAGGCAGGCTCTGTTGCAAGTATCGGGTATGTTGAGACAGGAATAAAGAATACGCTCGAAGAAGTGCCTGCAGAAAAAATAATCAATGGTGTTCCGTTCTATACCCGCCTTTGGGAAACAAGTGGAGTTGATGTTTCTTCAACGGCTATGGGAATGGAAAATGCAAACGAATGGATTGCGGGACATGGAATGACCATGCAATGGGATGATGCTACCTGCCAAAATTACGGCGAAATCACTTCGGGTGATAAAAGATATCAGATGTGGCTTGAGGATGCAGAGTCTATTAAAGTAAAATGCAGTGTTATGGATGCATATAATATTGCAGGTATAGCCGAGTGGAGACTTGGATATGAAACTCCCGATATATGGGATGTTATAGAAGAGTACGTTAACAGATAATGGAAACAAGAGTTGTAAAAATAGACATTAAAAATATAGATACGGAAGCTATAGAAGATGCGGGACGAATAATCAGGGACGGAGGTCTTGTGGCCTTTCCGACAGAGACCGTTTATGGGCTTGGCGGGGATGCTTTTAATCCCAAATCTTCTCAAAAAATATATGCAGCAAAAGGAAGACCATCAGACAATCCCTTAATAGTTCATATTGCGGATTTGTCAGATCTTGGTAAAGTTGCAAAAGATATTCCTGATGCGGTATATAAAGTGGCTAAGGCTTTTTGGCCCGGTCCGTTGACAATGATATTAAAAAAAGTCGATAATTTGCCTAAAGAGACTACCGGCGGATTGGATACCGTGGCTGTAAGAATGCCTGTACATCCGGTTGCATTGGATTTTATCAGAGCTGCCGGCGGGTTTGTTGCCGCCCCATCTGCGAATCTTTCGGGAAAACCATCACCTACGTCATCCAAATATGTTATTGAAGATATGTTTGGAAGAATTGAAATGATTATTGACGGTGGAGATTCTGATATTGGTCTTGAATCAACAATCATTGATATGACTTCGGAAGAACCGATGATTTTAAGACCGGGTTTTATTACTCAGGATGATTTGCTAAGAGTGCTTTTGACTGTGAATATTGATGAGACCATTATGAGTGATACATCAGGAAAAGCGCCTAAAGCTCCCGGTATGAAATATCGTCATTATGCCCCTAAAGGAGATTTGACGATTATTGATGGAGAGACAAAGAAGGTTATTGATTATATCAATCAGAAAGTTTTGACGGCCAGGGCAGATAATATAAGAACAGGAGTCATTTCGACAGATGAAACATACTCTTTCTATGAGGCCGATGCCGTTAAAACCATTGGTTCCAGAAATGACGAGGCTTCGATTGCAAAAAATCTATTTAGAATTTTGCGGGAGTTTGATGATGAAGATATTGACCTGATATTTGCCGAAAGTTTTAGTAATACAGGAATATCAATGGCTACAATGAACAGACTGCTCAAAGCAGCAGGACATAAGGAGGTTAAATTATGATAGCTTTAGGATCTGATCATGGCGGATATGATCTTAAAATGGAAGTGAAGAAATATCTTGAGGAAAAAGGGTATGAAGTCAAGGATTTTGGTTGTTATGATAAAAATTCCTGCGATTATCCCGAATTTGGAAAAGCAGCCGCTGAAGCTGTAGCTTCAGGCGAATGTGAGAAGGGAATTGTTGTGTGTACAACAGGAATCGGAATCTCAATTGCCGCAAACAAAGTTAAGGGAGTAAGATGTGCATTATGTACCAACGCATATCTTGCAAAGATGACACGACTTCATAATGATGCAAACGTTCTTGCTCTTGGTGGTGGTGTTACGGGCAAAAATCTTGCACTTGAAATAGTTGATACATTCTTGAATACAGAATTTTCTGAGGGACCAAATCATATTAGGCGTATCTCAAAAATTGAAAAGTAAATTTTCTGGTATAAAGGGTACTAACAGTATAATAAAAAGGGCGATGGTCATTATTATGGCGATGGCTCTTTCTGTTGCTGTTATCCCATCCAATACGTCATTTTCTGATGACAACAAGATTGAAGAACTCCAAAAAAAAATAGATAAGGCAAAAGAAGCAAAAAAAGAAGCTCAGAATCAGTTTGATGACAATAAAGAGGAACTCGATACACTTACCGAGACAGCAACCACTCTAAAAGGTACATTGAATGATCTTAATTCGGAGCTTGTTAATGTTTGCAATAATATAGCTGATATTGAAGAAAAAATACGAATTAAAAATGATGAGATAGAGACGCTTAAAGCTGATCTGACGGAAGCTCTTATTATTGAATCGGAACAGTATAAGGCTATGAAGGTTCGCATACAGTATATGTATGAAAAGCAGAACAATTCTTTTATAAATATATTCTTTGGATCAGACTCTTATTCGGAAACGCTTAATAAAAATGAATATTTTGAGTCTTTGACGGCATATGACCGAAAAATGCTTAATCAGTACCGTGAGACACGAAAAGTAATCCAGGAGGCTAAAGCTCTTGTGGAAGAAGAGTATCTGGAACTTGAGGAACTTCAAAATGAAGCAATAATAGAACAGAACAGGGTTACCGGTCTGGTTGAGAGAACTTCCAATTCAATTGCGGATTATGAAAGCGAAATAGAACAGACAGAACAGGAAATGGCAGAGCAGGAAGCTAAAATCAAGGAGCAGGAGGCTAATATCAACGCACTTCAGAAAGAACTTGAAGAAGAAAAAAGGCTTTCAAAACTTGCAAGTAAATCAGCATGGAGGAATATATCACAGGTTACCTTTGCAGAGGGTGACAGATACCTTCTGGCCAATATTATATATTGCGAAGCCGGAAATCAGCCCTATGAGGGACAGGTTGCTGTTGGGGCTGTAGTTATTAACAGAGTATTGAGTTCGGTATTTCCTGATACCGTAGTAGGTGTCATATACCAGAAAAATCAGTTCTCGCCGGTTAAAAGCGGTCGACTGGCCCTTGCGTTATCAAGAGGAGATGCGACTGAAGCCTGCTACAGAGCCGCTGATGAAGCAATGGCAGGTCACACGACTGTTGGTAACTGTTTGTTTTTTAGAAGACCTGTTCCCGGAATAAATGGAACAATCATAGGAGACCATGTCTTTTACTGATTATCATCTGAACCAAACGTTTATGAGGAAAGTTATATCTCTTTTTGAGATTTATCTTTATACATTCTATGCACATTGTGCATCTTTTAGATTCATGAAAAATATCACTGATTCGAAATGGTTTTCGAAAAATCCAGTAAGGTCAAAATTTTATCAGTCGGAAAGGCAGCAGACTGACTGAATATTAGCAAATAAGAACATTCATATCAAAAGGATAGGGTTTGCTTTGCTGCGTTCAAAAATAAAGACAGGGGGATGTATCAAGGAGGAAAAATGGATAAGAAAAAAGGAACTAAAAAGACGTCTGTACTGGCTGTGATCGGAGTAATACTGGCATCGCTGCTGGTATGCCTGGGTGTGGTACTTATAATAAGAGCAATTAATGTTGGAAAGAAAGCTACTGTAGTTACAGTAGAGGCTGGTGATGAAAAAGGTGACCAATATGGAGGCGAGCAAGCAGCTTCAGATAATGACTCAGTGTTAACTGAGCTTGAGGAGGTAAGAGTGTATCTTGAAGAACTTGAAAGCGCTGTGAATGACAGCACTCTTTCTATAAATACACTGACCCAAAATAAGGAAGGCGATAATAGTGTGACAGACCCTGTGCTTGAAAAACTGACAGAACTGTCATCTAAAGTTGAAAAAACAAAACAGGAAATAACGCTGATGATGGATGGACTCAGTTCTTCCGAGATGACGGATCTTAATACTATTCTTGGCGGATTTGTAAAGATAACACAGGAAATAGACGGAATAAAAAATGCATTGGGTTCCATGAACAGCCTGCTTGAAGGTGAACTTGAAAATATTGTGCGGGAACTGGAAAATAAATTTGATATAACCGCAGCAAATATAAAAAATCAGATTGAGACAAGGACTAATTCCCTGAAGGATTATTCGGACAGGTTCAGTACTATCGAGGCAATGCTTGAACAGGTTTTTCAATCTGTCAGTAATGGAAAGAAAATGCTGGCAGCAGCTATTACTGACAAAAAAGTCGAAGTTCCATCAGATAGTGCTGCCTTCGAAGTATATTGTGAACTGATAAGAAAAATAGGAACTGCCGGAGGAACTGTTGATACGGGAAAAATTCTTGAGGGGACAACAGTTTATGACGGCGTAAATAACGAGTATGTTTCCGGAAGTATGCCGGATTGTGGCTATCAGGAAAATTTTTGCCCGGATTATTCCGACCAAAAATATTATGAAGCCGGTTATTACCCCAATGGATGGATGGTAGATACCAATCCTGCGTATCAAAAAGGATATATTGACGGAAAGGCAGAAATATATAATGCAAATGTTACATATAAATATCATGAGCACACAACAGCAGACGGAGTAGTGCATGAGGCTGGTTATCAGTCACCGGAGTCCGGAGGCTGTTTTACGGAACCTCATACATATGTGTCCGGAAGTACAATGCAATATGGAAGATGTCCGGGCGCGTATATTGTAGACCCAAATCTGATAGATGTTGGTAATGGAGTTATGCAAAGATATGCAGCCTGCACTCATTGCAATATAGTAGGCGGCTACGGAGGACAGTGTACAAATATGATAGAATATCCGCAATACACATATGATATTGATTATTATGTATGTAATTGTGGAAAAACCGACTATCAGACGGCCGGTGAAAATGCATCCATAACAGGTGCTGAAATATCTTTCGGATAATATTTATAATATTAAACATCAAATGCAGTCTTAAAATGGTTGTTTTTTCAAATATAGGACAACGGCCATTCCAAAGACTGCATTTTATTTTATCTTCTATATATTGAGTTCCCGAAAAACTCTGTTTTAATAAAAATATGCTTTACGGAAGTCTGTTTTTTAAAACGTCAAAATCCCCTGAATATATGATTTTTAGAAGTGAATCGAGACGTTTGATTGATTTTTTGAGAGTATCTATCGTTATATCCTGGGAATTCAGTGCATCCACCAGTTCATCAAGGTCCACAACCTTAACAAATCCGTCAGGATAAACGATTACATCGGCCAGCAGGTCTGTGACAATGAGGGCATTGTCAGATTCAATGTATTCAGAATCAATAATGTCGCAATACCAAAAAAGAAGACTGTCATCTTCGGCAAGAAATTTGCTGACTTTGAAACCTTCCTTAAGGAAATAAGCAGAAGCTCCATGGTGAAGTTCGGGCTTTGGATGCAATGCTTTCCAGGTGGTGACAATACATTCATCATCACAACTCACGATAACATCATCTTTTAACAGAATACATTCGTTTGGGATGATGCGCTTTCTGTAAAGAACCGGATTTTTCATAGAGACCTCCTTATGCTGTGGCTTTTATATATCTTATGCCAAATATATGATTTATTCAATGAATTTTACTGATTTTGTGATGGTATATTGCGAGTATGAAATTTTGATATTTATATCACTAAATAAGTGATTATTATATGGACACAAAGGTCATTTTACTCTATAATAAAATAGTTATTTTGGACAATTTTCGAGATTGCTCAGAATGCATTGAATTGTAGTTATTCTCATGGATTCATAAGGATGATCAGATGAAATATGACAGATCCGTCCACAGGTCCTTTGCTTTACTTGGACAATTTGGCATTAATATGCTGGTGCCGATTCTGCTTTGTTCATTTGCAGGGAATCTTCTGGATAAGAAATTTGAGACAGACTTCATCATGATAATAATGTTTTTTATCGGGGCTGTTTCAGGCGGATATAATGTCTACAGACTTTCAAAAAGACATCTTCGTCAAACAAATCCGGATTCGCCATACATTCATGGGGCTAAAGACCATGAATCGCAAAACGAAGGTGGAGTCAGTGAAAATGATAAAAAAGCTTAACAGGACGCTGTTTGAATTATGGGTTGGAATTGCGTTCCTTTATCCGATTTTGATGATTGTGATTTTCTTTGTACCATCAAAACTGGATTATGCAATTTCGTTGTCTGTTGGAATCGTTACGGCACTTGTTGCCTCATGGCATATGTGGTGGTCTTTTGACAGAGCTTTGTCGAGAGATGTGGAAGGGGCGATGAAGTCCGTACGAATACAGTATCTTTACAGATATCTGTTTCTTATACTGGTTCTTGGTGTTGTGGGAATGATATTTAAGGAATATGTGCTTGCAACCTTTGCGGGAATTTCGTGCATGAAGTTCTCTGCATATTTACAACCCATTACCAAGAAAGTAAGTACTTTGGTCTATGGAGTGGAAATATTACCGGATATTATCTATCCTGATTCCGATAATGTTTCACTTAAGATAGAAGACACTGCCGAGGGGCAGAGATAAGGAGGTTAGAAAATGGGACAGGGGATCATGTTGTCCGGGGCAGAAAAGGAAGTAGATTTTTTTATACATGAAGTTTTCCAATACAAAATTGGTGACAACGTGTTATACATTACAAGATCGCATGTCTGCCTATTGATTGTCATGCTGATTCTCATCATTTTCTGTATTGTGGCAGGAAAGAAATTGAAGAAGGCACAGGAAATTCCTTCGGGATTCCAAAATGTTCTGGAACTGGTAATGGAGTTTATCGATGGCTTGATTAACGGAGTTATGGGTAAGTTTTCACCTAAGTTCAGAAACTATATGGCTACACTGTTTGTCTTCATATTCTTCAGTAATATTTCCGGTCTTTTAGGCTTAAGACCGCCTACAGCAGATTACGGTGTGACACTTGGGTTGGCACTCATATCCTTTACCCTGATTCACTTTAATAAGTTTAAGCATCAGAAACCCAAAGGAGTGTTGAAAGGTTTAATGGATCCTTGGCCAATCTGGATGCCGATTAACTTAATCGGAGATTTTGCGGTTCCGATATCGCTTTCATTGCGTTTGTTCGCAAATATTCTTTCAGGAACTGCGATAATGGCGTTGATTTACACTTTGCTCGGAAAAATTGCTGTTATATGGCCGGCAGCATTGCATGTGTATTTCGATTTGTTCTCAGGTGCGATTCAGACATATGTATTCTGTATGTTGACAATGACATACATCACAGATGCATGTACAACTGAAGAAGCATAATTTTAATTGGTACTTTTGTGGTATTTATTACCTATAAATAAGGAGGAATAAAAAATGGAATTTAATGACAGCTTTATTAAAGGATGTTCAGCAATTGGTGCAGGACTTGCTCTTATCGCAGGTATCGGACCTGGTGTAGGACAGGGTATCGCAGCAGGTCACGCTGCTTCAGCAGTAGGAAGAAATCCCGGTGCTAAATCAGATATTACTTCTACCATGTTACTTGGTCAGGCTGTAGCAGAAACAACAGGTCTTTATGGTTTGCTTATCGGTATTATCCTTTTGTTCGTTCAGCCTCTTACAAAATAATTATTTTGAATCAAAAGTTAAGGTTGGTATAGAAAGGAAATACTATGGGCGGCGAATTTGAATTGAACAGAGTATTTGACTTAGATCTTCAGTTGCTTCAAGATGCTGCGCTCATGATAATAGCTATTTTCGTTCTTTTCCTTGTGGCTTCTTATTTCCTGTTTAATCCTTTAAGGGATATGATGGAAAAAAGAAAAAATAAGATTAAGGATGAATTGGACAATGCCGCTAAAAATGAGGCAGATGCCATAGCTATGAAAGAAGAGTATGCTTCTAAACTCAAGGAAGTTGAAAAGGAGGCCGAGGGCATCCTTGCAGACGCCAGAAAGCGTGCTATCGACAATGAGACGAGAATTGTGAACGAAGCAAGAGAAGAAGCTGCTAGAATACTTGAAAGAGCCAGAACAGAAGCTGAATTGGAGAAGCAGAAGGCTGCAGATGATGTAAAGAGAGAAATGGTAGTCTTGGCATCATTAATGGCTGGCAAGGTAGTAAAAGCTTCAATAGATACAACTGTTCAGGAAACATTAGTGGATGAGACATTAAAGGAAATAGGTGATAGCACATGGCTAAGCTAATCTCAAAAACATATGGAGAGGCTTTGTTTGAACTTGCTGTCGAGGAAGGAAAAGAAGATGAATTTCTGGAAGAAGTTACAGGAATTCAGGATATCCTTGAAGAAAACACCGATTTCGGAAAACTGATGAATCATCCAAAGATTCTGAAAGAAGAAAAGCTTGAGGTTCTTGAAAACGTTTTTAAGGGACGTATATCGGAAGAACTTTTAGGCTTCTTACACTTGATTGTTGTGAAAGACAGATATGATCAGATAGATGAAATTCTGGATTTCTTCATCAATGAAGTTAAGCGACTGAAAGGAATTGGAGTTGCTTTAGTTACTACTGCAGTTGAATTAAAGGATAGTCAGAAGAAGAGCATTGAGGCAAAACTTCTTGAAACAACATCCTTTAAGGCAATGGAAATGCATTACGATGTTGATCAGGCTCTGATTGGTGGTATGAAGATCAGAATCGGAGACAGAGTCGTTGACAGTAGTATTCAGACGAAGCTTGATAAACTACAGCGTGAGCTGTTAGCGTTACATTTATAATCTAGGAAAGGTGCGTAAGACTCATGAATTTGAAACCGGAAGAAATCAGCTCAGTTATCAAAGAGCAGATTAAACGCTATGCTTCAGAACTTGAAGTTAAAGACGTGGGTACAGTTATTCAGGTTGCTGATGGTATTGCACGTGTGCATGGTCTGGAAAACGCAATGCAGGGAGAATTACTTGAGTTCCCCGGAGAGATTTACGGAATGGTATTGAATCTCGAAGAGGACAATGTAGGTGCAGTTCTTCTTGGTAACCATAAGAACATTAACGAAGGAGATACGGTTAAGACTACCGGACGAGTTGTTGAGGTTCCTGTTGGTGATGCTATGCTGGGACGAGTTGTCAATGCATTAGGACAGCCACTTGATGGAAAGGGTCCCATTCAGACAGATAAATTCAGAAAGATTGAAAGGGTTGCATCTGGTGTTATTACACGTAAGTCAGTTGACACACCCCTTCAGACAGGTATTAAGGCTATCGATTCGATGATTCCTATCGGAAGAGGCCAGAGAGAATTGATTATCGGTGACAGACAGACAGGTAAGACTGCTATTGCCATCGATACCATTATTAATCAAAAAGGACAGGGAGTTAAGTGTATTTATGTAGCTATAGGTCAGAAGGCTTCTACTGTAGCTTCAATTGTTAAGACATTAGAAGAATATGGTGCATTCGACTATACAACAATCGTTGTTGCATCTGCATCAGAACTTGCTCCCCTTCAGTATATAGCTCCTTATTCAGGATGTGCTATCGGTGAAGAGTGGATGGAAAATGGAGAGGATGTTCTTGTTATCTATGATGACTTGACAAAGCATGCTGCTGCATACCGTACACTTTCTTTGCTTCTTCGTCGTCCACCCGGACGTGAAGCTTATCCGGGTGACGTATTCTACTTACATTCAAGATTGCTTGAAAGAGCTGCGAGAATGTCTGATGAATACGGCGGAGGTTCATTAACAGCACTTCCTATTATTGAAACTCAGGCAGGAGATGTATCTGCATACATTCCTACAAACGTTATTTCGATTACAGATGGACAGATTTATCTTGAAACAGAAATGTTCAATTCGGGATTCCGTCCGGCTATCAATGCAGGTCTTTCAGTATCACGAGTTGGTGGTGCCGCTCAGATTAAGGCTATGAAGAAGATTGCAGCTCCTATTCGAGTAGAGCTTGCACAGTTCAGAGAACTTGCAGCATTTGCACAGTTTGGTTCAGAACTTGATCAGGATACTAAAGAAAAGCTTGCTCAGGGTGAAAGAATCAGAGAAGTTCTTAAGCAGCCTCAGTATGCACCTGTACCGGTTCAGTATCAGGTAATTATCATCTATGCGGTAACTAATAAATATCTTTTGAATGTTCCTGTTGAGGATATTACAAGATTTGAGAAGGAATTTTTTGAGTTCCTTGATACTAAGTACCCTGAAGTTCCTGATAGTATTGCTACCAAGAAGGTTATGTCTGAAGAAACAGAGGGAACCTTAAGGAAAGCACTTGATGAGTTTATCGGAAGCTTTAAGTAAAATGGCATCGGTTTGACCGATAGAAAGGAATTTGACTATGGCCTCAATGAGAGACATAAAGCGTCGCAAAGGAAGTATCCAGAGCACGCAGCAGATTACCAAAGCCATGAAACTTGTTTCCACAGTTAAGCTCCAGAGAGCAAAGGCCAACGCAGAAAGTTCTAAGACTTATTTCCATGCTATGTATGAGACAATTAATTCAATTTTGAAGAAGTCGTCATTCATAGATCACAAGTACTTAAAGAGCGGTGAAAATGGTCGAAAAGCTGTTGTGGTTATTACTTCAAACAGAGGACTTGCAGGTGGTTATAACTCTAATGTTGTTAAACTGATAACAAAATCAGAATTTGCTGATGAAGATCTTGCTATTTACGCAATCGGTAAAAAGGGAAAAGAAGCCCTTGGCCGAAAGTATGACATCGTACAGGACTATTCCGATATGATAGAAGAACCTGTATATGCTGAAGCAATGAAAATCAGTCAGCAGCTTCTTTCTGATTTTGAAGAAGGACTGATAAGTGAGATTTATCTTGCGTATACCGGATTTAAGAATACGGTGTCGCATATACCGACAATGCTCCAGTTGCTTCCTGTTGATATTTCAAAGAACAGTGAGGATGGTGCAGAAGAAGGTTCCAAGGAAGATTCTACAGATGATAATACACTGATGAACTTCGAACCTAACGAGATAGATGCTCTTGATATGCTTATTCCTAAATATATAACCAGTTTAATATACGGAGCAATGATAGAAGCTGTGGCTTCTGAAAACGGTGCACGTATGCAGGCTATGGATTCTGCAACAAGCAATGCAGAAGAAATGATTGAAGACCTGACACTTAAATATAACAGAGCCCGTCAGGGATCTATTACTCAGGAATTAACAGAAATTATTGCCGGTGCTAATGCAATCAGTTAACATCGGACTAAAGAAAGGAAAAGAAAATGGCAGATAAAGATAAGCGCGGTTCCGGCAGCATAACTCAGATTATTGGTGCCGTACTCGATATCAAATTCACCGGAGGAAGCCTTCCTGAAATTAATGAAGCTATTAAGATTCCTTTGAAGGATGATACTTCATTGACAGTTGAAGTTGCTCAGCATTTAGGTGATGACACAGTCAGATGTATTGCCATGGGTTCAACTGACGGACTTGTCAGAGGTATGGAAGCAGTTGCTACAGGTGCTCCTATTACAGTTCCCGTAGGTGAAAATACATTGGGACGTATCTTTAATGTATTAGGTGAGCCAATTGATAATCAGGAAGCACCTCAGGATGTTTCTTATGAACCTATTCACAGAGCAGCTCCAGATTTTGTAGAACAGTCTACAGAACAGGAACTTCTTGAAACAGGTATTAAAGTCGTTGACTTGCTTTGCCCTTATCAGAAGGGTGGTAAGATTGGATTGTTCGGTGGTGCCGGAGTTGGTAAAACTGTATTAATTCAGGAATTGATTCATAATATCGCTACTGAGCATGGTGGATATTCAGTATTCACAGGTGTTGGTGAGCGTACAAGAGAAGGTAATGACCTTTACTACGAAATGAAGGAGTCCGGTGTTATTGACAAGACCACAATGGTATTTGGTCAGATGAATGAGCCCCCCGGAGCAAGAATGAGAGTTGGTCTTACAGGACTTACTATGGCTGAATACTTCCGTGATAAGGGTGGTAAGGACGTACTTCTTTTCATTGATAATATTTTCCGTTTCACACAGGCAGGTTCAGAAGTTTCAGCTTTGCTTGGACGTATGCCTTCAGCCGTTGGTTATCAGCCAACATTGCAGACAGAAATGGGTGCTCTTCAGGAGCGTATTACTTCTACTAAAAATGGTTCAATTACTTCGGTTCAGGCTGTATACGTACCTGCCGATGACTTAACTGACCCTGCACCTGCTACAACATTTGCTCACTTGGATGCTACTACAGTTTTAAGTAGATCTATCGTTGAGCTTGGTATTTATCCTGCAGTTGATCCTCTTGAATCTACATCAAGAATTCTGGATCCAAGAATTGTGGGAGAAGACCACTTCAATGTAGCTCGTGGTGTTCAGGAAATACTTCAGAAATACAAAGAGTTACAGGATATTATTGCTATTCTTGGTATGGATGAATTATCAGAAAGTGATAAGATTGTCGTTAGCCGTGCCCGTAAGATTCAAAGATTCCTGTCACAGCCATTCTTCGTAGCTGGACAGTTTACTGGATTGGAAGGTAAGTATGTACCTATCGCTGAGACTATCAGAGGATTTAAAGAGATTCTTGAAGGAAAGCATGATGATATTCCTGAAAGTTATTTCCTTAACGTAGGTACAATTGATGAAGTTTTGGCAAAAGTAAAGTAGGTGACAGATAGTGGCAGATAATCTAATGAAAGTTAAGATAATAACTCCCGACAGAGTCTTCTATGAGGGCGAAGCGGTTATGGTGGAGTTCAACACATCAGAGGGTGAAATCGGTGTTCTTAAAGGACATATTCCACTTACGGTTGTTGTTGCACCCGGTATATTAAACATAACTGAAGAGGATGGAGTTAAAAAGGCTGCATTACATGCAGGATTTGCAGAAATACTTCAGGATTCTGTTGTTATTATGGCGGAGATAATTGAATGGCCTGCAGAAATCGATGTTCAAAGAGCTGAAGAAGCAAAGGAACGTGCAGAAGAAAGGCTTAGATCAAGGACTCCCGAAACCGACATTGCAAGGGCAGAGGTTGCTTTACAAAGAGCTCTCGCCAGAATATATGTCATTGATAAGTAAAATTATATGTCCGGCCCACTTGATTGTGGGCTGGACAATTTTTTAAGACCTAAAGATGAGAAGAATTTTGATTAAAGCCGGAATTATTCTTACCGTTTTTATCGTGGCTATGATTGTAACAAGCAGAATTATAAACACAGATTCTGCTGATATGACCACGGAGATGGAAAGTGCAACTTTTCCGGTTGTTTCAATTGAATATAATGGTACCGAAATCAACAGAATGTTCGGTTATGTTTCTGATATGAACTTGAGCTATATGAGAGACAGCATTACCCCATTAATGACGGGACGAAAAATAAGTATAGTAGTTGATACTTATGGTGATTATATTAAATCCCTTAAATATGAGGTACGAACAGTTGATATGCAGAGGCTTATTGAGTCTACGGAGATTAAGGATTACAAGACTATAGGCAATAAAATATATGCATCTGCAGTACTTAAAGACCTTATAGATATAAATAAAGAATATGAACTTGTTATCAAACTGGTACTGAATGATGACAGAGAAGTGAACTATTATACGAGAGTTATTAATCCGGATCAGTATCATATAGCTGACAAACTGGATTATGTAAGGGATTTTAACAGTAAACTGTTTGATAAAACGACAGCTGAAGACCTGAAAATATATCTTGAACCAAACCGTCAGGCAAACAATAACACTTTTGGACATGTTGATATTCATAATAATATTGAGCAGGTAAGTTGGGGGGAACTGAATCCCGTAAGAGCAACCAAACCTGTTATCAGTATTAAAGAACTGGCACCTCTAACGGGCAGCTTTGCGCTTGACTATTATGTTTCAACTTCGGTTGATGGAGATATTAAGTTTTACTCTGTTCATGAATATTATCGGGTACGCTATACAAAAGACAGAATGTATCTTCTTGATTATGACAGAACGATGGATGAAATCTTTGAAGATAATAAGAGTGCATATTCTGAATCGGCAGTATATCTTGGTATCAGCGGAAGCAATATAAATATTACAGAATCAGAATCCGGAGATACCATTGCTTTTGTTTCGGGAGGAAGATTGTATTCGTACAACGCGACGGAAAACAGGGTAGCATATCTTTTTGGCTTCTATGACGTGTTTACTGACGATATACGAAAACTGAATGACAGTCACGATATTAAAGTTATGAATATAGATGAGGAAGGAAATGTAATCTTCCTTGTTTATGGTTATATGAATCAGGGTGATTATGAAGGACAGTGCGGTGCGTTTGCATATTACTATGATGCAAATAAAAATATGATTGAGGAGCTTGCTTATGTTCCTTCAACTCATTCGCCTGATTTGCTGATGAATGAAATAAATCGTCTGTCATATATGAATTCTAACGGAATGCTGTATCTTTTGTCTGGAAACACTATGTATGGTATTCATTCCGATACAAGAAAAGTCGATATAATAGCAGAAAACCTTACGGAAGAAAGTTTCGTTATTTCAGAAAACAATCATCTTGTTGCGTGGCAGATCGGCGATGACAGAAAGGATTGTCAGGAACTTAAACTATTCAATCTGGAAACGGGTGATGAGAAGGTTATCAATGCCAAGGGGCAGGAAACTATAATTCCGCTTGCTTTCATTGGTGAAGATTTGATATATGGAGTTGCTCTTAAAAAGGATATCACAAAAGACCGTACCGGAAATGATCTTATTCCTATGAATAAGATTAAAATTGAGAATGAAAAAGAAGGCGTTCTGATGCAGTATCAGCAGGACAACTATTATATAGTCAGTGGTGAGGTGAGTGGAAATCAGATTATTCTTCACAGGCTGCATCTTACAGAAAATGAAGTTTTGGAAGAGGCACTGGATGATCAGATAATGACAGCGCAGGATGCCGTATTTAAGAAAAATAACATTTCTTATAATAACAGCGAAATATATAAAGAAGTAGCTGAAATCACTCTTAAGAAGAAAATTAAGCCGGAATCCATGAAGCATCTGAGTCCGAAAATGGTTATCACTGAAGAAAACAAAACCATAAACCTTACATACAGAATGGACGAAAAAAGATATGTTGTATATGGTAAAAATGGTGTAGACCAAATATTCTCAGATCCGGCAAAGGCTGTAACTAAAGCCTATAACATTTCGGGAATAGTAATGGATGAGAAAGGTGACTATATTTATAAAAAGACAACACGACAGTACAAGAATCAGATAATGGCAATAAAGCAGGAAAAATCCGGAAATGAAATTTCGGAACTTGCGGTCTGTCTGGATGTAATGATTGGTTACGAAGGTGTTGTCAGAAACTCACAATATATGCTTGATCAGCATGAATCGGTACTTGATATATTAAAATCTTCATTGGAAAACTATAATATACTTGATCTGTCGGGCTGTAGTCTGGACATGATTCTGTATTACGTAAATATAGATATACCTGTTCTTTCAATGCTGCAGGGGAATAAGGCTGTTCTCATTATTGGATTTAATGATACAGAGATAGTCGTTATGGATCCATCAAAGGATGAAATATATAAGATTGAGTTAGAACAGGCGGTAGAATGGTTTGAAGACAACGGAAACAGTTTCATCACATATGTGCCGATAGAAGAGTAATATATGTGTGATGCAGTAACAAGGGTAATTGTGTATAATAAAAATATATTTTTATGAGGGAAGGAAGAGCTTATGTTTTTTGATGAAAAGGTATTATTAGGAAGATCCGAAGAAGGAAAAGAAATATATCTTTATCCTAAAATGGCTAACAGACATGGACTCATAGCCGGAGCAACAGGAACAGGAAAAACTGTTACCTTAAAGGTTTTGGCAGAGTCATTTTCGGATGCAGGTGTTCCTGTATTTCTTGCCGATGCAAAGGGCGATCTTCAGGGAATGTGCAAACCGGGAACAAGAAGTGAGGATATGGAAAAGAGAATCAGCTTTTTCGAACTGGATGAGAAGGGCTTTGACTTTAAGAAATATCCTGTAAATTTCTGGGATGTTTATGGAGAAAAGGGTATCCCTCTCAGAACAACAATTTCTGAAATGGGCCCACTGCTTCTTTCGAGAATCATGAATCTTAATGATACACAGACAGATATCCTTAATATTATTTTTAAGATTGCAGATGATAATGAGCTTCTTCTGATAGATACAAAGGATCTTAAGAGCATGATTCAGTTTGTAGGTGAACATGCAGCTGAATTATCAAGAGAGTATGGAAATCTTCCGGAGTCGAGCCTTAATGTATTAATACGTGGAGTTATTTCACTTGAAACAGAAGGCGCAGAGAAGTTCTTTGCAGAGCCTGCACTTAATATAAGAGACTGGATTGCATGCGACCAGAACGGACGTGGATTTATACAGGTATTAGAGTGCCAGAAGCTGATGTTAAATCCCAGAATGTATTCAATGTTCCTTCTTTGGATGATTTCAGAATTATATGAAACATTACCTGAAGCAGGGGATTTGGATAAGCCCAAGATGGTATTTTTCTTCGATGAAGCACATATGCTGTTCGATTCGGCTCCGTCAATTCTTCTTGAGAAAATTGAGCAGGTCGTAAAGCTTATTCGTTCAAAAGGTGTTGGTATTTACTTCATTACTCAGAATCCAAAAGATATTCCGGGCGGAGTACTGAGTCAGCTTGGAAATAAGGTTCAGCATGCATTACATGCATATACACCAAGTGAGCAGAAGGCTGTAAAGGCAGCTGCAGACGGATTCAGAGTAAACCCTGCATTTAACACAATGGATGTTCTTGGTGAACTGGGAACCGGAGAAGCATTGATTTCAGTACTGGGAGAAGATGGTGTTCCTACCATTGTTGAAAGAGCGAAGGTTCTTCCGCCATCAAGCCATATGGGAGCAGTTGATGATGCTGTCTTTGAAGATGTGAAGTCTATGTCATATCTTTTTGGCAAATATAATTATTATGTGGATAATGATTCTGCATATGAAAGAATTACGGCCATTCAGAATGAAGAAATAGAATACAGAAGAGCTCTTGAAGAAGAAAAGATTAAGGCCGAGGAAGAAGAAAAGGCAAGAATTGCAGCTGAGAAGGAAGAGGAACGAGCAAGGATTGCAGCTGAAAAAGAAGAAGAGAAGGCTAGAATAGCAGCCGAAAAAGAAGAGGAACGAGCAAGAGTTGCAGCAGAACGTGAGGAAGAACGTGAAAGAAAGGCAGCAGAACGTGAAGAGGCAAGACTTAAAGCTCAGGCTGAAAGAGAAGCTCAAAGAGCAGCAGCTGCAGAAGAAAGAGCAAGATTAAAAGCAGAAGAAAAGGCTAAAAAAGATGCTGAAAAAGCTGAAGCAGCAAAGAAAAGAGTGTATAAGAATGCTGCAAAATCAGTTGCCTCTACTACAGCAGGTACAATAGGTAGAGAAATAGGTAATTCCTTCGGAAAGAATGTAGGTGGTACCTTCGGAAAGAAGCTTGGCGGTAACGTTGGTTCATCGCTTGCAAGAGGAATTATCGGAACATTCTTTAAATAAAAATGATGGGGTTGTGGGTGGTTATAAAAAAATAAAGATCCCACTTTATAAAAGAAAGGAGACAAAATGTCAAAAGAAATACCTTACAAAATTTATCTAGAAGAAGATGAGATGCCAAAGGCATGGTATAACATGCGTGCAGATATGAAAAATAAGCCGGCACCATTGCTTAATCCCGGAACCGGCGCACCTATGAAGGCTGAAGAACTTGAAGGAGTATTCTGTTCAGAACTTGTTAAACAGGAACTTGATAATGATACAGCTTATTTTGAAATTCCTGAGGAAATCAGAAAATTCTATAAGATGTACAGACCTTCTCCACTTGTCAGAGCATACTGCTTAGAGAAAAAGCTTGGAACGCCTGCAAAGATTTACTACAAATTTGAAGGTAACAATACAAGTGGAAGTCATAAACTTAATTCTGCAATTGCTCAGGCATATTATGCTAAGCAGCAGGGCTTAAAGGGTGTAACAACAGAAACCGGAGCTGGTCAGTGGGGAACTGCTTTATCAATGGCATGTTCTTATTTTGATCTTGACTGTAAGGTATATATGGTTAAGGTTTCTTATGAGCAGAAGCCTTTCAGACGTGAAGTTATGAGAACATATGGAGCAAGTGTTACGCCTTCTCCATCAATGGATACAGAGGTAGGTAAGAAGATTCTTGCAGAGCATCCCGGAACCACAGGAAGCCTTGGATGTGCTATTTCAGAAGCAGTCGAAGTAGCAGTTGGAACTCCCGGATACAGATATGTTCTTGGAAGCGTACTTAACCAGGTTCTCCTTCATCAGTCTGTTATTGGTCTTGAAACAAAGGCAGCGCTTGATAAATATGATATTACTCCTGACATTATTATTGGATGTGCAGGTGGCGGATCTAACCTTGGTGGACTTATTTCACCGTTCATGGGAGAAAAGTTACGTGGAGAAAAAGACTATCGTATTATTGCTGTTGAACCGGCTTCTTGTCCAAGCTTCACAAGAGGAACCTATGCATATGACTTCTGTGATACGGGTATGGTGTGTCCTTTATCTAAGATGTATACACTCGGAAGTGGATTTATTCCTGCACCTAACCATGCAGGCGGTTTGAGATATCATGGAATGAGTTCAACTCTTTCTCAGTTATATGCTGATGGTTATATGGAAGCAAGAAGTGTTAAACAGACTGAGGTATTTGAAGCTGCAGAAATGTTTGCACGTGTTGAAGGAATTCTTCCTGCACCTGAAAGCTCACATGCTATTAAAGCTGCGATTGATGAGGCTCTTAAGTGTAAGGAAAATAATGAAGAAAAGACAATAGTATTTGGTCTTACAGGTACCGGATATTTCGATCTTGTGGCATATGAGAAGTTCCATGATGGAGTTATGGAAGATTACATTCCATCAGATGAAGAAATCGCTGCAAGTATAGCTAAGCTTCCTAAATTATAAACCGCTATCCGTTGGAGAAATGGAGATTAACATGAAAAAGATACTGACTTGTCTTTTAATGGTAGCAATTCTTGCTCTTTCTGCCTGCTCAAAGGCAGAAGAGACAAACATTACAAGAAAAGAAAATGCTGAAGAGACGCTGCAGGAAAGCAAAAGTGAAGAAGTTCATGAAGAAGTAAATGTCGATGAAAATACACCCGAAGTTACGGAACAGAAAATAATACCGGGTATATACTATGACAAAGAAATCTTTGAGTCTACTGATGAGATGGAAAGTGGAAATTTCTACGGTTTTGCAATCAGAGATAATAATGAGGTTCTGGTTATTATGCAGGACTTTGCCATCGGGCAGCTTAAGGATAATGTTATAGATATTCCGGCCTGGGAGAGCAGCTACACCTTTGAAGCTGAAGAAAACGGACTTCGAGTGAAAGAACAGGACTTCTTATATACTAAATGTGATGATATTAAGATTGTTCCCGAAGAAATTCAAAAATATTATGAAACCGGTGAACTTCCGGATTATATGCTTGAAGCGCAGATGACCATTGATTATGTAGGTGATTATATAAATCCGGATTTACACTCTGTCAGTATTAAGGAGTCTGATGAAAATGGATATTATAATGTTTCTATTTCAATCATAAGACTTACTACACTTAATGGTGTTGGAAATATAGTGGATGGAGCAATGGAAATTTCATCTGATTTTGGAGATGGAAATGTAATATGTGCAGTATTCTATCCTGGTTCCGACGATACTTTTGAACTTAAAATTACACAATCCGACTGGGATTATCTTCCTGCAGGTGAAACATTCTCAGATTACAGAAGAGATTATCCTGATGTAACTGTGGGATTTGCTGATGAATTTAAGGATGATATAAAAAATAATGCGGAAGATCTTGTAGTAGATGATTCAGAATATAGTACAGAACTTATTTTCCTGACAGAAAAAAATATAACCGATTTTAAGTTTCTGTCTATTGAAACAGAAATATATGATGATGGCGATGTTTACTATCGTACAACCAAAGAGTATCCGGTTAAAAACTTTTCACAGGATAATCCTTTGCGAATTAAGATGCTGTTTGCAGGTGATATACCCAATAATGGTTTCTGCTATAAGGATGAGGATGGAAAAGAAAAATACTATATCATTACAATAAGTGGAAAAGACGGTTCGGTACAAATATTTAAGTTCTAGCAGTAATCTGATGAAATTAATCAGTAAGTTATGCGCTAATACGTGTGACTTACTGATTTTTTTTTTAAGAAGAATGTGATAAAATTATTATAATTATGCGTAGTTTCGCAAATTGTTTGGGTTGTGTGGTTATGAGGGAAGCGTACGAATTATGAAAAACAAGAAGATAGCAGTATTTGCCAACAGCTGGAGTAATGAATATATTGCAAATGTTTTAGAGGGGATTCGTGAAGAAGCTTCAAAAGATGGTGTCGACATATTCTTCTACACTACATATATCTTTTATGGTGATGACGTGCTTCAAAGTAAATGTCAGCTTAATATTTTCCATCTTCCGAAGCCTGAGGACTTTGATGGAGCGATAATGTTTACGAATACTTTCAATCTTCCTGATGAAACGGAAAGAATTCTTGCGTTATTTCAGAGAGCTGGTGTTCCGATTGTTTCTACAGAAATTAAACTTCCCGGAGTTGGATATATAGGTACAAATAATACAGCGGGAATGAAACAGCTTAGCGATCATTTGATTGAAAAACATGGCGTTAAGAAAGTTGTATATATTTCGGGTATAAGCGGGAATGAAGAATGTGCGATAAGGAAAGGAGTACTTGTTGAGTCCTTAAAAGCGCATGGCCTCGAACTCGCAGACGAGTTTGAGGGCAGCTTCAGTTTTTATACGGCTTCTGAAAATTTAAAAGCATGGCTGGATGAAGGTAACAGGCTTCCGGATGCTTTTGTTTGTGCTAACGATCAGATGGCAATTGGTGTTGTAAGTATTCTGCATGAAAGAGGATACGAAGTTCCGAAGGATGTTATAGTAACAGGCTTTGATAACATACCTCCGGCAAGAAAAGCCCTTCCGATGATTGCCACTGTGTCAAAAAGTGGCAGCGGACTTGGAAATGCTGCATATCGTCAGTTAAAACAGCAGATAGAAGAAAATATATCTGATTTGTCATCCGAATATGATTCAGTATTTATACCATCGGAAAGCTGTGGCTGTGAGCCATCCAAAGAAGATTTGGAAAATCGTATCGAGAGTTTTAGAAATGCTTATTTATTATCTAATGCCGGAGATATGCTTGATATATTTTGTCAGGAACTGCGCGTAAATTTGTCGAAAGTTGCATCCAAGGAAGAACTTATTACCAAGCTTAGGAGTCAATTGGACATGCATGATCATCTTGGGGCTGATTTTTGTATCTGTACAGAACCTGACTTCTTTGAACTAGATGACGAGGAGTATCCCAAAAGAATCAGAGGATACAGCAAACAGATGGATGTCTTATATGAAAGACGAAATGGTAAGTCGCAGGATTCTTATTCCTTTATAAGAACCGAAAACGAAGTGCCGGGATACAGTAAGGTTAAGGGGCAGTCTAATTTATATATAATAGTTCCGCTTAACAATATGGATTATATAATTGGATATGTTGTGATAAAAAATGATACACGTCTGTTATATGATCTGTCGCTTCGAAAATGGATTGCAAATATGAACTCATTATTTGTTAATGCGAGTCGATATATATTTGCACAGAAGACAAATAGAAAATTAAAAGAAATATATATGACCGACTTTTTGACAGGCATGTATAACCGAACCGGAGTTGAAAAGGTTCTGTTTGAATTTATTCAGAACGAAAAACAGGCCGGAAGGACATCCTTGTTTATGTTTGTCGATATTGACTGCATGAAGACAATAAATGATGTATATGGTCATTTAAATGGTGACCTTGCAATTAAGGCGATATCTTCTGCCATGCGGAATGCCTTACCGGAAGACTGGCTGTTTGGAAGGTATGGTGGTGATGAGTTTGTTGCGGTCGGCAGTTGTCTGAATGAGGCTACGGTTGAAAACAAACGTCAGAAAATTTCGCAAATTATGGCAAAAAAAATAAAGAGTTATAAATTGAAATTTGATCTTTCTGCATCTGTAGGTTATGCAATCATCCGACCCGGAGATGAGGGAACAATCGAGGAATATATAAGAATTGCAGACCAGTCGATGTATGAGGAAAAGAAAATAGCTCATGAAAAAATATTGGCGAATCAGGCCAAAGAAGACTAATTTAAATCAGACACAGGATATCAGTCCTGTGGAATGGAGGAAAAATGGTTCCAACAAGTAATATTGTCACTTTAATTTTTATAATCCTTATTGGGTTGACAGTTTTAATAGGACCTGCCGTTTATCTTATAAAAAAGCAAAAATGCGGACTCAGGACTTTCTTTTATGGATTACTTGCCTTTGTGGCATCTAATCTGTTCCTTGTTGGGTGGGTTGGAAATCTGATTCTGAACACTACTGCATTAAATACCTGGTTTAACGGTAAATCAGTATATTATAAAATAGTATTTCTAGCTCTGCTTATTGGTATTTTTGAAGAAACGGCAAAATATCTTGTATTCAAGAAATCAATGATTGGAGAACTTACAAACGATTATGAATCTTTAATGTATGGCGCAGGTCATGTTTCGGTTTCATTATTCAAGGATTTTATCTATGTAATGATTCAATTACTGATTGTGTACTTTGTTATCAATACAGGTGATACATCAAATCTTAAGGAAGATGCAGTACCTACATATCTCGGAATTGTTCCGGAGTTTTTCTGGGGTGTTCTGATAGTGTATGTTTTCAAGGTTATATATCAGACGGCATTGTCGGTTATCGTATGGTTTTCTGTTAAAAAATCAAAACTTGAGTGGTTTATCGGAACAATAATCGGTCATGTTATTGCCGAAGTTCTATGCATCAGTATTATAGGTGATCCGGGAAGCTCAGGATTGAAGGTTACCATGACTGAGGGTATAACGAAAGATGCTGTGTGGCCAATGATAGGAACCTTTGCTTATGTGGTTCTTCTTTGTGTTATCGCTATGTATATTTTTAAGAGAAACAGAACAGAGGATAAGAAAGCAAAGAAGATGTAAGTAAATGCAAAGGTTTAGATTTTAGGAATCAAGGCGATTCGTGATAACGAAAAGCCATTATTATATGAAAAAAGAAGGAAAGTAAATCTTTACCTTTTATATATTTGGAAGGAGTGCGGACTATGTCTGAAATGAACGAGATTTTAACAGAAGAAACTGTTGAAAATTCCAATTTTATCTATGATTTTATTAAGA
>JAKSRY010000031.1 GCA_024403415.1 Lachnospiraceae bacterium
CGTTGACTTGGTGGGCCGTTACCTCACCAACTATCTAATCAGACGCGGGTCCATCGTATGCCACCGGAGTTTTTCACACTGGATCATGCGATCCCGTGCGCTTATGCGGTATTAGCAGTCGTTTCCAACTGTTGTCCCCCAGCATACGGCAGGTTACCCACGCGTTACTCACCCGTCCGCCACTAAACAGTCTCAAGATTTGACCGAAATCGCATCAGCGAAACTGTTCCGTTCGACTTGCATGTGTTAAGCACGCCGCCAGCGTTCATCCTGAGCCAGGATCAAACTCTCAAAAAAGTTTTTATCCTAACCAGATTATCTGGCTCTTTCCGTCTGTTATAAACTGCGTTTATAACCCCGCTCACATTTTCACACTTGCAAGCAAGTGAAAATGCTTCGCGAATTACTGAAATTAGGTTGTTTTGTTCTTCTGAATTATTCCTTCAGCGTGGCAGAACTTCCATCGCTGAATTTTTAGGAATTTTTCAGGGTTGCATTGCTGTTCAAATGTCAAGGTTCTTGTCGCTTCAAAACTCAATGTTTTTCGCGACAGCTTTGTTAGAATATCAAACAATTAATTACTTGTCAATAACATTTTGAGAAGTTTTTTTATTATTTTTTAATCTTTCGCAAAAGCTACAAAGAAATGGAAATTCCCATCTCTTTTTCGAGCATTTTCACCAACTCATCAGTTCCACCATTAGGATATACGGATATATCTTTATTCTCCTTATTCAGAAGATCTCTTGTAAGTAAAAATGCTTTCATACCAAGTTCCGTAACAGGCATATCTTCCGAAACATCATTGCCAATCATAATGCATTCTTCAGCCTTCAGTCCTGTCCTTTTAAGTATATCTTCATAATAATGGATATTAGGCTTACAGTAACTCGTATTTTCATAGGTTGTTATCAGTTCAAAATCCTCAGGCTCCAATCCCGCCCATTTAATGCGGTTCTCTGTAGCTATATATGGAAATACCGGATTTGTTGCCAGTATTACCCTGGTCCCATTAGCTTTAAGAAAATGTACAAGTTTAACTAACTTATCATCTTTATCGGTAACAACTTTTGCATTATTAAAATCTACTTTGTAAAAATCCTCAAATAAATTTTCGTATTTTCGGACTCTTTCTCCCATTATGGATTCAAACTTTTTCCAGAAGGCTTCCTCATTTGTCATCTGTCCGTCATTCTTTACCATGGCTCCAATTCCGATCCAGACTGATTCCGTCAGTTCTTTTGCGTTAAATCCATATGGCTCGAACTTTTGGGTAAGTAATCCAAAATAATATTTAGTGAACCCTTCTGTATCCATAGAAAGAAGGGTTCCGTCTAAATCAAACAATACAGCATTAATCATTTCCTATTCCCACAACTATGTTATTAATAAGAATTATCTAACGTCAAATATTGAAGTTTCATCTTTATCTTTAACGACAAGTTCAACTTTATTCATATTCTCCAAATCCTCGTTTTTAATCTCTGCAATTAAAACAAGATTTTTCGATTCACCTGCTGCTACAGTATCCTTATAATATGATAAGTCATTAGTCAAAAGAGTGGTCAGCATATTATGCTGATTTCCATCTATTCTTACCCTGAAACGTATATCTTTATCAGACATGTCAAACACACTATCCGTATCAGATATGTTGGTCAGCTCGAAACTCATAATAAGAAGTTTTGTACCCTTGGTTGCATTTATGACAAAAAATGCGTCTGTAGATTTCGGATACGCGGTATCTATGTCCATTCCGGCAAGCTCAATCTTATACGAATCGGGAATATGAACCGCTTCTCCAATTGTGCTGTAGGCCGAAACAATACTCTCCTCTGTAGTTGTATTATCAGAAACATCTGTCACATCCTGAATCACGGTTTCTTCCTGATTTTCAGGTACCTCTTCAGAATTTTCTTCTGTCTGTACAATCTCCGTTTCCTCAGGCACCGGTTCTTCTACAACAATATAGTGGTCATTGGGTTTATCAGTAACCTTGTCCCCATGCTTTTTATCGTACTTAAGCAAGGACTGTGCCGCATATTCCACAACCATATTCCTCTCATCATCTGTCATTTCCGGAATAACGCTGTTAAACATTGAACATCCCGATAACATTATTGTCATAATAATGAGACCTGCTAAAAGCTGAATTTTGTTCTTCATGTATTCTTCTCCCTCCGACGCACTGTGAAGAAAAACTCCACACCATCAGAAACATTTACAACTCCATATTTCTCATCCAGAGAATCAAGCAGTGCCTTGGCTATCGATAATCCTACGCCACTGCCGCCATATTCTCTTGTTCTTGCTGCATCTACCTTATAAAATTTTTCAAACAAATGCGGAAGACTTTCTTCAGGTATCTTCTCCCCTGAATTATAAATATATACTGTAACATATTCATCGTCTTCTTTGATATTAATCTTTATCGTTTTTTCATTCTTGGCATAATGTATTGCATTAGAAAAATAGTTATTAAGAACCTCTTCTATACTGCTAATATCCGAATACACCAGAATTGGCTCATATTCCTGCATATAAAAAGATATATTATTGCTCTTAAGTAAAATTTCGGTTGAAGAAACATATCCTTTAACCAGCGCAACTATATCAAAGCTTTCATATGTGTGTTTTATCTCTCCAAATTCGATTTTATTTATATTTATAAGTTTTTGAACAATCTGATTCATTTTGGATGTCTCATCCAAAATAACATCACAATAATACTTCGTTGTTTCCGAATTGCCATCTGTCAAATCCGTCAGACCTTCCGCATACCCCTGAACAATTGCAAGTGGAGTTTTTAGCTCGTGAGATACATTCGACAAAAATTCAGATCTCATCTTTTCAAGATACTCTTTTTGCTGTATATCCTTCTCCAGTTGTTCATTCTTCGTTCGCAATTCCAAAATAGTCAATGCTCGAATGAAAAGTATTATACTAAATACCAGAGCTACGGTCAAAACTACCACAATAATAGTAAGAAATCCCTTTGCAACGGTAATGGATTCTCTTATTCCTTCAATGGGGCTTCTCATGAGAAAAAGAATCTCATCATCAATTCGTCCCCACATATCAATATAAGAAAACCTGGTCTTGTTATCTACTACAGAATGAATTTCGTAATCTTCTGCTATTTCAATCTCTTCATCGGAAATATTGGAAGGTTTGCCAAATATATAGCTCATTAAATCAAAGGCCAAAACTTCATATTCATTTGTTGACACTTTTAGATTTGATGATTCATTATCTCTGATAACTATCTCAACATTATCTTTTTCAACTGCTTTCCTAAAAACAATATCAAACTCTTCGGAATTAAAACCAAATTGCTTCGCCGCTTTCTTTATCTCAACATATGAATCTTTCATAGATGAAATCTTCTTGTTTTGATAATAATCATCAAGAACAGGACCCTGAATGACAATCCAGATTCCCGAAATAAGTAATAATGCAAAGATTATTACAACAATGTATATCTTCTTATATGAGCTTTTCTTATTTGTCGTCATCGCCCGGTTCCTCTAATTCGAACCCGAAGAATTATATGAGCTTGATGTATACGATAGCGAAATCATAATTATCATCAACATTATCTGCTGAATAATTATATTGGTTAGTGTTGAACTAATAACAGAATTCAATACTGTTCTGTCACCATCCATATTTACAAGTGCATATGCCAAAATAGCATATAGAGATCTCTGCTTTCCACCTATGTACCACTTAAATCCCTTCTTTTTCTTAAGATAATCATAGTTTTCTTTAATGGAAGCAGCCTTTTCATCAGGAGTCGCTTCGATAAACCCAAGTGCTGCGGCCATTGGCATAAGGTCATATTTCATACCTTTAAGCTGGTATCTCTTTAGAGCAGCAATCGTATCTTTCAGGTCATCAGCCTTGGCCTCTACATTTTTTCCTGATAATGACATAATCTGAGCTACCGTGTGCATAGTCTGTTTTGAAAGAGACATTGCTTTACAAGCCTCATAGCAAATGGAAATATCTTCTGATAAAGAAGCAATATTCACATCTGCACTTACCATCATTGCAATAAACGGTCTGTCTTCATCTCCTGTAAGCCAAAAATGATCAGTTTTCATCTCTTTATATACAGTTTCGAATTTATCAATATTCTCATCTATTTTATTTGAGTCGCTACCTTCATAAATATTGATAGCAGCCATAACCATAAATGCCGAAGCTGTCAATTTATGAATTTTTCGAAGCTTCTTATATGTTTCGACAACACCTGATAAATATCCTTCATAATCATCCGCCAAACACATTTTGGTTATGACAATAGCTTCCGCAATACCTCTGATTTCCGAAAAAATACTGACATTCTTCTTTAAGTACTTCTTGCATTCGACATATTTGTTTATATCAGCTCTCCTATTGGCATTTGCAAAAAGGAATGCAGAAATTGTAGACATTGCATATGCATCTGCTTCCCATCGCATTTTCTTTTTAAGCAGATTCATATCCTCTGCTATCTGATCCAATAAGATTTGTGAACGAATATCCATATATATTTCCTCCCAATTCTCTCCATTAACGATAGCCCTTTTTCCAAAACAATTAAGCAGTTTGATTATTGCTATCTATACCTCAAACTTGTATCCCATCCCCCAGATGGTTTTAATATAATCTCCCTTATCGCCAATTTTTGCTCTGAGTTTTTTGACATGAGTGTCAATTGTTCTTGCATCTCCATAGTAGTCATAGTTCCATACACTGTTAAGAATTTTTTCACGAGACAGAGCAATGCCTTTATTCTCCATAAAGAATGCAAGTAATTCAAATTCCTTAAAACTCAGTTCTATATCTTTGTCATCAATAAGAACTCTATGCGCTATCTTATCAAGAACAATTCCTCCATCAGAAATTATTTCCGACTCTTCATTTCTTGATGTTCTTTTAAGCAAAGCCTGAACTCTTGCAACAAGTACTCTGGGACTGAATGGTTTCGTGATATACTCATCAACGCCATACTTAAATCCAAGGAGTTCGTCCTTTTCCTCTGACTTGGCGCTAAGCATGATTACCGGAATCTGTGAGTTCTGTCTGATTTCTCTCAGAACCCCATATCCGTCTATTTTAGGCATCATGATATCAAGAATAACAAGTTCAATATCATGATTCTTATAAAACACTTCGAGTGCTTCCTCGCCGTCTTTTGCTTCAACTACAGAATATTTACTGTTAACAAGAAAATCCCTGACAATTTTGCGCAGTCTTTCTTCGTCATCAACCACCAAGATTTTCATACTGTTTCTCCTTTTCTCTGACAGCTGCTTCTCTTTCTGTCAGTTCCTGCTCCCAGGCTGCATAGTTATCTGTAATAACCTGTTTGTAGTTTAAAATATTAGGACTTGGACTTTTTAATGCAATGATAAACATAGCGATTACAAGTACTGCAAGAAGAACATTAACAACTACAGATCTCATTAAATTTCTCTTAAGTTTATTCTTCTCATTTTTAGCCGGTTTAACGTAAAGCTTTGCTATGTGAGAATAGTCATTCTCTTCTTTAGTTACAAAGATAGTTCTCAAAGGAATGGGTCTGATTAATTCTTCATCAATTCCCTTTGATATAAGACTGCTTCTCAGATATTTAAGATACTCCCAGCCAACAGGGGTCTCGAATACCTTTTCATCTATCATCTTATCGTATAGACCTAATAACTGTTTAGGCGACATTGAACCTACTCTTTCCTCAAGATAGTTCGCGTTCTTCATTTCTTTTTCGGCTTTTTTAGCATCATCATATGAGCCAAAAAAATATCCACCTATTATCAAATCAGCTTTATCTGCCATTAACAATTCCCTCTTATATTAACTAAGCATGATTGCATAAACATATAAATTCTCATATATATGTTTATAACTTATATATTTTATCACATTTACCTAAAATGGTCATATAAGCAAACAGAGAATCTGCATATATACAGATTCTCTGCAACTCTTAAATGTCCAATTATATTTACTGTCTGTTTATAATCAACTCTTTGCTCTTCTCTTATTAAAAAGATAGCCAAAAACAGCACCTACAATACCACCAACAATATGTGCCATATAAGAAATATTATTATAGCTTGTTACGCCTTCAAATATCTGCTGTCCGACGAAGAATAAAACTACCAGAATAAAAGTTATAGGCAATTCCCCTTCTCTGAAGGAAGTGAATGATGAAAGCATAATAAATGCAAATACAACACCGCTTGCACCACAAAGATGTGCTGTTGAGAAGAATGCTGCATTAAAGAGACTTGTAATAAGTGCCGTAATTACAATAACCTCAATCAAATGAGACTTCTTATATTTTTCTTCAAGCATAGGTCCAAGAAGGAGTAAATAACTTACATTCCCTACTAGATGTCCCCAATCAGCATGTCCAAAAACATGCGTAAAAGATCTAATCCAGGTCATTGGCGATAAAAAAGAGTTTCTGTATGTAGAAAACATGAAATCATTTGTTGCTCCATTGGTAATATAGTTAAGCAATGTTGCTATGAAACACAATGCTACAAAAACCAGAATAATGGGTGAATTTAATGTTACCTTAAGCTTTGTTTTTGTTTTTTCGTTAGACATCTTTTCCTCCATAAAAGTTTTTGAATACAGGTTCGTCTATACCCTCAAAAAGTGGACTAGGCGGGAGTCTGGAAAACCTGCGCTTCCTAGACCCGGGTTCGCCTAAACTTCTATTTTTTAGTGGACTAGGCGGGAGTCGAACCCGCGTCCAAAAACCAATTCCCTCTCCTTCTACTATCATAGTTCTCCATTTAGTATTCCTTCCATCAAAGCGGAGGAGAACGTCCTCAGTGCGGAAGTAGCTTCATTATACGCCCACAGGGGCAAAGCTTAGCCTGTGTCGTTTCCTACATCTTTGGCGCCCGGGTCTTAATGTGTAGGTGCACTAAGTCGGACGGCTGCAATTAGGCAGCGATAGCTAATTTATTATCAGCGTTTATATTTAGGTTGTGATTTAACGCATCACCTGCGGATAGCTTCTAAAGCTGCATGATCCCTGTCGAAACCTTGACTAGCCCTAATATATATTATTTAAGAGATAATTTGTAATCTCTTTCAACCTCTCTTCTGGTATCTTTCTTCTTTAAGTCCTGACGCTTATCATATAACTTCTTACCTTTTGCAAGGCCAATTTCTATTTTAGCACGCCCATCCTTAAAATACACCTGCAATGGCATAATGGTATATCCTGTTTCAGAAGAAGCTCCTATGAGTTTTCGTATTTCATATTTATGAAGCAGAAGTTTTCTTACTCTGAGAGGATCCTTGTTAAAAATATTGCCTTTTTCATATGGAGAAATATTCATACCACATACAAATACTTCGCCATTGATAATCCTTACAAAGGCTTCTTTAATACTACACTTACCAAGTCTTAAACTTTTTACTTCGGTTCCTGCAAGTTCGAGTCCTGCCTCATATTTTTCTTCTATGAAATAATCATGATATGCTTTTTTATTATTAGCTATAAGCTTAAGTGGTTCCTTAGCCATTTATTTCACGCTTTCACAATATTAGATTAACTGAAACAATCTGTTTAAGACACATTCCCAAATCATGTACTTAAAGGATTATATCACAAAAATCATATTCTTTATAATACATCTGTATATTTATACTTTCACTAAACCCGTAGTTTAGTAAATCACTCCTCAACATCCTTTTCAACAAATGAAAAATCAATTGTTTTAGTAGTCATGTCCACATAATCTGCTTTAACAAGCACTCGCTGTCCAAGCTTATATGTTTTTCCATAATCACGTCCCACCATCTCATAGGAATCTTCTTTGAAATAATAATAATCTCCCATAAGCTTTGATACATGAACAAGTCCCTCAATGGTATTCTCGAGTTCAACATAGATTCCCCAGGAAGTAACGCCTGAAATAACGCCTTCAAAGGTCTCACCCAAATGATAAGTCATATACTCTGCCTTTTTGAGTTTTTCAGTTTCTCTTTCGGCCTCATCAGCTCTTCGTTCTTTAGTGGATGTATCCTTTGCTACAGTACTTAAAATCGAATCATAATGCGATGCTTTTCGCTCATTAAATCTGCCTCGCAGATGATCTTTTATTATGCGGTGAATCTGCAAATCGGGGTATCTTCTGATTGGTGATGTAAAATGAGAATAATAGTTACAGGCAAGACCAAAATGCCCCTTGCATTCCGCACTGTATTCTGCTCTTCTCATGCTTCTTAAAGTGAGTCTTGATATTAATGCTTCCTCATCAGTACCCTCTATCATTCCAAGCAGCTTTTGAATTTCCTTGGGATGGATTTCCGTACCACCCTTATTCAATTTGACCGACAATCCAAAGTTTCGTATGAAAGTCACGAGTTTCGTTATTTTTTCAGGATCCGGTGCCTGATGTACTCTGTAAAGGAAAGGACTTTCAAGCCAGAAGAAATGCTGCGCAACAGTTTCATTCGCAAGCAACATAAAATCTTCAATTATTTTCTGTGCCACTCCTCTTTCATATGGAGCTATTTTAACAGGCACGCCCTTCTTGTTTAGAATAATCTTTGACTCCGGAAAGTCAAAATCTATTGAACCTCTCTGACGTCTCTTTTCACGAATGATTGATGACAGTTTTGCCATAAGCTTAAACATAGGAACTTCATCTGCATATCTTACAATCAAATCTTCTGCCTTATCTTCATTCAGTATTTTATTTACATCAGAATAATTCATTCTTTCGTCAACATTTATCACTGTCTCTACAATTTTATGGTCAACGATTTCACCGGTCTCATCTATATCCATCAGACAAGACAGTGCCAAACGGTCTTCACCCATATTAAGTGAGCACATTCCATTGGATAAGGTGTGTGGAAGCATGGGGATCACTCTGTCTACAAGATAGACCGAAGTTCCTCTTTCGTATGCTTCTTTATCAAGAGCAGAGCTTTCCTGAACATAATTGCTGACATCAGCTATATGAACACCAAGATGATATATTCCATTCTCATAGGACAAAGATACAGCGTCATCAAGATCCTTGGCATCTTCACCATCGATTGTTACCATCTGCATATTTCTCAGATCCATTCGTCCAAACATATCTGCTTCCGATACTTCTTTAGCCACTCTGCTTGCCTGATTAAGAACTTTTTCGGGAAATTCCATAGGAAGATCAAATCCCTTAACAATAGAAAGAATGTCCACCCCGGGATCATTTTCATGTCCGAGTATTTCAATTATTTCACCTTCAGGCTTTCTTCTTCCGTCACCATAGTCAGTGATTCTTGCCACAACCTTATGTCCGGTTACAGCACCCATAGCTTTCTCTTTGGGTACAAAGATATCATATTCAATCTTTTGATTATCCGGAATTACAAAACCGTATGCTCCTGCTTTATCAAAGGATCCAACTACTTCAACCAGCCCATGCGAAAAAATCTGGGTAATTTTACCCTCTGCCCTTTTATCCTTACCTGCTTCCTTAGTTATTTCAACTTCAACCTTATCAAGCAAAAAAGCATTATTGGTATCATTTGGTTTAATAAAAATATCTCCTTCAAGTTCATCGACTTCAACAAAACCAAATCCCTTTTGATTGGAAATAAATGTCCCTACGTACCTGACAGCGGCTTTTTTCTTATTCTTATTAACTTTTTCTTTTTTATTCTCTTTTGTTGTTTTCATTTCTGTTTTATTTTTCCTATCGATCTGACATAGATGCAACACTTTAGCCACTTGTCTCGTCGCCATAACATAGATGCAACACTTCAGCCACTTGTCTCATCGCCATAACATAGATGCAACACGCTAGCCACTTGTCTCGTCGCCATAACATAGATGCAACACGCTAGCCACTTGCCTCGTCGCCACAACATAGATGCAACACGCTTTGCGAGTAGCATCTATGATTAGCAGTCGTCAAATTTCCTTGCATGCAAGCATGCAGTCAATTTTCCTCATCGCCATAACAAAAAATCCTGCATAATCATGCAGGATTCGAAGTCTTAACAGTTATAAATCTTTATTGAACCGGTGGAGCCCAAATCTTATTTACACACAAAAGTATAGAAATAAGAATAAAACCGATTGCAAGCCATTTTGTTATCTTAACAAGTTTTCCTTCCATTGAACGTCCCTTGTTCTTTCCCCAATATGACTCTGCAGCTCCTGAGATAGCTCCAAGGCCCTGTGACTTACCTTCCTGCATTAATACTATTAAAGCTAATGCAATGCAGATAATTATATATACAATCTGTAAAATAGTCTTTAATGTGCTCATAAAAACCTCCAAATTTAACACGCAAATAGCATAATAGCACAAAGAAATCACTAAGTCAACACAATAAACTACTCTTCTATATGTTCACGGCCATAATCAATAATAAGTCGTACATGATCATCGGCAAGAGAATAAATAATAAGTTTACCCTCTCTTCTGCTTTTAACCAGTTTATTCTGCTTCAGAATCTTAAGCTGATGAGACACAGCTGACTGAGTCATATTTAAGGCTTCTGCCATATCATTAACACACATCTCATCTTCAAACAAAACAAATAGTATTCTTATTCTTGTCGAATCACCAAACACCTTAAATAATTCAGCAAGATCGTAAAGCTCATTTTCGTCAATCTTTTTCATCATTATCAATCCTTATAACGACTATAAATATATGATATAACTACCCTCTTATAATATACTATACATTTACCATTTATGTGAAGTAGTCAATTATTTCCTATATATTAGAAACCTTAAGTGCCCGGATTGCATTCAACACTGCAATAACCATTACTCCGACATCAGCAAATATAGCCATCCACATATTGGCTATGCCAAAAGCTCCAAGTATCAAACAGATAGCTTTGATTCCTAAAGATACACCTATGTTTTCATAGACTATTCTCATACACTTTTGTGATATACCTATTGCCTTTGATATCTTAAGCGGATCATCATCCATAAGCACTACGTCTGCAGCTTCAATGGCTGCATCTGCACCAAGTCCACCCATTGCAATTCCTATATCCGCTCTTGAAAGAACAGGTGCATCATTTATTCCATCACCAACAAAAGCGACAATGTCTTTTTCATTTTTTTCTTCAATAGTTTTTTCAACCCATGTGACCTTATCTTCCGGAAGCAAAGAACTGTGATAGTCTTCAATAGCCAATTTATCGCATACATCCTTTGCTACTGCTTCTTTGTCACCTGTCAGCATTGTAAGCTTCTTCATTCCAAGCTTTTTAAGTCTTTCTATAGCAAGTTTTGAATTAGGCTTAACAATATCTGAAATAAGAATATGACCGGCATATTTATCATTAATTGCTACATGAACCACCGTGCCCACGCTATGACAATCGACATAATCCACATTATATTTTTCCATAAGTCTGTGATTTCCAATTGCCACAAAATCTTCTCCGACTTTAGCTGTTATTCCATATCCGAATGTTTCTTCATAATCACTTACATCTGAAAAATCAACTTTTTTTCCATATGCAGCAACAATACTCTTAGCAATAGGATGATTCGAATTTGCTTCAACCTTAGCTGCTATTTCGAGCAGTTTGTCGTTTTCCATCTCATTATGATGAAGACCTGCAACCTCAAAAACTCCCTGAGTAACAGTCCCAGTCTTATCAAACAGTATATACTTGGTCTTTGACAAAAGTTCCAGATAATTAGATCCCTTAATAAGAACTCCTGCTTTTCCGGCACCACCAATACCTGCAAAGAAAGTAAGCGGAATACTAATAACCAATGCACACGGGCAGCTTATAACAAGGAACGTAAGCCCTCTGTATACCCATTCAAACCATTGTGGATCATTACCAATGATAAGCATGAATAAAGGTGGCAGCACTGCCAGCAATAAAGCTCCAATACATACAGCCGGTGTATATATTTTTGCAAATCTACTGATAAAATTCTCGGACTTTGATTTCCTTGAACTTGCATTCTCAACAAGATCAAGTATCTTCGCAGCAGTTGACTCACCGAAGTTTGTTGTTGTTCTTACTTTTATTGCACCTGAAAGATTAACGCATCCACTGATAACCTCATCGCCAACATCAACTGTTCTCGGAACACTTTCACCGGTAATCGCACATGTATTGATGGTAGTTCTTCCTTCTTCAATAATTCCATCAAGAGGAATCTTGTCCCCCGGTCTGATTACAATTATTGAGCCAATCTCAACCTCATCCGGATCAACTGAAACTAATTCACCGTCTCTTTCAATCATTGCATAATCAGGACGTATATCCATAAGCTCCGAAATGTTTCGTCTGCTCTTTCCAACCGCATATGACTGAAAAAGTTCACCAATCTGATAGAAAAGAATAACAGCAACACCTTCAAAGAATTCTCCAAGAGCAAACGCTCCTATAGTTGCAACAGCCATAAGGAAATTTTCATCACATACCTGTCTGTTTTTAATGCCCTTAAATGCCTTTTTAACAATATCGCTTCCAACTACAATATAAGGAATCAGGAACAAAATAAGCTGTAACCACTTAATTTCCAGTTTTCCCAACATGAATGAATACTCCATTGGGACAAATATAAGCATTACTCTTATTATTGCTGTAAGAACAAGCGCTATTATTATTTTTAACAACATTTTCTTTTGCTTTTTACTCATCTTTTCTACCAACCTGCTATATTATTACTTCGATACTAAAAAATTAGCCTTCCACTAATTGTCTTGATTAGATTTCTATCTCGCAGTCATCTTCAACCTTCTTACAATTCTTAAGAACTGCTTTCATAACACTCTTTTCATCTGCTCCATCTTCAAACTCAACAATCATTTTGAGAGCCATGAAATTTACTGTACAATCCTTAACTCCCTCTGTCTTTTTAGCAGCCTCTTCCATCTTGTTAGCACAGTTAGCACAATCAACTTCAATCTTATAAGTCTTTTTCATTTTGGTATCTCCTTTCGCATTAAGCATCTTAAATATAGATAAATCACTTTTTATCTTTGTTTTATCTTTATTGTTTCATATGAGCATCTGTTCATATGTTGATATAAATATATCATATCTGCGATATATGTCAATACACTATTTGATATTTCTTTAATAAATTATCTTCCACCGAAATTGCCAGGTAGCTGTAGATAATAAATATCAACCAAAAACCCCTTTCACCATCAAAATGGTAAAAGGGGCATCCTTATTTTTATCTATTAATAAATAATCCTTGCTCATAAGTATATGTACTAACATAAGAGCACACTTGTCAGTTTTTCCATAAACTATGGCTGCTTAACAACTACTTCACCGGTATATGGATTAATCCAGTTTCCTGTTGTGGGGTCAAGCATAAGTCCCGTATTGGGATCTATCAGGGACAAGTCAATCTGTGGAAGAACGCTAAGCACACCATTTGCATCTGCTACATATATCACTCCGTCAAGTTCAATCTGTCCATTTGTAAACAGAGCGCCTTCCGCATCAAAATAATAACTGATTCCATCTATAACCTGAAGGCCTATAGCCTGATTACCATTCTTATCTGCGTAATGCATCTTTCCTTCGTACGCAAACCAGCTGGTAGACATTGCTCCATTAAGGAATGGATCAAAATATTTCATTCCCTGACCATAGTCAATGAATCCCATCTGCTGTGCTCCACCATTTTCGGGACTGAAATAGAAAGTAAATCCGGATATTTCCACCGGGCCGGTTCTGACAGCTCCGTCATTAAGATCGAGGAAATACATTCTTCCATCTGCATCCAGATACCATCCCTTAGTTATATTACCAAGAAGGTCTGCATAATACTTCTTACCCTGATACTCTATCCATCCGCGCTGCATCTTATAATTTCTATAGAATCTTGTCGCACCCAGATGATCAATAAAGCCCTCATTGATAATAAGCTTTGAGTAATCCTTATACTGATAATCCATATCAACACGTCCACTTATTCCCGGAACACTTCCTGATGATGAATACTGCCAGAATGCAACATTCTCACTTGTATTCAAAGAATCATTGTATTGAGCCATCCATTTATCCCATGGTGATGTTCCAAGTTTTCCATGATAAAAACTCTTATAGGTATAAACCATTGGATAATAACCTGCCGAGTCTATAAGCATACAGAATGTATTAATCATATTAAACAAATCACCTGTCGACATTGCTGTATGACACTTATCTTCCACATCATAAGCTACCGGCAGCTGCAGACCAAATTCATTAAGCCATGTGATAACCAGTGTAGCCTCAAGCTGTGCCATTTCAACATTAGTAGCATACGAATAAATATATACACCTACTTTAATTCCGTTGGCCTGAGCATTCTGAATGTTATATAAGAAATATGGATCCATTCCACCTTTAATTGTTCCTATTCTTATAAATGCAAACTTAACTCCTGATGCAGCAACCTTGGCCCAATCAATCTGTCCCTGATATTTTGATACATCTATTCCTTTTGCAATCGATCCATTAGATGTAACCACTGCTTTCGCTTCCACGGTTGGTACAGATGCAATACAGGTCACAACAACTGCCAATGCAAGCAGGCATTTTTTAACTGAATCAAATAGTTTCTTCATTGAATATCCCCTTAAAAATTGATATACTGACTTCGCATTATTAATTCAAAGCCTCTAGGAGATAGTATGCCTAAAAAAGCCAATAAAAGCAAGTCAATTATTGAAAAACCATCCTTACTTTCGAGGAAAGACTGCATTATCATGGGCATACTCTCTTTTGTCTTTACCATTCTTGTTTTCTTCAGACTTGGTAATTTTAATGCCCCCGAAACATATTACGAAATCAATAAGGATAATCATGATATTGTCATTGACTTTGGTGGGTATATAGACGTTAACACCCTTCATATTTATTTAGGATATCTTGATAACAGAAAAATAGCCCTCTCAGCATTTAATGAGGTTTCCGGAGCCTGGGAACTGATCTGTGAACAGCAAAATGCAGGTTCTGTCTTCCAGTGGAACACAATTCCCATCAATTACAAGCTAAGATACCTCGGCATAGTATCCCAGGATGATGAAGCAATATTCAATGAATTCGTATTTACCGGACCTGAAGGCATCGTTACGCCGATAAATACCTATGATTATCCCGAACTTTTTGATGAGCAGGATTTATTCCATTCAACATATGAAAAAACATACATGGACGGCACAATGTTCGATGAAGTATATCACGGCAGAACCGGGTACGAATTCGTTCATGGACTTCCAACTTACGAAACTACTCATCCACAGTTAGGTAAGTGTATTATTGCCCTTGGCATTAAGATATTCGGAATGAATCCTTTTGGATGGCGCTTCTTCTCTGCAATCTTCGGAGTTATTTTCATTCCGCTTATGTATTGCTTCGCCAAACTTATTTCGAAAGATACCTTCGTTTCAACATGTGTGGGAATATTCTTTACTTTTGACTGTATACACTATACCTTGTCAAGAATTGCTACAATTGATATCTTTGTTGCATTCTTCATAGTATTGTCTTATTACTATATGTACAAATATATAGTTGAAGATACCGCGTATCGTAAAAATACCCTCTTACTTAATACAAACACATTATCTTCAGGTGATAATTCTGTATCCGGAAATAAAGATAATTCTCACAGGAAATTTAAATATACAAAATTTATGCCCAAAAACGTATATATTCCTCTGATGCTCTCCGGAATTTTCATAGGATTGGCCATAGCAACCAAATTGACTGGTGTTTACGCTGCACTGGGCTTACTAATTTTTATGGTCGCTCATCTTATCAAGTATTGGCCAAACGGACAGGCATTCAAGTTATTCCTGTTTTGCTTTTTCTTCTTTATTATCCTGCCACTGGTATTCTATACTCTCGCTTATATTCCGGCAGTCGAAAAATATGCACAGATGGGCAGTACCGATATGACAATTGAATTTAATGAGAACGGATTATCTATCGGATATGGACATACGGGTCTAATTGCAAGAACTTTAAGAAATACCAATTATATGCTTAATTATCATAAGAATCTTGTTGCCGAGCATTACTATTCATCACCATTTTATGAATGGCCTACAGTATGGAAGCCGCTTCTTGCTGCAAATGATAATGTTGATGGAAACAACCTGGTAAGTTCAGTGTCTTACATGGGAAATGTTCTGGTATGGTGGGGCGGCCTGCTTGGAGTATTCTTCTGCTTCTTCCATGCTATCATTGAAAAAGATGAAAAGGCCGGATTCCTTTTCATCTCGTATCTTGTTCAGTATGTCCCCTGGTTTACCGTATCAAGAATTACATTTATATACCACTATCTTCCAAGTGCAATCTTTTCAATGCTTGCATTGGGATATTCAATCAAAATTTTGACAGAAAAAAAGCCCATTATGAAAAAAATATTCATGGGCTTCAGTATTGCTGTTATTCTGATGTTTATAATCTTCTTCCCCGTAATCTCAGGACTTCCTGTTTCAAAAAATTGGGGCCTTAGTCTTCGCTGGCTTCCTGAATGGATTCTTGTTCTTTAATCTGAGAATATAAATCATACCCTGTAAATCCGATAAGTCCCAGCAGAATGATTGCCAGAACAGGCATGGAAATAATATCTTTGCCTACAAGAAATGGCATATATGAGCATATCGAAACTATCGTAAATCCAAGCAAAATCCAAAACTTTTTTGGTCTTAAAATCACATATATAATTGCCAGAAGATCAATAATAAATCCATATCTTTCATGCATATGCGGCAAAAGATATATTGTTACTGCTACCGAAAATAAAGCAAGCGTAATAATGAAATTATGCGTCATTTTTACTTTTGAAGTATAAATATAATATGCAAGAACTCCCAACACTATTACAGCAAGAAAGGTTCCTGCTCCTGAAAGTTCATTAAAGTAATGACCTGCAGTATAGTTTTCATCAAAAAAGATATATGCATTGGGATATTGCAATGTACACCAGGGATAGGTATCTGCCTGATTAAAGTATATTGTCATCAAATCTCCAATCGGACGTCCAAACATAGCTGCCGGAAGCTGCAAGATCACATATATTCCGGGAATGAAAAGAAAGTCAACTATTCTTACTGTTTTCTTCTTAAGCCACATTATAACCAGGAATGGTAATATAAATACTGCCTGCAGTTTGAACGCAAAACTTATTCCCACCATAAGCATACAAAGTTCACTTCTATCTTTCAGGAAGAAATATATTGCCCAAAGAATGAATGAACAATATATGATATCACACTGACACCAATATGCACTGTCTACAAATACTGTTGGGCTTAATATAAGAAATGACATTCCAAGAATGGATTTACGGGTATTTTTTGTAAGCTGCCATACAATCATAAACATAGCTATCGCAGCAATATAGTCAAATGCAACCGATATCCACTTAAGCGCATAAAGAGTGTTGTCCGCACCCGATACAAGACACATAAGATACATATATGGCGATGTATAGTTCGAAATTTCATACTTCAGGGACTTCCACCCACCATACTCTCTAATCTTATTCATCCAGATTTCAAGACAACCTACATAATCTCCTGACTGAATTGGAAACAGTTTATATCTTAAAAAGATTCCAAGTATCCAGATAACAGTAGCGAAAACGATGTCAACTACTTTTACATTAATTCCTTTTATATTCAGTTCCCGCTTTAACAATAAATCAATTTTTCTGTCTTTTTCCATCTATCTGACTATTTACCTTTATAATATGTCTATTTATCAGTAATAATTATGGAATTTGCAGATTTGATGAAATCATTCATCCAGTCTGCTTTTGCACCCTGAAGATAATACATAAAATGCATCTCATCACCATTATAAATAACTACATCAAGGGCTTTATAATGATCATCCCTAAAATCATATTCATATTCAACCCATAGGCCGGGTCTCTTATCTATTTCGATTCTGGTAAACCTTGTTATATTAATTTCAATTTCATCACCATAAGCCTCCTGAATATCTGCCTGAATTGAAGCCTTATATTCAGCACCATTTATCTTTTTAACATCAAATGTCTCATTACTTACAAGATGATCTATACTTGATACATCTTTAGGATATGTTTTATAAAGATACTGACTTGTTCCTTCTGCTGCTTCAAAACCATCCGGTACCCAAAATTCTAAAACAGCAGGGGCATAATGATATCTTTCTTCTTCAGGTACTGATTCATCTGTTGGAATAAAATCATAATTCATCTCAACTTCAATCTTAGTCTCCTTAACCTCAGGTTCCGGTTCGGGTTCTTTTGAACATGCTGTAAGTAAAAAAATAGACATTATAATCAATGCTGACACTGTTCGTTTATGTTTCAGACTGTATTTTGTTGTTCTTTTATAAACTGATTTATTCATATAATCTTCTGTATTCCTTTGCTATACCAGTATCAATAACCGGCATCTTTCTTTTCTAGAATATATCACAGACAACATCAAATTGGTAGACTGCATATAAGTCATAATTGATGAATAAATTTATTATTTATGCTATCATATGGTCATAAAGATTAATCTGATAGCGATTAAGGAGAGATTTCATGAAGACAATTAACCTCATAGGAACCGGTTGTACTAAAAACTTATTTGAATATGAACCATTTAAGTCAAATTTCAGACTTAAAAAATGTGCGCACGAGTTAAGTATATGGTCATCATGTGATGCTCCGCTTGGTTTACATGTAGACGACATTGACAAGTTGGATGCCACTCCATTTAATCGCAAAATGGTTAACTATGATCTTAACAATTATGCCTTGAAGGACTTTGAGACAAACAAGGCCGATTATTTTATGATTGATCTTATGGCATTAAGTTTTGCAATGTATAAAGTTACCTACAATGGCAGAACTACCTATACCCAAAATCAAAAGATTGGTTCAAAGCTTCTTCCTGAAATGGTTAAAATGCCTGAATTCGAAGGTTTGAGCTATGAACAGGTTGCTTTTGAAGATTTACCTGCTGAAGCGATGGTAACAGGATTTGATAACTTTTGTGACTGGTTAATAAAGAACTATCCTACTAACAAAATCATTATATGTTTGCCTAAAAGGGCAAAGAAATATATGCTCGCAAGTGATGAGTCAATTCACTCTTATTCTGAAGAAGATTTGTCTGCTAACGAAGTTCTTGATGTTATTATCCAGAACTTCACCGAATATATTAAATCAAAATTTGGATCTGTAATATATCTTGAATTTGATGATGAGTTACTTGCATATAACAAGAACTCTAAAGACAGAATACCGGCTGCTTACAGATATAGCGAAGATGATTTCATTCGTCTTGGTAAGAAGTTATGTCAGTTATTGACAGGCAAAGCAGTTGATAGTGCTCCTGACGAATATAACAAAGATTCTCAAAATGACAATCAGAAGAACAATAATTCTAACAATAGCGCTGCAAATGATTATTCTGACATTCACAGTGGTTCAGTTAATATAAGCAGACGAACAACAACTCAAAGAACAGTAATCATTGTGATGCTATTAATAATGCTTGTTGTTGCAATAATGTCCTTCCTAAAGTAATAGGATTCATTATATTTCCGATATAAGCAATGCGGTCATATACATTTTCCATGTTATGACCGCTATATTATTGCTATATTTACTTATCAAGTCTATCTTCGTCTGTTATTTCTCTTATAACTTTGCAGGGATTTCCGCCAGCAACAACACCAGCTGGAATATCATGTAATACTACGCTTCCGGCGCCAATTACCGACCCTTCTCCAATGGTAACTCCCCCAACAATCGTTGCATTTGCACCAATCCATACGTTCTTTTCCAGCGTTATAGGAGCAGAGGTTCCTATTCCCTTAACCCTCTCTTCTCCTACAAGGGAATGACCGGAGCATGCCAAACATACTCCCGGTGCTATAAAAGCCCCCTCACCAATATGAATAGGGGACGTGTCAAGCATTACAACATTATAATTTATAACTGCCAAGCCGTGAAAATGAATATTGAATCCATAATCACACATAAATCCCTTACCCGGAAAAGCTAATGGATGATAGGTTCCAAACAGATCCTTAAGTATCTCTGTTCTTCTTTCGTATTGATCATCACCAAGATTTTCAAGTTCTCTCAATAACTTTCTTGCTTTTCCCTGCAAATGCTTTGGCATCTCCATGAAATGACTTACATAAGGTTCATTCTTCTGCATTATCTCAAAATAGTCAGCCATATACCTCTCCCTCACAATTCTGTAAATTAGCTATTAATTAACATTTCGATTACACATTATCTTATAATATTTTGCATAACCATCAATGAAATGCTGATTGTCATCTATTCTGTCTCTGAAGCCATCATGCCTAACAAAGAACGATCCGACAATACTATCCGGTTTGCTCATATACATTGCATACTCGGGATAAAAATAACCATCTAACATATGCCATGCCCTATGCTTAATAGTATCGATAATCCTGCTTTCATCTATGCTCCTAAAATACTCTATTTCACAGCCGCCCTCTTTTAATCTTAAATATAAATCATATGTTTCCATCAACAATTCAAGATATGTATGGTATGACGTTGGCTGATTATAAATCTTATCAAGATTCTCCCAGGCATTTTTAAGTGCAAAAGTTATATATTTTTCCTCTTTAACATGCATGGTAAAAGCATTCATTGCATATGCAAGCCAGTGATCACGATACTGAATATAGTTCTTTTCAATAAAATAATCTATGGATAACCTTGCCGCATTCAAATACTCGATGTCACCTGTAATCTCATATGCCTTAGTCAATGCATAAGAAGACTCACCATCATAATAAACAGTTCTAAAGGCCTCTTTAACAGAAAAATCAACAGCATTAAGTACATGCGTAAGTTTGCCTGAATTCGGATCCTGTAATGATATTATTCCATTTGCAAGCTTACGGATAATGTCAGAATAATCTTTATCCCCGAATGTCTCCATATATTTAGACAAGGTAAGAATAGCAATTCCTATTCCACCAAGCTTAAATTCCTGGCTCTTCTCTTCTAATAAAAAGGCTGTTTCATCATCCTTATATCTAATCTGCGAAATAAGATAATCTATTGTCCTGTTAATCGTTGGAACAAGCGACCCATCCTTAGTAACATCGTACGCACACATCAATGACCATGTAGTTCCTGCGTGTCTTAAGATGTTATAAGATTTCATAACAGAATTGAATGAAGGAAAATATCCATATATATACCTTCCATCGGCATTAAGCTGTCTGGTCAAATACTGAGAAGATGTAGTAAGTATATTTTTTACAAAATCACCATCAACTTCGTCCTGAATTCTTCTACCACAATTCGTTCCGTATTTATACAATTCGTACACTTTACCATCTGTATCTAAAAAGAAACTTCTGCAGTCAAAAAAATATGCATTGGGCTCCAAAAATGGAAAATCCTTCTTATCATTCCACTCAAGATATTGAACGGCCTGCTTAACATTAAACCACGGAACCAAATCATCGCCTTCCTTCCATTTAGAAGAAGGTAGCATAGTATAATCATACAATTTATATGAGTTTGCTTCAGATTCAAGAAATGCCATTTTCATTTTTGAGTCTAAAGATACGCCTTTTCGAAAGAACTTTTCATATTTAAGTGACAAAAAAGCTGTCTTTACATCCCTAAACTTCACTTTCTGAACAACATCAACAATATCTGCCTTAACCCAGACAGGTTTAATCTTATATCTATCGACAAGATCATTAGCTAACTTAGCTACTTTTTTCCAGGCATTATCATAATCAGCATCGGAAGTATGGCAGACACGAGCACGACTTTTGCCATCAGATAATGATATAAATATTGTATATTGAGTGTCTTCCTCTATATCATCACAATCTATATTGAGAGCTTCCTTATTAATTGATTCTGACATAGCACTCTTGAGCATTCTCAATTTGTTGTTAAAGACTGAGGTTGCTATAAGCTTATTCTTATCTGCTATTTGTTTCTTGTTCTGACTTATTTTAGGTATCTTTTTCATATTTAACACTTTCACGCGTAATTAGTTTTATAGTAATTTTCAATTTTTCTAACAATCAGCTAGTTGTTCATCTTCTCCATAAACTCATATTCAGAAATCCCTATCTGTTTTGCGGCCTCAGCAATCGTTATAATTTTATCATTTACAAGCTGATATAACATCGCATATTTACCACTCAAGAAACCTTCTGCATGACCTTCTGCATGACCTTCTGCATGACCTTCTGCATGACCTTCTGCATGACCTTCCGCAAATCCTTCTTTACAAGCATCATCTCTTTCCAGTTCTATTTGTCTGTCAAATGTATAATCCATCTGTGTCACTTTGACTACCTCTGATCTGTTATTCTTAAAGAAATCAACTAAAATACCTTCATCTATGCAACGGTCAATAGCTCTGTATATTGCCTCTTTCAATTCATCATAATCTTGCTCTTTATGATAAAATCTGACATACTCAACAAAAGTCATATAATCTTTTAATATATTACATTTCGTAAGAAGTTCATCATTTTTACCAAAGTTTATATTATATACAATACACTTCAATTCCAAGTCAGGATTCTCGATATTCTTCTCAAAAGCATCAGACAATTTCATATAATATTCTGACTTTTGATTTTCTTCTCCATTATAAAAGACTACGAATTTTGGTATAGGAATCTTAATCAATGACCTACCATATATATTATGGTTCTTTATCATCTCACGCACAATAGTCGTATAATAAATTAAATTTCGCACTGGCATATTGGGACATACTGTAGACTGATGTTCATAAATACTCAATGCAGCATCTACAACAAAAGCACAATCATTCCTTACTGTAAGAGATACCCCTTTATCAAGTGTCTTCATTTCTACAGCATTTGGATCAGTATAATTCGACCCATTTAATACATTATATACTGATAAGGCATTCATTTTATCCTCCATCAGCATACTAAAAACATCACTTCTGTACTCTCTGTTTCCGTTATTCATTTGCAACCTCCTTCTGGCAGAAGGCCGCGTATAATCCCATCACCTCCTGCTCATAACAATAGTGAATTAAAAGCAAGAATTTCTGGGATAAAAATAATATAAATAATAGAAATAAATAGATCGTCAGATACAAATTAGAATACTCTACGCATTCGATTGAAAACTCAACTTTGTACCTACGTTGATATAGAAATATTGCTTTATAAAAATATATTAAAGTAGCAAATTGAACATTTCAAGAAAATCTTTAATTGAAAAATCTTCATTTCTCGAAAGTATGTTATTATTTGCTATTTACAACTTCTTACTAAACTCTTCTTCAGTTATACCAAGTCTTTTTGCAGCTTCCGATATGCTAAGAAGTTTATCCTTCACAAGAGAAACAAGTGTTTTTTCTTCTCCTTTCTCCTCTCCGATACGTATTCCTTCATTTCTTGCATCTTCTTCCCACATACATGACAACATATATTCCCGTCTCCATTCTTCATTTTCTCGTATTCTAGTTACTGCTGCATCAAGTTCTAAAGTAACTTTATTAGTAACATTACCAGTTTTGATGTATTCTAACAATGCCGCTGTTTCCTTTGGAGCCTTTGATAAGTCTCCTTCTGTATTGAAAAAGATTGTTACTGTACCATCTTCTAATTCTAAGCATTCTATTTCTCTACATTTTTTCTTAAATGTATAACAATATTTTCCCTTATCAAAAGGATCATATGTACATATGAAAATCACATAAGTTTCACTCAGTTCAAGATAAGATTTTCCCTTTTTCAATTCATCTGAATCGATTGCACTATGATAATACCTGCTTCTTTTAGGAAGGTATCTTTTATCAACATTACTACCTTCGTTCTGCATCTCCGTGTCAAAGATTCTTGAATTGGAATCTTTCACATATAAATCAAATCTAACAGCCTTTCCCTCTTTTTTCATTTTGATGAATTTTTCTCTAACCGGTTCACCTGCAATCTCGATTTCTTTATTTAGCAGAGATTCAAGAATCATCTTACAAATTCTTTCATCCTCTGTTACCTTGCCAAAAACAAATTCATCCCTCAAAGTTAATTGCTCATATACTTTCTTCATATGCCTCCTGTCTACAGGAGTATCTAAACCTTATAATTATAAGAACTCCTGCCTAAAAATATTTTCAAGCTGGATTTCTTTAGAATTTTAGATCATAGATTTGATAAAAAAGAATTGGAATCAATTATTCAGTCCAACATACTAAAAGCAAAACAGCTTATATGATAATTTAATTCTACTCACATAAGCTGATTCATTTCAATAACATTCTATTATTAGTAAAATATTTGCTAGCAATATGCACAATACAATATGTGGACAAACATATGCATTTTCACTAATCTTCTCATTACAAACTACAATATATAGTATATGTTCATATTTTGCGGCACTAAATTTTCGTTAAATCTGTATACTATAATCTTCTTCCACTCCCATTGACTCTACACACTCTCACGCCTATACTATGTTCATCTGATAAATCATTTCATTGTCTGCATCAGTTCAGACAATACCATTACCGTCCTAAATCTATTAATTCATATGGAGGTCACATCTTAATGCCATTATTGCATTCATACAATTCTAAATTTAAACATAATATTAAAAAACTATTCGTTCGAAGAAAGTATAAAGATAGTCTTTTTCTTCGTGCTTTTCGTGATAAAAAAGATTTACTTGAATTATATAACGCCATAAATGGAACTAATAATCAAAATATAGATGATCTCACCATCGTTACTTTAGAAGATGCAATATATATGTCTATGAAAAATGATATCGCTTTTATTGTGTCTTTTACAATTAATCTATATGAGCATCAATCAACATTTAATCCTAATATGCCACTTAGAGGTGCCATCTATTTAGGCAGACTATATTCTGGATATATAATAGCCAATCAATATGACATATATAGTTCGACTTTAATAAAATTGCCTTGTCCTCAGTGTATAGTATTCTATAATGGAGAACGTAATGAACCTGAAGAAAAAATATTGCGTTTATCCGATTCTTTTAAGGATTCCCCCTTAAAACCAGATTTAGAATGTACTGTCCGCTGTATAAATATAAACTTTAAAGAAAATCATAAGTTGCTTGAATCTTGCAGACGTTTACATGATTATTCATTCTTCATTGATAAGGTACGACAATTTAAGTCATCCGGTCTTAATAATAATGTAGCAATAGACAAAGCAATAGATTATTGTTTAGATAATGATATCCTTACAGATATCTTAGCTAAACATCGTGCTGAGGTTACTGATATGATACTAACTTATTTTGATGAAAAACTTCATAACAAAACATTACGTAATGAGGGTTACGAGAGTCGCCAATCCGAAATCGACACATTAAATCAGGCCATCTCCGACAAAAATGCTTCCATTGCTGATAAGGATGCTATTATTGCTAAAAAAGATGACATTATTGCATCACAAAATGCTTCAATTCTAGAATTACAGAAAAAAATAGCACAACTCGAGGCAGATAAACAGAATTGATCTATGATTAATATATGCCACACTTAAAGTATACCTATATACTTTAGTGTGGCTTTTTGTTTGTGAAGCATAAAAATATACCGGCTAGTTTCCCAGCCGGTATATCATATTACTTTTTGAAGTTTTTGAAGAAGTAATAATTACTTATCATTCTTCTTGTTCTTCTTATTCTTTTTCTTAAGAGCACCAGTTGTTGCACCAGCTGCACCAAGTGAAGATGTCAAGCCCATGAGCCATCCAACAAGTTCCATACCTTCACCTGTCTTAGGAGCACGTCTCTTACCAAGAACTGCCTGGTCAAGTCTTCTTCTCTTACCAAGAACATCACCGTCATCTCTTCTTCTACCAAGAACATCTCCGTCATCATCAGTATCTGTATCAGTGTCTGTATCGGTATCTGTATCGGTATCTGTATCGGTGTCAGTATCTGTATCAGTATCTGTATCAGTGTCTGTATCGTCATCTGCAGGAGGATTGAATCTTTCACCATAGTATGATTCTTCAGCTACTGCTACAGCAGCATATCTGTGTTCAACTTCGAGTTCGTCCTTGATTTCCTTCTGATCTACTGTCTTGTCAGCCTTTACGTCCTTCTGTGCTACAGTTCTTGAATCATCTACCTTCTTCTGGTCTACTGTCTTGTCAGCCTTTACGTCCTTCTGTGCTACAGTTCTTGAATCATCTACCTTCTTCTGGTCTACTGTCTTGTCAGCCTTTACGTCCTTCTGTGCTACAGTTCTTGAATCATCTACCTTCTTCTGGTCTACTGTCTTGTCAGCCTTTACGTCCTTCTGTGCTACAGTTCTTGAATCATCTA
>JAKSRY010000032.1 GCA_024403415.1 Lachnospiraceae bacterium
ACGGTGGTTCATATGTTGGAAAGAACGCTGATGGATACTACTACAACCTTGAAGCGCCTGAGACTCTTGAAGCTCTTGAGTGGACAGTTGATATGTTTACAAAGTATGACCAGCATGATCCTGAGGATGCTGCATGGGATTACTACAAAGAAGAGTTCATCAACGGTACTGTTGGATTCATGGTAGAAGATGAATACGCAGCTACACCTGGTAACTTCTTACAGGATATGCAGGATGAAATTGGATTCGTTATGTTCCCTATGGGACCTAAGATGTCATCATATATTAACGTTTGGTCTGATAACCCTAAGGCTATCCCTGCTTGTTACGATGCTCAGAAGGCATGGAATCTTGCATTTGCTTGGATGCTTTACTGTACAGATCCTGCTGGATATGAAGGATACAACGGATTCCCTTCAACAGCAGCTGCTGGTAAGTTCGATATGGAAGCAGTTGAACAGACAATTCCTATGATGTCTGAAGCTGCTCATGGTACTATTGCTTTCCATGATTTGATTCCTAACATGAGCGTTGGTCCTGATCTTGAATGGAACATCGGACCTAACTCTGTTGTATCTGAAGCTGTTGAAGCTATCAGAGAAACATGGAAGTCATATATCGACGATGCTAACAAATAATAATTAGTTTAGAAGCATAATGTTCTAAAAATTTTGGTGGACGGTGTCACTGACACCGTCCACTTTTTGAAGAAGGAAAATGAAAATATACAATTATAAACATAAAATATTTAATTTAATAATTGTACTTTGTATTGTATTTACAACGCTGGGATGCGCTGAAGTTGAAGAAGAACCGGTGGTTGTAATTGATAGTGAACCTGAAGGAATTACATATGATTTAGTGGATGTTTCCGTTGGGGATATCGTATTGACGAAGAGTTTTACCTGTAAGTATGTTCAGACAAAAGAGCAGGAAATTGCTTTCTCAGTAGGCGGAAAACGTGTAGACAAGGTGCATGTAAGAATAGGTGATTCAGTTAAAAAGGGTGATGTTCTTATTGAACTTGCAACGGACGGTTTGAAAGAGCAGATTGACGAAGTAGAGTATCGTATTGCGAAGAATGAATTGCTTTTAAGTCAGTTGGATGAACAGATGGAATTTGATAAGCAGGAGATTTATTTTAATTTTATTTATAATTCCAATGGCGAGATAACTGACGAGGATGTAGAAGAAAATGATGAGCGCAATAGTGTTTTAGAAGAAAACTATTCATATAAGCGCGAAGATTATGAAGACGCAATTGAATTTGACAAGCAGCAGCTGAACAAACTTAAGAACGAACTGGCTACAGCCAGAATTTGTTCAAGTATGGACGGCGTTATACATAAAATGAGTGAAAATCTTGAAGGATCCACTGCCAAGAAAGGCGAGGTTGTTATGACCATTGTTGACAATGCAAATGGTTTGTTTGAAGCAAATGAACCTACTTATGCCTCAAGTTTTCAGGATGGTGAGATGATTCCGATGAAGGTAGTGTATGGTGATGCAATGGGAGAATATACATTAACACCTCATAATATTTCATCATGGAACGATACATTGTCATTTAGCATTGTTGAAGCTCCGGAAAACGAAGGAATTGAAGTAGGAACCTCAGGAACAATAACAATAGTGGTTGATCAAAGAAGTCAGGTTCTTTGCTTACCAAGAGGAACAGTTTATACGGCAGATGGAAAGAGTTACGTATATGTCTTAAATGATGAGAATATGCGTGAAGTCAGATGGGTAGAAATTGGTCTTGAGGGTGATGATAAAATAGAGATTGTAAGTGGTCTTCAAAAAGGAGACCAGGTTGTAAAGAAGTAACTTTTTGATTGATAAGAAATATAAATGGAATTGTTGAAATACTATGTTTAACAGGAAAAACTATTTATTCAATTTAATAATAGCGATCATGATGAGCAGTGCTATTTTGATTTCAGGCTGTGCTTCAGAGGATGCCATGATTGATATTCCGGAAGCAAAAGAGATTGAAAATGTAACAGGGACTGCTGGTGATGATATTGCAGAAAATGACGAAGCAGTGCCGGAATTAATTGATCCGGTTGGTATATCAACAAATTATGCACTTGCACTTCCGAGAGATATGTATGATGCTGAGGTTCATGCAGCTATTGTATGTCCTGAGGTTGAATATTATGAATATACATCAAGTTTGCCATTTGAAAAATATGGTGCTTTGCCGGGTGAAGAGGTTCATTCCGGAGATGTTTTGATATATTCAAACACTGAGGCGATGGATGACTCAATAGAAGAGATTCAGGAGGCAATCAATAAAGCGGATGTTGAATATCTTGAATATCTGTCTGATGCAGTAGTAGATTTATCAGACATGAAAAAAGACGAATACGAGGCATCTGTTGCTTGGGCCAAGATTCGTGACATGGAACCGGAATCAGAGGATGATCCGTTTTATTTGAGATGGACCAAAATGATTATGCCTGCGGAAGGTGCATATAAAAGAATCAAGCTTCAAAGAGAGAGATTTGAAGTTTCAATGAAAAACCGAGAAGATGAATTTAATCTGGACAGAAATTATCAGCTTACAAAATTAACCCGTATCGATGAAAAGAAATCTCAGGCTCTGATTTCAAGCTCTTCAGAGGGAATGGTTGTTGGCATCAATTTTTATGAGCCCGGTCAGAATATTGTAAAAGGTTCTGAATGTATTGTTTTAGGTAATGTAAATAATAAGCAGTTGAAATGCGAGTTTGTGAGCAAAGCCACAATATCTAAAGCCGAAGAGGTTTATGCCCTTATTAATGGTAAGCGTTATGAGGTTACCTATGAGGTAATGGAAGCAGATGAGTATAAAAGAATTAAGGCTCGAGATTCGGTAGTATATTCGACGTTCTATATTGATGACCCGGCAAACGAGATTGTGCTTGGTGATTTTGGTGTTATTGTTGTTGTTAATAAGTCGCGGAAGAATACTCTTTGTGTACCGATTGATGCTGTTAACCATGATGAAAACGGTGATTTTGTTTATATAATTGATGGAGAACAGTCAAAAAGAGTTTCCGTAATGGTTGGCATGAAGGATGGCAAATATTGCGAAATTATTGAAGGGCTTAATGAAAATGATAAGATAATTTCCTCAGAAGAGCCTATAAAGACAAAATCTACCAAGAAATTAGAAACAGGTAAGGTTTCTCATGAATTTTCCACACGTGGATTTTTGTTCTATCCATCCTCAGAATGGTTAGGCAATCCTGCAAAAACCGGAACCGGTTATCTTAAGGAAATATGTATTGAAAGATATCAGCAGGTTAAAGCCGGTGACGTTGTCGCAAGGGTAGAAGTTATTCCTGATAAGATTGAGATAAGTAAAATTGAGAGAAAGATACAGCGTCAGCAGGAGAGACTGAATGACATTATTGTCCGTCAGTCTAAGAAGAATACCGATGAAGTGGAAAAAGAGGTTACAAGAGCTGTAAGAGAAAAAACAAAAACTATAGATGAACTTATGAAACAGCTTGAAAAACTGAAGAAATATTCAGGTGTTATTAATATAGTTGCACCATACGATGGAACAATTACCTATGTTGCAGACTTAAAAGAAGGTGATCTGATTTCTTATAAACAGGGCATTGTCCAGATCGCAGATGTGAGCAGATGCTTTGTGCTTGTAGAGGATAAGGATGGTCAGCTTTCATATGGTAATAAAGCCGAAGTGTCTTTTAGAGATAACAGTGGAAGAACAAGCAGTATTGAAGGAGATGTCGTAACACTTAATCCATATGCTCTTGACAGCGAGATGAAAACGGGTTACGCCCTTATTGCATTATCTTCTGAAGACGCAGCAATTGTTTCACAGTTTGGAAGTATTATTTCAGATGGCGGATGGTGGAACAGAACCATGTTTAATGTTGCTGTTGAAATAAGAAGTATGGATAATGTTGTGCTTGTTCCCAAGAGTGCCGTTAAAATGGTGGGAAAAGACACTTATGTTGCTGTGAGAACCACGGATGGAGATAAATATGTAAGTTTTGTTCCCGGTGGTTCTGATTCTAATAATTATTGGGTTGCTTATGGCCTGGAGGAAGGAACTGAAATATGCTTAGAATAATGTTACAGAAAATGTGGCATAAAAGATGGATGAACTTAAGCCTACTTCTTGGATGTATCCTTCTTGTGGCAACGGTTGTAAGTTTTCCCTTATATCAAAAATCTGCCTACGACAGGTTGCTGAATGATGAGTTTAAAAACCATTTGGCTACCGATGGTACCTGGCCTACAATGACCTCTTTTTCTATTACATGTAATAAAGAAAGAGGCGGTTCAACTATAAAAAAACTCGAAGAATATATGAGTAAGGTTCCGAGTGATCTTGGACTTACCCCAAAACAGACAGTTTATAGTTATAATCTTACCAAGGCAGTCGCTCATTCTGAAATGAACAGATCAGACGTAGCAGAGCTTAATATAGTACTTGGTGGTATGTCTGATATCGAAAACCATGTCAAAATGCTTAGTGGAGAAATTTTTTCCGAAACAGGTATCGATTCAGAAGGTCGAATTGAGGTTATCGTAAGTCAGGATTGTCTTGTTGATAAGAAATTTCTTGTAGGTGAGACTATTGCATTTGACCATATGAAGGATGCTAAAGGAAAAGCATTAAGATTTGTTGTCAAAGGTGTATTTGAGCCTGCAGATAATGGTGATTTTTACTGGCAGCCGGACAATAAACTTTTATCAACAGGCTGTCTGATGCCCTTTGAAACATTTAAGGAAATGTTTACAGGTGAGAATGCTATCAAATATTCTATTTCTGCAAATTACAGTTCAATGTATGAGTATGATGATATTACATCAGAAAAGGTTGAAACTATTATTAATAACGCAGAACACTTAAAAACAAAGAGTAAGTTTAAGAGCGTTGTAAAAATACATGAGTTCAAAGAAATACTTGAAAATTATATCTTAAAGAAAAACAGAATTTCAGCAACACTTGTTATTTTACAGATTCCCGTACTTGTTATGCTGGCAGCATTCCTTTTCATGATCTCAGGACAGATGTATGAGATGGAAAAGAATGAAATTTCTGTTATTAAGAGCCGAGGCAGTTCCGGTGGACAGATATTCAGATTATATCTTTATCAGGGACTTGTGTTGACTATTACCGGAAGTCTTATAGGTGTACCATTGGGAACCCTGTTCAGCCGTATTCTTGGTTCTACAAGAAACTTTCTTGAATTTGATACTTCAAGGAGTCTCAACGTGGTATTTACGGATGAAGCAACCATGTACCTTCTGATAGCAATGGGAGTAACCCTGATGAGTATAACACTTCCGGCTATTAAGCATAGCAGAGTTACAATTGTTAATCTGAAGCAGCAAAAAGCCCTTAAGAAGAAGGCTTTGTGGGAAAAGTTATTTATAGATATTGTTTTGCTTGGTGTATCTTTTTACGGATATTACAGCTTCAATAAAAACAGTGCCGACTTATCGGGTGCGGTTTTGACGGGAGAAAGTCTGGATCCTTTGTTATACATCAGTTCTTCCGTATTCATTGTCGGTGCAGGATTGTTTTTCTTAAGAATACAGCCGTATATTATAAGGCTTATCTATTTCATTACGAAGAGAAGAACATCTCCGGCAGGATTCATTTCATTCCAGGAGAATATGAAAAACACCAAGAAGCAGCATCTCATTATGTTGTTTCTTATAATGACTATTTCGCTTGGAATGTTTCATGCAACTGTTGCAAGAACCATATTACAGAATGCTGTCGATAACACGGCATACAAGGATGGTGCTGATGTTATTATTCAGGAAAACTGGCCTCAAAAGGTTGACGAGAATAACAGACCTACGGGCGAATATAAAGAGCCTGATTTTTCGAAGTATGCAACGATGGATTTTGCAGCAAAATATACAAAGGTTCTTTTTGATGACAAAGCTTTTGTTAAGCAGGGAACAACAGGTCGTATTGCTATAACTCTTATGGGAATTCATACAAAAGAGTTTGGACAGATAACGAATGTTGACAGATCAATTATCGAGAAGCATTATTACACATACTTAAATGAACTTGCAGAAAATAGGAATGGAATATTGGTCTCAAGATCATTTGCCAATATTCATAACTATAAAGTGGGTGACAGTATTACATATTCAAACGAAAGAGGAGAGTCACTCACGGGAACTATAGTAGATTTCTTTGATTATTTCCCGGGTTATGCGCCTAAAGCAAGTGGAATTAATCCGGATGGAACAACATACTCTGATGATCAGTTCCTTATAGTAGGGCATTATGATGTTATGAAAAATAACTGGGGAGTAAGGCCTTATGAAATATGGGTTAAGCTGAATGAGAATGCTGATAACAAAGATATATTTAACTGGATTGAATCGCATAATCTTAGCCTTAAGAAATATACCAACAGAAATAACGATATAGACGAGACAATGGAGGATCCCCTTCTTCAGGGAACAAACGGAGTCCTCACCATGGGATTTGCAGTTACTATTATCCTGTGTGGCGTCGGATATCTGATTTTCTGGGTAATGTCAATAAGAGAAAGAGAACTTATCTTTGGTGTATTGAGAGCCTGTGGTTTTCATAAGAGGGAGATATTCCATCTGTTGATTAACGAACAGATATTTTCAGGTCTCTTTTCAGTTGCAGCAGGTATTGGAATAGGAAAACTGACTTCCTTTATGTTTGTACCAATATTGCAGACCTCATATGCCTCAAAGGATCAGATGCTTCCGATGAAACTAATAACTGAAGCATCAGATATGTATAAGCTGTATGGAATAATAGGTGCAGTTATGGCATTGTGCCTTGTTGTGCTTGTAGTTCTGTTATTTAGGATGAATGTAACAAAAGCTCTTAAATTAGGTGAAGAATAATGAGTGAACCGGTTATTAAAACTGTAAATATTAAACGTGCATATGATGTTCCGGGAGGAAAGTTTTATGCATTAAAGGGAATAAATGCAGTTATTCCGCAGGGGACTTTTGCCATATTAAAAGGACGTTCTGGTTCCGGAAAAACAACACTGATGAACATAATTGGTGGTTTGGATAATCCAACGGAAGGTGAAGTCTATTTTAATGGCAGGAATATGAGTTCGCTGTCAGAAAGAGACAGAGAAAATTTAAGAAGAAGAGAAATGGGTTTTGTTTTTCAGACAGTATCACTGATTCCTTCATTGAATGCTTTTCAGAATGTAGAATTCTCAATCAGAATGGCAGGCGGAAAGATAAATAAAGAATCAAGTCAGAGAGTGGAGGAATGTTTGAAACTGGTCGGTCTTGGAAGCAGAATGAACCATATGCCCCAGGAAATGTCCGGTGGTGAACAGCAGAGAGTTGCAATAGCAAGATCCCTTGCACACAGACCTAAAATGCTGTTTGCAGATGAGCCGACTGCGGAACTTGATTCGGCTATGGCAGCAAAAGTAACTGAATTGTTTAAGTCCATGACAAGAAAAGAAGGTATAACAGTTCTTATGACAACACATGATGTGGGATTAATGGGAGCTGCAGATATGATTATAGAGCTTGAAAACGGAGAACGAATTAATGCCGGAGAAGAAAAAGAAAGTTAATGAAGAAGTATCCGTTAACGAAAAGGATAATAAGCATATAGAAGAAGCAGGAAAAGCGCCTGACAGCGATATTATGGTTAAGGCGGATGGCCTGGTAAAGATATACAAAACCAAGGAAACAGAAGTGCTTGCACTTCAGGGACTTGATCTTGTAGTCAAAAAGGGTGAACTAACTGCATTGATTGGAAACAGCGGAAGTGGAAAGTCTACTTTTCTTAACATGATAGGTGGATTGGACAGACCCAGTGCCGGTTCATTGTGGGTGGACGGTCAGAATCTGTTTAATATGTCAGAGCGGGAACTTGTTTTATATAAGAGGGACCGTGTCGGTTTTGTATGGCAGAATAATGGAAGAAATATGTTGCCATATCTTACAGCCATTGAGAATGTCATGCTTCCGATGAATCTTTCCGGAGCTTCAAAGAAGTATGCAAAGGCTATGGAACTTCTTGAACTTGTGGGAATGGGGCATAAAAAGCATAATAAGATGAATATGCTTTCCGGAGGTGAACAGCAAAGAATAGCGATAGCAATAGCTCTTGCAAACAATCCGAGTATGCTGCTTGCCGATGAACCTACAGGATCCGTAGATTTTCAAACAGCAAATTATATTTTTGATGTGTTTACCGAACTGCATAATCAGGGACAGACAATTCTTATTGTTACGCATGACATGGCGCTGTCCAAAAAGGTTAAGCGAGTAATAGCAATAAGAGATGGCAAAATCAGTTCTGAAAGAGTATTGAAGGAACAGTATGCAGACAGAGTAAAGGAAACAACTATTGACTGGAGAGCAGAGGATACTCAGGACGAATATGCGGTTCTTGATAAGGCTCACAGAGTTCAGATTCCGGCAGAACTGATAGAAGAACTAAAATTAAATGATAATAAAGTTAAAATATCAATGCGAAATGGTGAAGTAGTTATCTCGAGACCAGAGGATAACCAGTGATAGAAAGGGGTATAAAATGTCAGTTATAGCAAGTAATCCAATATTGCCAGGGTTTTATCCTGATCCATCGATGTGTGCAGTTGGTGAAGACTATTATATAGTTAATTCATCTTTTGCATATTTCCCGGGACTTCCTATTATGCACAGTAAAGATCTGGCACATTGGGAGCAGATAGGAAATGTTTTGGATAGAGAATCTCAGCTTCCACTTAAGGATGCAGAGATTTCAAGAGGTCTTTTTGCTCCGACAATCAGATATTACGATGGCGTATTCTATGTTATCTGTACGAATGTTTCATTTGGAGGAAACTTTATTGTAACAGCAACAGATCCAAAAGGGCCATGGTCAGAACCTCATTATATAGAAGGCGCAGATGGTATAGATCCAAGCCTTTTCTTTGACGAGGATGGTAAGTGCTATTATATTGGTACTCATCCCAATCCGGAAGGACCTAAATATAACGGTGACTGGTATATTTATATACAGGAGCTTGATATTAAAGAATTTAAGCTTGTTGGTGAGCACAAGAATGTCTGGAACGGCGCATTAAAGAATGTTGAATGGCCGGAAGGACCACATCTTTATAAGATAGGTGAATACTATTATATTATTCATGCTGAAGGCGGTACCGGTCCAAGCCATGCCGTATCTGTAGCAAGATCTAAGGAAGTATTCGGACCATATGAAGGTAACTTTAATAATCCGATACTTACACATAGACATCTTGGAGTCAAATATCCCATTAGATATGTAGGTCACGCTGATCTTATTCAGACAGCACTTGGCGACTGGTATATGGTTATGCTGGGTGTAAGACAGATTGACGGCTATACTACAATGGGAAGAGAGACCTTCCTTGCGAGAGTTATTTTTGAAGACGGATGGCCGGTAGTAAATCCGGGAGTTGGAAGACTTACGGATAAGATGGAAATAAAACTTCCGCAAATGGAGTATCAGGAAAAATATACAGCCAGACCTGAAGTAGATAAATTATACGATTTCACAAATATGGAAGAACTGGGACCTGAATTTTTATTCCTTAGAAATCCCAAGTCTGATATGTATAAATTAGATAATGCTCTTTGCCTTAAATGTTCAAAGGAAAAAATAACAGGATTTGGTAATGCTTCTTATGTCGGTATAAGACAGACGGGTCACCTGTTTGAGACTGCAGCAACAATCAGCACAGATGGTCTTTTGGAAGGTCATTCAGCGGGACTTGTTCTATTCCAGAGTCAAAGCTATAATCTTCGTATTGAATATGGCGGATGTCATGCTGATGCGATAATGACAAAGGATGGTGTAGAAGAGAAAATAGGTTCGGTAATGATTCCGGCTGACCTTGTAACACTGGTTATTTCTGTTGTGGGTCTTAAGGCTGTTCTTGGTGTTATGGTTGGAAAGGATCTTTTCATACTTGCAAAGGATGTTGATATTTCAATGCTGTCGACTGAGGTTGCGGGTGGTTTTGTCGGATGCACAATTGGTGTGTTTGCTCACAGCAGTGAGGATGCCGTTGGAGAGGTTTATTCAAAAATAAGATCATTTTCATATAAGAGGATTGATCCAAAGAAAATAAAAGAAGCTCAACAGAGTGCTGAACAGTAGAATAACTTTTATATCATATATTTTTGAAAGGGAAAACTATGGATACTAGTGAAAATAAAACAACATTGCCGGTAAGATATCATCTTCCGGGCCTGAGATTTAATTATCCTTTAAATATGTTCTGGCTTGGTTTGATGGAGCAGCATCCGGAATATTTTAGAGAGAATATTGAGATAGGTTCATTTTTTGGATGTTTCCCAATGTCACTGTGGAATGGTGGAAGACTCATTGTACATGATCAGTGTGATTCAACTTTTGTTGAAAATGTGGTAAAGAGTATTAACGCAAAGGGTATTCCTGTAAGATACACTTTTAATAACACTATCATTACTGAAAACGAACTGGATGATCCATTCTGCAATTACTGTATGGATGTTGCAAATAATGGTATGAACGAAGTTATGGTTGCTTCACCCATTTTGGAGCAGTACCTTAGAGAAAAATATCCTAACTTCAAATATAACAGTTCTACCTGTAAGGAGATCAAGGATGTAGCAACATTAAATGCCGAAATTGAAAAAGACTATAAGTATGTTGTTCTTGATTATAATTTGAATAATAAGTGGGATGTAATTGATCAGATAGAAAGAAAAGATAAGCTTGAAGTACTGGTTAATACACTTTGTAATCCGGATTGTAAGAGAAGAGGAGACCATTACAAACATATTGCAAAGAGTCAGAGAACACTTCTTCTCAACAGAAAGCTTCCGCCCGACAAGCAGGTTAAAATTGAACCCTGGTATTGTGAAGCGGGGGATCATAACTGTATACATACTATCCAGCATTTCCCTACTTTTATTTCTGTTGATCAGATATATAACGAATATATGCCAAGGGGAATAAACAACTTTAAGATTGAAGGAAGAACGGCATATATCTTTTCACTGATAGATACTTACAGCTATTACATGCTTAAGCCGGAATGCGCAGGTTATGCAAGACTTTTACTTCTTCGTAATCTTGAAAGTGCTAAGATTATTAACGTAAATAAGCCGCGTCCGAGTGTATGGCCATAAAAGTTGGTTAATTAGAGTTTGATTACTGATAAATAAACGGAGTTATGAATGGACAAAAATACAGATAATAAAGTTTATTGGCATCTGCCGGGTTTCTGTGTGTTTTTTTACCTGAATCAGGTGATCATCAACAATATGAAACTGCATCCCGAGTTATTTAAGGATAACTATGCGGTTGGGGCAGTTTATGGATCATTTCCCGGAGCTATATGGAATGGTGGAAGAGCAGTTCTTGGGCTGACAGTTAAAAGTGATATGGAAAAAATCATTAAGACATACAATGATTTTGGAGTGCCTGTAAAATTTACATTTACCAATTCACTGATAGAGGAAAAACATCTTCAGGATACATATTGTAACCTTATTATGCAGGTTGCGGACAACGGAAATAATCATGTTTTGGTTAACAGGCCAGTCCTGGAGGATTATCTTAGAGCAAATTATCCAAACTTTAAGTTTATTTCATCAACAACCAAACGAATTAAGTCAGTAGAAGCCATAAAGGAAGAACTTGAAAAAGACTATGAACTTGTGGTTCTTGATTATGATTTGAATAAAGATGAGACTGTACTTAAAGAACTGGAACCGTATGCCGGAAGAATAGAGATTCTTGTGGATGAGATATGTTATCCAAATTGTCCAAGAAGGCTGGAGCATTATAAGGATGAGGCTTTGAAACAGCTGACGTTTGACAGGACGACACCTTTTCCGTGTCCTAACAGAAGTACTCCGCCAAGCTTTGAGGAAGCGAAAAAAAGACCGGGATTTATAGGAAATGACATAATAGACTCTTACATTGAAAGAGGTTATCGTAATTTCAAACTGGTTGGAAGAGGACTTCCGATGGAACTGGTACTTGATTCATATATTTATTATCTTGCGAAAGAAGAGTGCGCAAAAGAACTTAGAAGCATTGTGGTTAATACATTAGCGAAACTCAATGTAAAAATTAAATAGAGAATGATATTTTCTGTATAATAAAATCCACTTCAAAATATGTGTCCAGAATTCTGGGTTCATATCAATGAAGTGGATTTTATTTTTGATTTATTCATAATCTATGAAATATATTTTATGCAAATTTCTTTTCGATTGTAAGTTTAACATCTTTACCAACAATGCTAACCTTGACATCATCAGCAAGTGAAGCGATGATGGATTTTTCAAGCTCATCCCATGCTTCTTTTTCTTTATAATTGTCTTGAGATGATACATTGGTTCTATATTCATCCAATGACCATGAAAGAGGAGCTGTATTAATAAAGACAGAAGATTCATCAGCATAGAATGAAGGAAGAACCTGATTCATGACATCAACATCAGCAGCAGAATCAGAAAAATAGATTGCAAGCATATTTTTAATTTTACTAACAAATCCTTTGGCTGAATTCTTACCGCTTGTAGATACAGCGAGAATATTTTCAACATCAAGACCTACATAGCTTGAAGCTGTAAGTTCAAGATTAATAGTATAGTCATTGCCATCGTTTTCAATCCAGAATTTACCGTCGCTGTAATTGAGTAACTCTGGAATCATACAAATAAGCTCTTCAGAAAGCAGTCTCAGCTGAAGAGTAGCCTTAGATGATAAATTATTATATTTTGCAGCAGATTCAGCTTCATCAAGAATAACTGAACGCTGAGAAATTGTGTCTGTGACTTTAATGATATTAGTTTTCATGGTTTGCCCTTTCATTAAGTACGAATCAATATTTATATGATATATTATAGTAATAATTATGATATATGACAAATGTTTTATTAAAGAGAATTATTACATATATAGTAATACTAGTCGGTGAGTGTTGAGATGATTAATCCGCATAGCTTACAGGAGGTTTGATAATGGAAAATAACATGGATTACACCAAATACAAAAAATATATAGAAGAGAGTTTCAGAAAATATACGGATGACTATGACAGCTCCGATACCAAAATCAGACTGAAGATTGAGCATACATACAGAGTGGCTTATCTTTGTAAAAAAATAGCAGAGAGCATTAAGTTGGATGATAAAGATATATTACTTGCGTGGACCTGCGGAATGCTCCATGATATAGGTCGTTTTGAACAGGTTAAAAGATTTGGAACTTTTTTTGATTCTCAGTCAGTTGACCACGCACAATTTGGTGCTGACTTGTTGTTTGTTGACAACTTATATTCAAAGCTTGTCCCATGGGATATTTTTGAAAATCAGAAAGATATTGTTGAAAAAGCAATAAGAGTGCATAACATGTTTATAATACCTGACGAAATGTCAGAAAGAGAGAAAATGTTTGCCAACATATTAAGGGATGCAGATAAGATAGATATTCTAAAGGTGAATTGTGACAATCCTGTCAATGAGGTTTATAACAGACCTATTGAGGAGTTCAAAACATCTCAGGTCTCTGAAGACGTTAAGAAGGCATTCAATGAGAAACACTGCGCAAAAAGAAATGAGAGAACGTCAGCCATTGATTATCTTGTAGGGCATATTTGTCTGGTTTTTGAACTGGTATATCCCATGAGCCATAAACTTGCAGATGAGCAGGGATATGTATATAAATTGCTTGATTTTGAATCTGAAAACGAAGATACAAGACAATGGTTTGAATATATGAAAACAGCAGTAAGAGATTACCTTACTGCTGACAGATAATATAAATCTTTATATATAAACTGAATGAATTCGACATTGATTAATACATGGCTAAAAGGATTTATTCGGGTTCTGAATATTCTTCAGCTGGGAGTTCAGGAAGCGGTTCTTCGGACTGACTTTCCGAAGCCGGCTGTTCCTCTTGCTGAGGTTCTGGTTGTGGCTCAGGCTGGGGCTGCTCTGTAACCTGTTCCTGTGGGGCAGGTTCTTCCGGTTTTGGATAGGTAATCCAACGATTAAAGAAAGCATGATTACCAATCATGTTATAATCCATAATTCTGTAATAATCAGCCCACTTTCTTGTCATAAAGAATAAATATTCACCGACACGCTGGCCGCCAAGGACTTCTCTTGCAGCCTGCATACAGGAACTGTTTGGACCGCGATTAATATAAGCTTCCACCATACCGGATCTGTAGGAAGCAAACTGCATATTCTGAGTAATAACCCCAATAATATCATTTGGAAAGCTCGAACTTCTGACTCTGTTCATTATGACAGTACCAACAGCGAGTTTTCCGACATATGGTTCACCGCCGGCCTCGGCCTGTATGGTTGCGGCAAGCCAGACAAGTTCCTGGTCTGAGGCAGAATAGGAACCACCCAGATATTCGTGTTGTCCGGCAGCTTCAAGAGCAGCAAGTCTTTTTTCAACCTGTTGGGCAAGTTTTGCCTGAGCTTTGGCAACTTCAGATTCCAAAGCTTTCATTGTTGCCGAAAGTTCATCTATTTTTGCATCGAAATTCTTTAACTTTGATTTCTCATTGGAAAGATTGTTATTGGTTTTATTAAGAGCAGAAAGAACATCGTTGGTAAGATCCGTAAGTTCATCCTCTTTAGCATCAAGTTCATCCTGATAGGCATCAATTTCAGCCTGTTTTGCTTCAAGCTCTTTAGCCTTGGAAGCAAGATCATCTTCCATATCCTTCAGTTGCTTCATGACTTTTTGCTCATATGCAATAACTGCAGATATATATTCAGCTTTTTTGAAAAAATCTCCGGAGGTTAAGTTTGATACCAGTATCTTCATGTAGGTATCTTTTCCGCCACTTTCATAGATTCCCTTAATCATCTCTTTAGCCTGGTTATAAAGAGTTATTCTTTCAGCTTCGGTAGCAGCTTTTTTTTCATTTATCTCAAGTATTTTGGCAGAAGTTTCTTCCATTGCTTTTTGAGTTACTTCTATTTCATTGGTAAGTATATCAAGCTTGTCAGAATACTCCTGATACGTACTGTTTAGGTTGTTGGACTGATTCTTTAAGTCCTTAACATTGGCTTCCGAATTTTTCTTTTGGTTATTTAATTCGTTAAGTGCTGCCTTTGCTTCGGCAGTCTGTTTTTCGAGATTTGAAATAGCAGCCTGTGTTTCTCTTTCCTGTTGCTCCATTTCTTCTATGGTTTCGGAATGTGCACTGAGGGCAGAATAAAACAGACCTGATAGCATAGTAACTATAAGAGTGCATGAAATGAATATTAAGTTGATTTGTTTTCTTATATTATTCATAGTTTGTCTGTGTTAACAGGTATTAATGTATTATTTGCCGTGAGAGCATACTACATTTTATTATAACAGATTTTGGAGGACATGTCAGATATAAATTCAATATAATGTGTAATTGGATATTTTTATCAATATATATTGTATAAAATAAAGATATGAATATACAAAATGGATATAAATTATTCACCAAAGCTGCCGATATATGATATAAATATTTATATTAGAAGATGGTTAAACCATATAGAATTCAGGAGGAATCAAAAATGGCATTTGATGTTAAAGCAAAAATTGATGAAATTGTAACCAAGGCAAAAAACGATCCTAATTTCATGGATAATCTTACAAAGGATCCTGAAAAGGCTATCGAATCAGTTATCGGTGTTGATATTCCGGATGGTGCAATCGACAGCATTATTACCGGTGTAAAGGCAAAAATCTCAATGGATAAGATTTCAGGAATTTTTGGTAAATTCGGTAAATAGTATCTTTTGATTAATATCTGTATTTGATAATAGATATTTATATATTTTTTTGATAAGATTAAACTTGCACATGTTTCACCTTTCTTTTAAGGAGTGTGCAGGTTTTTTCTTTTTAAAACCGGGTATGGATATCAACTTAGTATCAGGGAAAGCAACATATGGGATTTTATGAATTAAAGGAGGCAAAAAGATACAGAAGCAGGACAAGAAGCTTTGGGTTTAACGTTTCAAAGCGATTCCTGCTGATCTCAGGCGGCGTGCTGTTACTGGCAGGTCTTTGCTTTCTTATGTTCTTTTTGATGGCCGGAGATGATATAAGACCAACCTACAGCTATTATACGAATACTCTGACCGTAGAATGGCAAAAACCGGATAACGTGGAAAGTGTAAATGTTTATGTTTTTTCGGATGACGAGCGAAAAGAATTAGGTAATATTACTGACAATTCTGTCACAATTGACGGGGTTCAGCTTGGAAAACCGCTTACGATAGAATACGAAATAATACAGAAACGAAAACTTTTTGGACTTTTTGATTTGTCCATTTTCCATAATACCATGGAGGAAACAATTAATCCGGTTGAACTGATCCCTCCGGAACTTACAACGGAACTTGAGGCAGGTCTTGATAGTCAGAGCCTTAAAGTTAAGTGGCCGATTGAAGGAGAGGGAGATATTCATTTATTTTATCTGAGAAATACAGGGGAGTGGGAGCCTGTTGAAATCGATAAAATGGGAAGGAAAACTTTTGTAATAGGTGAAGATATAGATTTTCCCGGTCCGGATCAGCCTATAAGTTTTAGGGCAAGGACCTCTAAAAAGATAGATGATATAGAATTCTACAGTGCATATAGTACAGCAGTTGAAATTAAAAGGGCTGATCTTATGCCCAAGGATATTATTCTTGACTGCAAGAGAGACGAAGAGGGCAAATATATATTTACCTTCAATGAATCGGTAAAAAATATCTATGAACTACAACAAAGAGGCCCGGGGGCTTCCGGATATGAAACTCTTGAAACTTTTAAGGTTGATGGGACAATTAAAGAGAATACTTTTTCATATAGTGTAGACTGGCTGCCTTCGGGTACCGAATTATCATTCAGAGTAATCGCTTATAATGAGGATGAACCCGATAAGAAAATCAAGTCTGATGAAAAGAAGGTTGTGGGAGAGACAACATCAGATTATTGCACTATATGGCCGGTAGCCAATCTGAAGGTATATGATACTGCAGACTCTTCAAACAAGATTGCAAATGTGGATGTTGGGGAGTGCTATAGTGTTGTTGAAGAAAGCAACGGAAGATTTAAGATACTGCTCAAAAATGGTCAGTATGGATATGTTGATACCAGATACTGCATGATTAATCTGGCAGAGTTTCTTGGTAATATGTGTATATATGATATAAGAAACAGTTTTGAATCAGATATTACAATTCATGACAATCCGGTTCCTGAACTGACAGGAAAGACAGTACCCGGTTATGAAAAAATTAAAATAGATGCGCAATCTTTGCAGTTTGTTGTTCCGTATCTTTATCCTTCTGCATGCAAGCTTGCAGATGTTGCTGCCAAAGTGGCAAAAGATGGGTATATACTAAAGATTTATGATGCTTTTATTCCGAAAGAAGGAACTGTATATATTAATGAAAGAATAGCAGAAAGTCTTGACCTTGAAATAGATGGAAATGGTAATGATGATATTGCTGCAACCACGTATGGAAATGTTCTGAACTATTATGATGATTTAACGGCAACACCATACGGGGTTTCGGATTTTTATGGAAAGACCAATAATCATAACCTGGGAATTACAATTGACATTACCTTGGTTGATAAAGAAACGGAAGAAGAACTGGATATGCAGACCAATATCCATGATATCAGCTATTATTCCATGACTTCCAATAATAATGATGCAGCGATAATGCTTGGTCAGTATATGACAGACTGTGGATTTATGAGTTCTGCTACAAAGTGGTGGGAATTCACCGATGAGGAAATAAGGGGAAATATTGAACTTAAAGCCAATATAGATAACGGTCTTTCAATCGAAGGCTTCAAGAAAAGCAAGTATGGCTGGAAATATCAAAAAGCGGATGGAACGTATGCCATAGATGAAAGCATAGTTGTTGATGGGAAATCATACAGATTTGATGAATTGGGCTACTGTATGGAAGATATGTAATATGCAAGGTTAAAGTTTTCTTGACAAGAACCAACTCATGTTTTAATATTTGTATGCGATAGTTTTAGAGAAACTGTTAAAGATAATAATCAATATAACTACATTACTAAAAGGAGAAAGACGATGTTAGAAAAAGTTAAAGAGATTATGGAAGAAAAGCTTGGTATCGATGGAGCACAGGTTACAGAAGCTACATCATTCAAGGAGGATCTTGGAGTAGACTCACTTGATCTTTTTGAACTTGTTATGACTCTTGAAGAAGAATTCGGAATTGAAATTCCTTCAGAAGATCTTGAGAACATTACTACTGTTGGCGCAGTAATCGAGTATATCGAAAACAAGAAGGCTTAATTGTAGGTGATTATGGAGCATAGGTTGTAGCAATACAGCCTATGCTTTATTTTTTAGTAGGGTTATTTTGTTATACTCTGGTCAGACAGATTCAGAGTTAAATATAAAAGCGTTGTTATAAAAGAGGAAGATGATATGAAGACACAGATTACAGAGTTACTTGGAATAGAATATCCTATTATACAGGGAGGAATGGCATGGGTTGCTGAACATAATCTTGCAGCAGCTGTTTCTAATGCAGGCGGTCTTGGACTTATTGGTGCTGCATCTGCTCCCCCTGAGATTGTAAGACAGGAGATTATTAAGTGCAGAGAACTTACAGATAAGCCTTTTGGTGTTAATGTAATGCTTCTTAATCCAAATGCAGAAGAAGTTGCAAAGGTAGTTGTTGAAGAAGGTGTTAAGGTTGTTACAACCGGTGCCGGATCTCCAGCTAAATATATGGATATGTGGAAAAAGGCAGGAGTAGTTGTTATTCCTGTTGTAGCATCTGTAGCAATGGCTAAGATGATGGAAAGAGCAGGAGCTGATGCTGTTGTAGCAGAAGGTATGGAAAGTGGCGGACATATTGGACAGACCACAACTATGGCACTGCTTCCACAGGTTGTTGATGCCGTTAATATCCCGGTAATCGGTGCCGGTGGTATCGGTGACGGACGTGGAATGGCAGCAGCGTTTATGCTTGGTGCAAAGGCTGTTCAGATAGGAACAAGATTCGTTGTTGCTGATGAATCAATTGTTCATGAGAAATATAAGGATAAGGTATGCAAGGCTTCTGATATTGATTCAGTTGTTACAGGTACATCAACAGGCCATCCTGTAAGAAGTATCAGAAATACTATGACTAAGGAATATTTAAGACTTGAAAAAGAAGGTGCAGATTTCATGGAACTTGAGAAGCTTACTCTTGGTTCTTTGAGAAATGCTGTTATTGATGGTGATGTTGTTAACGGAACTGTTATGGCAGGACAGATTGCAGGTCTTATTAAGAAGAAGCAGAGCTGTAAGGAAATAATAGACGAAATGATGGGCGAATTTAACGCACTTATGAAGTAAGGCTTTTAAGTTCAGTTCTGTGTGAAAGGATATATTTATGGGTAAAATCGCATTTTTATTCCCTGGACAGGGTGCTCAGGTTACCGGGATGGGAAAAGATTTTTATGACGCAGTTAAGGTTTCTAAGGATGTATTTGATACATCTTCAAAGGCGACAGGAATAGATGTAGCAAGCCTTTGCTTTGAAGAAAATGAAAATCTGAATATTACTGAATATACTCAGGTTGCTTTACTTACTACCGAAGTGGCTATATTAAGAGCTATCGAGGAAAAAGGTTATAAGCCTGACTATTGTGCAGGATTAAGCCTTGGAGAATATGGTGCCTTGGCAGCAGCAAATGTATGTGATGATGAGTCTTTATTCAAAGTTATCAGAAAACGTGGCCTTTATATGCAGGAAGCGTATCCTGTAGGAGGAGCGATGATGGCAGTAATAGGACTCAATGCAGACGTCATTTCAGAAACACTTGCTAAGGTTGACGGAATTGTTTCCATAGCAAATGATAACTGTCCTGGTCAGATTGTAATCACAGGAGAAGAAAAGGCTGTTCTTGCAGCTGGTGAGCTGTTAAAAGAGGCCGGAGCAAGAAGATGCCTTCCGTTAAAGGTTAGCGGACCTTTCCACTCAGCATTGTTGCAGGGGGCAGGAGAAAAGCTTTCTGAAGTATTGAAGGATGTAGAAATTAATAAGCCGGCTGTACCTTATATCAGTAATGTTACTGCTGATTTGGTTACAGAATCTGATAATATCAAGGAATTGCTTACAAAGCAGGTTTCAAGTCCTGTAAGATTCAGAGAAACAATACTTAAGCTTAAGGAGTTGGGTGTTACTACCTTTGTTGAAATAGGGCCGGGAAAGACTCTTGCCGGATTCATTAAGAAAACAGACACAGAGCTTAAAGCAATTAATGTTGAAAAACTTGAGGATCTTGAGAAACTTTCTGAAATTGAATAAATATATATCTTTGAAATAAGATGTATGCTTAATAAATATTTGTCAAAATAGGATTAAGTTATTAAGGTTAATGCAGATAATTAAAGGAGAAGAGCATGGAAGATAAGATGCTTACAGGAAAGGTTGCCCTTGTTACAGGTGCAAGCAGAGGAATCGGAAAAGCAATAGCAGTTGCTCTTGCAAATGAGGGCGCTACTGTAATAGTTAATTACAATGGTTCAAAGGAAAGAGCAGAGCAGGTTGTAAGCGAAATAGAAGGAAACGGCGGTAAGGCAGAGGCTATTGGCTGTAATGTTTCTGATTTTGCGGCATCAGAAGAAATGGTTAAGCAGATTCTTGATAAATATGGTAAGGTTGATATTCTTGTAAATAATGCAGGAATAACAAGAGACAATATTATTATGAGAATGAGTGAACAGGATTTTGATGATGTACTGAATACTAATCTTAAGGGTGCTTTTAATACCATTCGTCATCTTTCAAGAAATTTCCTTAAGAATAAGAGCGGAAAGATTATAAATATTTCTTCAGTATCCGGAGTTATTGGTAATCCCGGACAGGCTAATTATTCAGCATCAAAGGCCGGAGTAATCGGACTTACAAAGTCTGTTGCAAGAGAGCTTGCAAGCCGTGGAATCTGTGTTAATGCAGTTGCACCCGGATTCATTGAAACAGAGATGACAAAGGCAATGCCGGAAAATGTTCTCGAGTCTGCAAAAGCTTCTATTCCACTTGGCAGAATAGGTCAGGTTGAAGATATTGCCAATATGGTTGTATTCCTTGCAGGAAATAAGTCTGACTATATTACCGGTCAGGTATTCTGTGTAGACGGTGGAATGGCAATTTAATTATTAATAAAATTGGGTTTATGATAAATTGATGTTTGTTTTTGGAGGTCAATGATGAAAAAGAGAGTTGTAGTAACTGGAATGGGAGCAATTACTCCTATCGGTAACAGCGTAGAAGATTTTTGGGCTGGAATTAAAGCTGAAAAAATAGGCTTTGTACCTATTTCATATTTTGATACTACAGATTATAAATGTAAGCTTGCAGCTGAAGTTAAAGACTTTAATCCTGAAGATTTCATGGATAAAAAAGCAGCAAGACGTATGGAACCATTCTGCCAGTTCGCTGTTGCTGCAGCTAAGCAGGCAATGGATGATTCAGGAATCAATATGGAAAATGAAGATCCATACAGAGTTGGATGTGCAATAGGTAGTGGTATTGGTTCTTTCCAGTCAATTGAGAAGGAACATTCAACATTACTTGAAAAAGGACCAACAAGAATTAGTCCTTTGTTCGTACCAACTATGATTTCAAATATGGCAGCAGGAAATGTAAGTATAGCTTTTGGTCTTAAGGGTAAAAACATAAATGTTGTTACAGCTTGTGCTACCGGTACTAATTCAATAGGTGAAGCTTTTAGAACTATTCAGTATGGTGATGCTGATATTATGTTTGCAGGCGGAACAGAAAGCGCAATTACTCCTCTTGGTATGGGTGGATTCTTAGCACTTAAAGCATTGTCAACAAGTGAGGATCCGACAAAGTGTTCTATTCCTTTTGACAAGGAAAGAGGCGGATTTGTAATGGGTGAAGGTGCAGGTATTGTTGTACTTGAAGAACTTGAACATGCTAAAGCAAGAGGTGCCAAGATTTACGCAGAAGTATTGGGCTATGGATGCTCTGCAGATGCTTTTCATATCACTTCTCCCGCAGAAGATGGAATGGGAGCAGCAACAGCCATGCTTAATGCCGTTAATGACGCCGGTCTTGATAAGAACAGCATTACTTATATTAATGCGCACGGTACAAGTACGCACCATAATGATTTGTTCGAAACAAGAGCTATTAAGCTTGCATTCGAAGATCATGCAAAGGATATTAAGATTAACTCAACTAAGTCTATGATTGGACATCTTCTTGGGGCAGCAGGTGCCGTAGAATTTATTACCAGTGTTAAGACCGTAGAAGAGGGATACATCCATAAGACTGTAGGACTTAATGAAAGTGACGAAGAAATGGATCTGAATTACTGCAAACAAAGCTATGAAGAAGAAGTTCCATATGCTATTTCAAATTCACTTGGTTTTGGTGGTCATAATGCAAGTATTCTTGTAGGTAAATATAACGCATAGGAGATAAAATATGTCAGTATATACAACTAAGGAAATAATGGATATTATCCCTCACAGACACCCATTTTTGCTTATCGATACAATTGAAGAGCTTGAAGTTGGCGTGAGAGCATTGGGAAAGAAATGTGTTAGCATGAACGAACCTTATTTTGCTGGTCATTTCCCAGGAAATCCGGTTATGCCAGGAGTTCTTATTATTGAAGCACTTGCACAGGTTGGTGCAGTTGCCATGCTTGATATGCCTGAAGTTAAGGGTAAGACTGCATATTTTGCAGGAATTGATAAAGCAAGATTCAGACAGAAAGTACTTCCGGGAGATGTACTTATGCTTGAAACAACAATAACTAAGGTTAAGGGACCTATTGGCCTTGGACATGCGGTTGCAACTGTTGATGGTAAGAAGGTTTGCGAAGCAGATTTAACATTTGCTATCGGTTAAAATCGTTTGGTATTAATAGATTTAGAATAAGTTATAATGTAGGTTTAAGAAGTAAAATGGCTAAGAAGATTAAGATTTTTGATAGGAAAAATGAAGAAAGAGTAGATGCATCTTTTGGAATTCATAATATTATTGATCGTATTTCAGACGTTATTATCAAGAAAAAGGCTGAAACTGAAGAAGAGGATATTGATATTAAATGTCCTAAATGCGGAAAGATGGTTAACCGTGCAAGAGTAGTAAAGCATAAATATGTATGTTATGAATGCGGCGGTTATTTCAGGGTTAAGACTTCTAACAGAATTAAGATGGTTGCTGATCCCAATACCTTTGTGCAGTGGTTTAAGCATACGGATATAGAAAATCCACTTTCATTTGAAGGTTATGAAGAAAAACTACAAAAGGCTAAGGATGATACCGGCCTTGATGAAGCGGTTACTGTTGGTCAGTGTAAGATCTTTGGTGAAGACATTGTTATCGGTGTCTGTGATGCCAGATTTATGATGAGCAGTATGGGTCATGTTGTTGGTGAAAAGATTACTATGGCAATTGAAAAGGCTATAGAGTTGAAACTTCCGGTATTTTTGTTCTGTTGTTCTGGCGGTGCAAGAATGCAGGAAGGTATTATTTCTCTCATGCAGATGGCTAAGACCTCGGCAGCAATTGAGAGATTGGGAGAAGCAGGACTTTTATATTGTCCCATACTTACTGATCCTACAACCGGTGGTGTTACAGCAAGCTTTGCTATGCTTGGTGATGTTATTATGGCAGAACCCGGAGCACTGATCGGATTTGCAGGCCCAAGAGTTATAAGACAGACTATTGGTCAGGAACTTCCGGAAGGATTCCAAACAGCAGAATTCCTTGTAGAACACGGAATTATTGATGGTATTGTTAAGAGAAAAGATCTGAAGAAGGTTATGTATTTCCTTATCAAAGCACATAAGTCCAAGGCAGGATCTTTTGCAGAATTTGGCGACATCAATACTAAATATAAAGTTTCTGAAATTGTTAATGAGAGAGCATTTTACGCTAAAGAAAAGACCGTATGGGAAAAAGTAGAAGGTGTTAGAAGCGTAGAAAGAGCTGGCGCTCTTGATTATATTGGGGCTATGTTTGATACATTTGTAGAAGCGCATGGTGACAGAGCTTTCAGAGATGACCCGGCTATTATCGGTGGTATTGGATTTATAGGCAATCAGCCGGTTACGGTTATCGCTGGTCAAAGAGGAAAAGATCTTAAGGAGTGCATGAGAAGAAATTACGGTATGCCTATGCCTGAAGGATACAGAAAAGCTTTGAGATTAATGAAGCAGGCTGAAAAGTTTAACAGACCTATTATCTGTTTGGTTAATACATCAGGAGCATATCCGGGAATAGAAGCAGAAGAACGCGGAATGGGTGAGTCCATAGCTCGCAACCTTATGGAGATGTCAGCACTTAAGGTTCCGGTTCTTTGCGTTATGATTGGAGAAGGCGGAAGTGGTGGCGCTTTGGCTACAGCCGTTGGTAATGAAGTATGGATGCTTGAAAATGCTACATATTCTATCCTTTCACCGGAAGGATTTGCATCTATTCTTTGGAAAGATTCTTCCAGAGCAAAGGAAGCCAGTGAAGTTATGAAGATAACTGCACAGGATCTTGAAGGACTTAAGGTTGTTGAAAAAATTATTCCGGAATACGGCGGAGCAGATGATGTGACAGCTGCTGCTATTGGTGGATTTTTGAGAGAGAATTTCTGTGAATTCCTTAAGAAATATGAAGGAAAGACCGGAGAAGAAATTAAGCAGGAAAGATACGACAGATTCAGAAAGTTTTAAGAAATTGGAGGAATTCACTTAATGAAAATGAGAATACTTGGTACAGGAAGTTCCCTTCCTAAAAATCTTGTTACAAATGATGATTTGGCCAAGATTATGGATACATCTGATGAATGGATAAGAGAGCGTACTGGTATCAGATCAAGACATATTAGTACAGGAGAAACCGTAGTTGATTTGGCTACAGATGCCTGCCTTAAGGCTCTTGAGAACGCAGGTAAAAAGCCTGAAGATGTTGAACTTATATTGGTTGCTACGGTATCACCTGAAGTTTCTATTCCAAGTGCTGCCTGCCAAGTTCAGGCAAAGCTCAATGCAGATAACGCCGCTGCCTTTGATATAAATGCTGCATGTAGTGGTTTTATTTTTGCATTAACTACTGCCAATGCATATATTCAGAGCGGAATGTTTAAGAACGCTCTTGTTGTAGGAGCCGAAGTTCTATCTAAAATTATGGACTGGAATGATAGAGGAACCTGTATTCTTTTTGGAGATGGAGCAGGTGCAGTTTATGTTGAAGCAGATGAAAATGCTGAAAATGATTTCTGCTCAGTAATACACTCAAACGGAAAGAAGGGGGTTGTATTACATTGTCCTACAAGAGATATTAAGAACCCTTGGTATGAGCAGGAAGAAACTGTTAAGTTTGTATCTATGGATGGAAGAGAAGTATTTAAGTTTGCAGTTTCTCAAGTTCCATTGTGTTTGGAAGAAGTGCTTGAGAAGGCTAATATTACTAAGGATGATGTGGATATGTTTGTACTTCATCAGGCTAACCTTAGAATTATTTCTTCAATTTCTAAAAGATATGAAAGAGGAATGGAATTCTTCCCATGCAATATGGACAGGGTTGGAAATATGTCATCTGCATCAATTCCTGTTCTTTTGGATGAATGTCATAGAAATGGCACTGTTAAGAAGGGCATGAAGATTGCAATGGCAGGATTCGGAGCAGGACTTACGTATGGTGCTGCGGTATTTACGTTTTAGGGACGCTTCTTTTGTTCCCAAAGTAGAGAGAATATTTGCTGAAGGAGAATATATATTATGAAACTTGGAATCGTACTTAAAAAGCGATTTTCCTATATGTTCATATATCTCCATAAAGGTCGTTAAATGCCAGAAGCTTAAGCATTTAATGAAAAATTTACTCCGATATATTTTTATATAAATTCATGTATTTTTTACAAAAATGGTCCACCTGGTGGTCCACTAGATAAGATGAAGTAACATGAATATTTTACAGTAGTTTCATTTAGGAAAAGCTCTAATACAGCAAAAAATATGATCCCATAGGGCTATTTTAGTCCTATGGGATTTTATTCAATTGTTCATATAATTATTGTGAAAATGTCTTTTGCGTTCTCATGTGATAATGCAGAGTGAAATTTTAATGTTCAGTTAATATTAATCGATTTTTTCTGTAAGAAAATAAATATA
>JAKSRY010000033.1 GCA_024403415.1 Lachnospiraceae bacterium
CCCACTTTTTAACGTTACTATAAACCTTCTAACGATTACCAAACTTTTTAACGTTACTATAAACCTTCTAACGATTACCAAACTTTTTAACGTTTGTCTGCCACAATCTTTAATTTGACTCACTTCAATCGTAGTAAAACCGTAGTAGAAAATTGTTAAATGAACCCTCTGTCTGTCACCGTTTGCCGAGTTATGCGGACTTATGCCAAGTTATAACCTACTTTACAACGATAGTTCTAACGAGTGCCGTGGCAGATGAATAAGACTATTTTTGCTTATAAATATATATTTTCTACTGCAACACTATTGCCTTCTTAATATTCACCATACTGTCAATTACATACGCCACCGGCATTTCAGGATAATCTTTTAAGATATTGTCATTCATTGCTATCTCATAGTTGCCTTTGGAATTAGTCTTTATGAATGCATCCATATCAAACTTCTTAACTTTAGATTTATCTATATCTTTACCACCCTGATCATATTCATTCTGACTTCTGTATGCATCAAGGCTAATCCATTCCAGATTGGTTTTTAATCTGTTCATTTCCTGTTCTACAATTCCCGAATCAAAATCCTTCACTCCAAGATTCAGACCTGCATTGATTTCAAGCACCGTATTATTCCAAATCTCATCCCATCTAAGCCTTAATATCCAGAAATCCTTTTCTGTGCTCTTATCAAAATCTGGAATATATTTTCTTAAATAATAATATATCTTTTCGTAATCAAAGCTTTCCATGTCTATTTCTGAGTAATAATTTGAATTCAAAATCCGGTTTACCCAGTCAAAATAAGGCGAATACTCACACTCCGATGCCACTGGAAGGCCAATCTCCTCATCTATTCCCGAAATATAATTTGCAAGTAATTCCATATTAAGAGTATCTATGTTATAGAACTGCTTCTCCATAATAAATTCGCATATTAATTCATACAAAATTTTGAACATCTGAAGCATTTCATCGTTTTTGATTTCAACATCATAGAAGCCCAGCTTATAAAGAAGCTTTTTCACTTCCTCAAAATCCCTGTTTTCTGCAAGCTGTTCATAATCAGAGTTGTAAAAATCGTAAATAAAGGTATATCCCATATTCATCATGTAACTCTTATATATTTCCGGATAATATAAAGAAAAGCCCTTGTCAAACAAAATATATTTATACATAAAAGCCGGATTAATTTCCTTTCGAACCCAGAATCCGTTCTCATCCCTACGCTTTTTATTTTCAATATCGCATGCCAGCATAACCGAATTGGTATATCTCTTAATCTCTCTTGGATTATCTTTTGTATAAAGATATAGAAGCTTATGCAGCCACACTTTGTCTTCATTAGACGTAAGGACCTCATTCACTTCCTGTGGCATCAGTGACCCTAAATATTTTTGAGTCTTATTATGCATAGCAGGAATTGTAAAGGGTAACTGTATCATCTTATCAAAAAAAGCCTTAGCCTTTTCATCTGATATATTATCCCCATATTTTTCCTTGATTCCTAAATATACAATTTCCGTATCTATTGCCAAAACAAAAATACATTTCTCGTGGTTAAAAACAAACTTGAATAATTCCAGCAGTTCCACAGCCATTGCCGGTTTAATTCTGTCCATATCATCCACGAAAATCACAATTCTGTCTTTAGGATTTTCATCAAGAAATTCCTTAAAGCTGGCTGCCAGAGTCTTCATCTGACTATAAACAGTTTCATTTTCGTCCCCTCTAACCATCTTTTCAACAGCATCGCTTACCATTTCATTGGTATATTTTTTCGCCATGCTTATGGCAAGATTCGAAATGATATCCTTAACCTTTTTAATTCGCTCCTGTATTTTTTCATTTTTAGGAATAACGGTTTTAATCATCTCTTTAAGAAATGAAAGTGAAACATTTTCCTCCGACTGAAATTGTGAATCCTCCCATGGATTAAACGAAAAAGTATCAAAGGTTGTTTTAGGCTTTAGCAGGTTTTCCTCAGTTATTTTGTTCTTAAGCATTTCAATGACTGAAGTCTTTCCACTTCCCCAGGCACCCTGAATAGCAATTGCCATGGGCATCTCGCATTCGCATATATAATCATATAAGCCCTCAACGTAAGGAAGCATTTTTAATTCATCTTCTTTAAGCTCCTGCTTATTAATGTCATTTCTTCCTACCATTTATTAATTTTCCTCCCTTATTCCTATAGCATGGTCACTTCATCTATTCTGCAATGAAAATTTTCAATATCCACATCCTTATGAAAATGACCAAAATACCATTCCTTAAAGTCCGTCATTTCTGCTATCTGTTGAAAAAAGTCAATCTGTTCCAGGGCTGCATCATGACAATCAATATTCATTCCGGTAATGATATTATGAGGACCGGTGTGGGTAATTATATAATCGACTTTATAATTATGTTTTTCAAGTACACGCCTTGCTTCCGCATATTCTTCTTTAGAAGGAAGTTCCTCTTCAAACCAGGTTTTTCCAGGCACTCGCCACATTCTGTCATCAGAATATGCCCCGCCAAAGGTGAAAAAGCTTTTCTCGTCTATCCTGTATATTTGCCCTCGCATAAGATGGATAATTCCCGGTTCAATAATATGAACCTTCCCACCATGCCATTCGTCTACAGGATAAGAATTCAGTTTCTTGAAATTTTCGTGATTACCATCCACAAACAAAATAGTCATAGGCAGTTTTCGAAGATACTCCCGGGTTTTTGCTTCTTCCACCGTGCTAATGCCACATATTCCGGTATCTCCACAGATAATAAGATAATCATTTTCATTAAGATCCGTCCTATTTCTGAACTGATCCAGTTTATCAATATCAAAGGTGGAATGTATATCTCCACACACAAATATACTCATCAACTCATTCCTTCACATTTTTGCCTATTTTAGCTTAAGAAGTTCATCAATGGCCTTCCAGTTTTCGCATCGTACAAATCTATCATTTGGAAGCTCTGCCTTTTGATTCCAGGGACGACTAAATACCGCAACCCTGCAATTATCAAAGTGTAGCACATGCTCAAAGGCTGCCGGCGAATCCTCAACGGCGAAGTCAAAGGTCTGACTATATAGCTGTTCCAAGGTCATGCTGTATGTGCAATTCTGATTAAAATTCTCTCGGCCGTATTTATCTACACAAAATAATGGTGCTCTTTCCAGCTTATGATTATCAAGCCATTTTCTTGAAGGTTCATAGGAATCATAAGGACGACCGGTAATTATTGAAACCTCATGGCCTTCATCTATCCATTTATTTATATATTCAGAGGCCTTTGGCGTCTCTTCATATGCAAGCAAAGTCTCCGGAAGATGCCCTGCTATCATCAATTCAGTATATTGATCATCATCTAAGTTAAAGGACTTTTTAAGATTAAAGAATTGGACCTCCCCATATGGAACATCCACGTCAAACAGCTCCTTGGCAATTTTAGTAAAATATTTAGCTGTTTCACAAATCACATCATCAAAATCTATATATATTTTCATCAAATATATCCTCTAATTATTTAATTAATTCTGAACCTTGGGGACGGGGTTTGTGGCTCATTTCTACTAAACATATTGATTCTTTAACTATTTTACTTTATACTTACTTAGATTTATAATTTCAAAATTATATAGGAGACTGTATGCCAAGAAAACCTCGTGCAATAAGTTTTACCGGCATATATCATATCATTCTTCGTTCTGTTAATCAGCATATTATTTTTGAAGAAGATTCTGATTATCAAAAGTTTCTTTACTTTTTATCCGATTGTAAAACCAAATATGATATCGATATTTTTGCCTATTGTCTTATGGATAACCATATCCATTTATTAATTTATTCAACGCCTGATACATTATCTAGTTTCTTTCAAAGTTTAGGGACTCGCTTCGCCCGTTGGTACAACACTAAATACCGTAGAAGCGTGCACTTATTTCAAGAAAGATTCTTTAGTAGCGTTGTTGAAGATATTAACCACTATCTTTCAACACTCGTCTATATTCATAACACCCCCGTCAAAGCAAATATTTGCCCAAAACCATCAGAGTACCGGTGGAGTAGTCACAATGCTTTTTATGGCCAGAAAAATCCGCTAATCGACATATCATTTTCACATAATGAGCCAGCAACCCCGTCCCCACGGTATCATCCCAATGTAATATCTAAAATCATCATGCTTACGAATCCAAACATAAAGGCCAGTGTTGCAAGATTTGAATGCTTTCCCTCTGACATTTCAGGAACTAGTTCCTCCACTACCACATAAATCATAGCACCTGCAGCAAAGCTAAGTAAAACTGGCATCCACGAGATAATAAATGTGGAAAGAATTATAGTGATAAAACCTGCAATTGGCTCTACCGCACCAGACATAATTCCTTTAAAACATGCCTTTCCTTTACTTTCGCCATTAGCATGAAGTGGCATGGAAATAATAGCGCCTTCCGGGAAGTTCTGTACCGCAATACCGATTGCCAGAGATAACGCTGCTGAAAATGACACCAGATTGTTTCCCTGGGCCCAGCTTGCATATAGCACACCCACTGACATTCCTTCAGGAATGTTATGAATCACCACCGCAAGAACCAGCATGGTATTTTTCTTTAATTTGCTTTTGGGACCTTCCACAGATTCATCCATATGCATATGGGGTATCACCGCATCAATCAAAAGTAAAAAGGCAATTCCAAGACAAAATCCGATTGATGTAGGTATAACCGCCTTTTTCCCCATTCTTTCAGAAGCCTGGTCAACTGCCGGAATCAACAAACTCCAAAAAGAAGCTGATACCATCACCCCTGCTGCAAAACCTGTTAAAGCCTTCTGCAAGTTCTCATTCATCTGTTTTTTCATAAATAAAACCATCATAGCACCCAATGCTGTACCGACAAAGGGCACAAGTAATCCAATTATAATACTGCTATTTATCATATTCTCGCCTTTCTGATTAACTATTACATATATATTTTACCATTTCTTCCCTAATCTGTGGACAATGAGAAAAGGGGTATGTAGTTCACTTTCACCTTTTCTCAAACACAAGACAAATCCGTGTTAAGGGAATATAATATACTTGTTCCAAATATCAACATGATTCAGAGGATACTCTAATGGAAAACATATATATAATTGGTCACAAAAATCCGGATACCGATTCTGTCTGCTCGGCAATCTGCTATGCATATTACAAAAATATGCTTACGGGCACCGAAAATTATATCCCCGCAGTTGCAGGACATCTTAATGAGGAAACCCAGTTTGTTCTTGACTATTCAGGAGTTGAAACTCCTATTTTGCTTCATGATATATACAGACGCCTGGACGAAAACATTGTTAACAGTGTTGTTACCGTTAATTCCATGGATTCACTCCAGCACGTATGCAATATTATGCAGGAGCATGATTTTGACATGATTCCCATAACTGAAAATAACAAACTCAAGGGACTTATTACCACTAAGGGCATCATGAAATATTCCTACATGCTCATGAATCATACCCTTACCAGTATGCCCGAGACTCCGATTTCCAATATTATCAGCAGTCTTAACGGTAAGCTCCTTGCCGGAAATACAGACGCCTTAATCAAACCAAAAGCCATAGTTTTGGGCTTGGATCGTGAGGTGAAGGATTTAACAGGCTGCATTGTAGTTTCCAATGACAGAACCTCTCGTCAGATTGAGATAATTAATTCCGGCGTCAGCTGTCTTATTGTCTGCGGTAAAGATATAGTTTCTGATGAGGTTACTACTCTTGCCAAAGAAAAGAACTGTTATCTTATTCATACCCATCTTAAACTCTATATCGTTGTAAGACTGGTTCATCATTCTACTTCTGTTAAGGATTTAATGACTCCGGCTAATTCCATTATCCATTTCAAGCTCGGAGATACTATCTCTTCTGTTAAGGAAGAAATGAAAAAGCATAAATTCAATAACTATCCCGTTGTGGATGAAAATGGAAATTATCTTGGAATAATTTCCAAGGCAGGAATTTCAGAATTAGAGAAGACTCCTATTATTCTTGTTGACCATAATGAAAAGAGTCAGGCTATAGACGGAATCGATGACACCACCATTGTTGAAATTATAGACCATCACAGACTTGGGTCTTTAGAAACCAGCCTTCCTTTATATTTTAGGAACCAGCCACTGGGCTGCACAGCAACGATTATTTATCAGATGCTTTTGGAAAAACAGATTCTTATTACTCCATCCATTGCTACACTACTATGCTCTGCCATTATTTCAGACACCCTGTTATTTAAGTCTCCTATCTGTACAGATACAGACCGCGAAGCATGTTTTGATTTAGCAACCATAGCCGGTATTGATCCCCATGAATATGGTATGCAGATGTTCAGAGCTGGTAGCAATCCTGAATCCAAAACAGATGAAGAAATTCTTTTTGGCGATTATAAAGAATATACGATTTCCAACATCAAAATGGGAATTGCCCAGACTAACTCAATGAATATTGAAGAAGTTATGGATATTGTTGTCCGAATGGTCAATTTTGTTCCTCAGGCACTTTCAAACTCTGGTGCCGATGTATTATTCCTGCTTGTTACAGATATTATTTCAGAAACCTCATATACCGTTTTTGCAGGAAAAGGTGCTAGGGAATTATTGGAATCAGCCTTTAATATTAAGAAATCAAAGGCCGATTTCGTGGCCCTTAAAAATATAGTATCTCGAAAGAAACAGTTCTTACCTGCAATAATTGAATACTGTGGGCGCTAAATATCTGTAAGCAGTCTTAATTCATCTCTTCTTCTAGTCTTGAAGGTTCTTGTGAAATCACCCTGAGCAACATATTTAAGATCATTACATACATTATTTAAGGTTCCACTAATTCCCCTTGCAATTACAGATCCATTTCTGAATCTGCCTATAAATCACGCTTGTACAAAAATATCAACGTATAACTTAGGCAGTAAAATTGTGTCTCATCAATTTCCTTTATACTTCTTAGATACCTAATCTGTCACTTCAGGGTCGCCAATCTCTTCATTGCCTAAATATTTCTTGTATGCTTTCCCTTCATATAGATTCATAATCTGCCTACGTAATTTCGAAGGATATAATGGCATATGATTTAAGTTCTTAATGTCTATCCAATCGTAACCAACTTGATTTGTATCACACTGAAAAATAGCATTTTCAATCTTACCCACATACTCACACAAAAATACTAAATCAACACGATGGAATTTTTCTCCATGAAGTCCTTCTATAACAAATACTAATTCTTTTACTTCTACCTGTAACCCTATTTCTTCTGCAACTTCTCTGCAGACAGTTTCGGAAAGAAGTTCCTCTACCTCCTGTCCACCACCCGGCATAATATACCATTGTTCTTTTCCATCACTGATTTTTATTGCCAACATTTTATCATCTTTTATAATCAGTGCTTTTGCCGAATTTCTTACAACTCTTTCCATCACGTTGTTTACCTCCTCTTTGTATTACATTATTGCTAATTAAATCTGTTTTTTACCCTATATTATACCCACTTATAGCTCGATATCAAAATATATCTCGCCCACTGATTACAGATAAAAATAGCATAAAAAACAGAGGCAAAATCTATTTGCCTCTGTTTTTTATAAGTGCGGATAACAGGACTTGAACCTGCACGGTCTCCCACCAGAACCTAAATCTGGCGCGTCTGCCAATTCCGCCATATCCGCCTGTATTTTAAGTGGCCAAAACTCTCTCTGACCACCTAGAGTATATTAACACACTAAAACTTAATTAACAACTGCCATTTCACCCAAGCTGAAGCCTATCTGCTATTCTCTTCATTCTGTCATCTGCAATGTGATACACCGTAGATACCGGCCACGGCAGTCCGAGAATGTATTCCCTGTCTTTATCGTCTAAAACAGATAGCCTTCTCATGAATGCATTCTCATCAACATATAGTTCTTTGCCAAAATCGCATGCTATATATTGTGTATCGTCAGCAGGAATCTTTGTTACCACACGTCTAAATGATGTTCTTCCATACGCATCTGTATCTTTGACAAATTCAACATTTTCGATGAATTGTCCTTCTTTTTGAAGTGGATTCCAGTCAAGCCTTATGATTCCTTCATTGAGATAATATTTCCAGACTGTTTCCTTAATGACTCCAATTGGTGCCGGATATGTTAATTTATCCGCAATTTCATTAACTGTATACCCCAGCTTTGCAAGGTATCTGATTGCTCCGCCTGAAGCCACATCCATTGTAAAATTGTTAAGAGCCTGATTGAAAATATCCCGTGAATTGTCCATACGCTATTAACCAGCCAAATATTTATGCATATGCTTTTATTCTGCAACAAGGTTGTTAATCCACACGCCCTTCTTAAGAAGTATGAAACCAACTGTTGCCTTGATCAAATCGACTAAGTTACAAAGTAAAAATACCGTAACTATATCAAGACCGGTATAGAGTGTTAATACATACGCGACAGGTACTGCAACTACCCACAAAAATGCACTGTCGAAAAGGAAGGTAATAAATGTTTTTCCGCCACTTCTGATTGTAAAATAAGTAGCATGTAAAAATCCCATCAATGGCATGCATATTGCGGTTACTCTGAGAAATTTTTCTGCCAGAAACTTAATCTCATCCGGCGAATTATATATTTGTGGGAATAATGGTGCTGTGAAAAACAGAACAGTTCCCAAAATTATGCATATTGATACCGAAAAAACTATTATTCTTGAAGATGTTCTCTTCGCTTCTTCAGTCTTTCCGGCTCCCAGAAGCTGTCCTACCAGTATTGCCACAGCATCTCCAAGTGCAATAAATGCTACATTAAATACATTCGCAATTGTCGAATTAATATTTAATCCCGAAACTACCATAACTCCACGATTTGAATACGCCTGCATCTGTGCTGCTATTCCTGCTGCCCAAAGAGTTTCATTAACTATAAGCGGAAGTCCCATAACAACAATCTTTCGACCAAGGCCTTTCTTAACCTTAAATGATGCATACAAGCCCTTAATGAAACCGAGTGCCTCACTATGTCTGTGCGTCCATACAACAACTATAAGCAACTGAACAACTCTTGATATTACAGTTGCATAAGCAGCGCCTGCCACTCCAAGTTCCGGAGCACCAAACTTTCCGTAAATGAGAACGTAATTAAGTCCAAGGTTAATAAATACTGCAACAACCGAAGCCGCCATCGGTATTACCGTTCGACCTGTCTCTCTTAAGGTTCCCGAGTAACAGTTCTCGAGCGTAAACGGTAACAGTCCAATCAGCATGATAAAGAGATACTCTCTTCCAAAATTAAAGGTCGCCTCAATGTTTCCGACTTCCGATGACTCCGAAAGATATAATCTGAGAAGCGGGCCGTTAAACAACATAAAAATTCCTATGGCAATAACAAGGATTACTGTTGAAATAAGTAATTTAAATCTGAAGGTATCTCTTACTCCCTCCATATCCTTGCTGCCGTAGTACTGCGCAGTAAAAATACCGGCACCGGATACTGCGCCAAAAATACACAAATAGAAAATGAAGAGCAGCTGATTTACAATCGCTACTCCTGTCATTTCGTCGTTTCCTACACGACCAAGCATTATATTATCCAATAAACTTACGAAATTGGATATTCCGTTTTGTAACATAATTGGCAAAGCTACTGCCAAAACCTTCTTATAAAAAGAAGTATATTCTTTAATCTTTGAATTCATAATTATTTATTTCTTTTCTGATCCAACCTTACTGATAATTCTCTTATATAAAAGAATGAAGAAAAATACCGTTGCTATCGCAGACATAACCTCAGCTATCGGGAATGCCCACCATACATAAGTAACATCTCCTAATAACGATAAGAGATATGCAGCAGGAAGGAGTACAACTATCTGTCTCATAATAGAAGTAATCATGCTGTATACACTCTTTCCAAGTGACTGGAAATATGTACCTGTAACGATACAAAAGGCCGCAACAGGGAAGTGTACACCAATTATTCTCAATGCAGAAACACCCATTCTGAGCATTTCATCGGACGGCTTAAACATACCAAGCAAAACCTCCGGAATAAACTCAAAAAGTATGGTTCCAATCGTCATAATCGAAACAGCATAAATAATTCCGAGTTTCCAGGTCTTCATCATTCTGTCACGTTTTCCGGCGCCAAAGTTATATGCAATGATAGGCACCATTCCGCCATTTAAGCCAAATACCGGCATAAATATGAAACTTTGAAGTTTGAAATATACACCAAATACAGCAACCGCAGTATTTGTAAAGCCAGCAAGAATCTTATTAAAGAAGAATACCATAACAGATCCGATTGCCTGCATAATTATAGAAGGGACACCAACTATATAGATACTTCCTATCATTCTTCCATCGGGTTTGAAGCCCTTAAAGGATACCTTAACCTCAGGATTCTTATAATGATTCATAATAAGTGCAAATATACCGGCGATAATCTGACCTGCAACAGTCGCTATTGCCGCACCCTTAATACCCATAGCCGGAATTCCAAGCCATCCAAATATAAGAATTGGATCAAGAATAAGGTTTATAATTGCACCGGTCATCTGGGTTATCATCGGATAAATGGTTCTTCCCGTACTTGTGAGAAGACGCTCAAATATAAACTGTGTGAAACATCCGAAAGAACAGGTCATAACAATAGTTAGATACTGAACTCCGTACTCAAATATTTCCGCGTCATCTGTCTGCGCGCTATAGAATGGTTTAACAAGAGTAAGCCCTACAATAAGGAATACTACATAGCTTATTGCGGCCAGAAATACACCATTTGTAGCACATGAGTTAACACTCTTAAAGTCCTTGCTTCCAAGTGCTTTACTCAAAATAGCATTAACACCGACACAGGTTCCGATTCCTATGGCAATCATCAGTGACTGCATTGGAAATGCAAGCGAAACAGCCGTCAGTGCATTTTCAGATATCCATGATACGAAAATACTGTCAACAATATTATAGAGAGCCTGTATAAGCATTGATGCCATCATTGGTACTGACATACCGATAAGCAACTTATTGACAGGCATATAGCCCATTTTATTTTCCTGTTTGATTTCTTCCATAATTACCTCATTTCTCAACAATTACCACGATTTCACATTATAACATCTATGTATATGTTTATCCATTTACTATTTTCCTAATTATATGTATAAATATTTATCATTTAGGGGAAATAATCAACAAAGCATTACTACCTTTAGTCTATTATGTTATACTTACGTTAATAATAAGGAGGCAAAGTATCATGAACAAATTTATCAAAGCTTTTTCTATCGCATCAATTGTTTCTATATATTTATATATAATTGCAGGGTTAATAGGTGGATATTTATACTTAAACACTCTTTCGGGACTTCAAATGTCTTTGACCGATTTACCCTTTATCACATATATTGCTCTTATTCCCACATTGGCCGTTGCAATATACAGAACTATTGTGTGTCTTGTGTGTGTCAGGTCACTAAAGTCAAAATCACAAAAGATACCATTTGAAATAATATCTCTTGTTCTTATTGTAGTATTCTCATTGTTATCAACCGGATTAAGTATTCTTTTTGGAATGATAGCGACCTCCTATGGAGTTCACTCATTAGCAGCATATAGCAGCTTCCTTTCAGGCTTTAACATGGCAAATGTAGTATCATCAGTTTCCTTTATATGTTATATGGCAGTTGTATTCGGATCAATTATCCGAAAAAGAATCATATTAAAGAATGCTGTCACACCCGCTGCTGTTCAAAATCCTGTTTACCAGAATCCTGCTTATGTGCAGACTTCAATGCCTTATGAATCGAATGGTCAGCAGACGACACCATATATGTATCGTGAACAGCCCAATAATGTAAACTCTGATAATTATCAATATAACAATAATCAGTATAATAACTAAACCAATGGAGTACTTAAATGCTTATACTAGTCGATTACGAAAATGTACATACAAGTGGAATGACAGGTTTTTCGGCTCTTTCGCCTGAAGACACCGTAGTTATTTTCTATGGCAATGCAATTAAGAGCATTCCCTTTGACCTTCACATTGAAATAATGAATTCAAAGGTTACTACCGAATACATTAAAGTTAACAAGGTCGGAAAAAACTATCTTGATTTCCAGTTAGCATCCCACCTGGGTTATTGTATAGGTAGGGGCTATAATGGTCAGATTTTTATTATCAGTAAAGATACAGGTTATGACAGCATTGTAGATCTTTGGACCGAAAAGGGCTGCCAGATTCTTCGTGCTGAATCAATTGACGCAGCAGTCAAGAAACTGGTTACACCGCAGAATGCAAAGGAAGAAGCCAAAACTGCTACCAAAAAAGCATCCTCTTCTAAAAAGACTGCATCAAACACTAAAAAAGCTCCTGAAGAAAAAACTGCTGACGCAAATACGGAAAGTAAGACCAAAAAGCAGACTGCTTCGACCGATAACAGCGCAACTAATAAAAAGGCGGTTTCTGCTGACAATGGTCAGGCTGCTAAAACAACCACACAAGCAATGCCTGACAAGTTCCCCGAAAGTTTTCGAAAGAAGGTTCGAACAGCTATTAAAGGAGATCAGATAACATCATCACACTATACAAATATATACAAGTTCATGCTCGAATGTGCCACAGTCACCGACTATAAGAGTCGCCTGGTTCAGTCAATTGGCAAGAATAAAGGTCGTGAAGTTTTTGCACATACTCAGGATATCTATACTGAATTTCATAAATAATATCTTAAAAAGCCCATCATATGATATGTACCGGGAATCCCTGAATCGTATCAAAATGATGGGCTTTTTATTATATATTTTTACATATATTATTACGAAACCTTAAGATCCATAGAACTATATAATTTATAATATGCACCTTTAAGTTTCATTAGTTCTTCATGATTTCCGGCCTCAAGTATTCCACCGTCATCTATCACGAAAATTCTGTCCGCATTTCTTATGGTTGACAGTCTGTGAGCGACAATAAAGCTTGTTCTTTGCTTCAGCATTTCTTCAATGCCCCGCTGAACCATGATTTCGGTATTGGTGTCAATATTCGAAGTTGCTTCATCCAATATTAATATGCCCGGATCCTGTACAAGCGTCCTGGCGAAAGCTATAAGCTGCTTCTGACCGATTGATAAGCCTCCACCTCTCTCTGACATTTCCGTATCATAGCCCTTTTCAAGTTTCATTATGAAATTATGAGCATGAACCGCTTTTGCTGCTCTTATTATTTCTTCGTCGGTAGCGTCCTGCTTACCGTATTTCAGATTCTCCTTAATTGTTCCGGAGAATAAATAGTTGTCCTGAGTCATGATTCCCAACTGTTCTCTGAGGCTCTCTATTGTTACATTGGCTATATCTTTGCCATCTATCATTACTTTTCCCTCGGTACAGTTATAAAATCTGCTGATAAGACTGACTATAGTCGTCTTGCCGGCTCCCGTAGGTCCAACAAGAGCAATTGTTTCTCCCGGATTAACCTTAAAATTCACATCCTTTAGTATCAGTTTGTCCGGTTCGTCCGGATATGCGAATGCGACATTCTTAAACTCAACCTCGCCTTTTATCTGAGGCATTATTTCGGCATTTTCAGCATCCTTAACGCTTGGCTCTATATCCATTATTTCAAAGATACGCTCTGCAGCCGAAATATTTGTAACCAGCTTGTTGTAATAGTTTGCAAGATTTCTTACGGGGCCAATAAACATTCCAAGATACATTGTGAACGCAGTCAGTATACCAACCGAATCAAAATCTACCTTTAATACTTTAATTGCAAGATAATAAAGTAAAAAAGCCCCTACTCCATAAGATATCTCTACTGCTGGGCTAAAACAGTCACATACTCGTACTGCCCCTCTGAAGGCAATCCTGTGTTCCTCTGTTACCTCAGCCATCTCAACTTCAGTCTCTTCCTGAGCATTGAAGCTTTGAACAATGGCCATTCCGGCAAGATTTTCATGCACAAACGCTGTCATATTTGAATCCTTTTTACGGAACAGCTGCCATTTCTTCTCTGCCAGAATCTCACAGATAAGTACACCCACTACTATCACCGGAATTGCAACTGCTGCCGAAAGCGTAAGCAGCGGACTTACAACCAGCATTGCCGCAATAACACCAAGCAGTGTTAATATTTCCGGAATAAGCATGGTGATTGTACTTGAGAGTACATCCTTAAGTGAATTAACATCTCCCGTAACCCTTGCCAGAATCTTTCCGGCAGGCCTTGAATCGAAGAAATCCACTCCCAGCTTTTGGATATGAATGTACAGGTTTCTTCTTATTATATATACAACGTCATTTGACACATCTGCCATCATGCCTCTCCAGATTCTTGAGGCTGCCATGTTAATTAAAGCAAGCATTAGGGCAATTCCAACGAAAATAAGTAGTCCCCCTATATCTTTATTAACAATTTCAACATCAATAATTCTCTGAATCAGCAGTGGATATGAAACTCCGACTGCAGTATTTACAATAATAAGAAGTGTTACCTTAACTATTTCTTTTTTGTAACCCAGAAGATGACTGAAAAGACGCTTGAGCACATCTTTTTTAATACTCTCCTTTAAGTCTTCATCATCCCTTGTAGTATTTATTGCCACTTCACTTCACCTCCCATCACATCCATTGCTCTGTGGTAATCACCATACTGAGCCTGATAGGTTGAATAATATAATCCCTTCTTTTCAAGCAGTTCCTCATGAGTTCCTCTTTCTGCGATTTCACCTTTTTCAAGAACTATGATTTCATCTGCATCCTTTACGGAAGAAATTCTGTGACCGATTATAATTTTACTCATATCGGTCTTCTTTCTTATCTCTTCCTGAATATCTGATTCCGTTTCCATATCAAGAGCTGAGGTTGAGTCATCCATAATTAACAGACCTGCATCCCTTGCAATCGCTCTTGCTATCGAAAGTCTTTGCTTCTGTCCGCCTGACAGACCGATTCCTCTCTCACCGATTACAGCATCATATCCTCCTGTAATCTTCTCAACGAATTCGCTTGCATGTGCTTTTGTCACTGCATGCCTGACGGTTTCCTCAGACATACTCTCCTTTTCACCAAGCTTAACGTTCTCTTTAATTGTATCTGAAAACAGGAATACATCCTGTGTCACAACAGAAGAAAAAGCTCTGAGCGATTTAAGACTTAAATCTCTTATATCTATTCCGTCTATAGTCACTGAACCACCTGTCACATCATAGAACCTTTCGATAAGATTAACTATCATGCTCTTTCCCGATCCGGTTTCACCCATAATTCCAAGCGTTTTTCCCTGTGGGATGGTGAAGGAAACATTTTTAAGTATCTCTTTGTCATCAAGCACCAGATCCACGTTGTTAAATTCCAGTGTTCCTTTGTTTGAGGACAAAGATACAGGATTTTCGCATTCTGTTATTTCCGGCTGAGCCTCGTATATCTTTCTAACCTTCTTAAGTGATGCCATTGCGGCAGAAATCATATTAAGCATCCATCCCATATTGTCGATGGGCCAGACAACGTTCGCCGCATACTGCATGAAAGCAACCAGAAGTCCGTAAGATATATTGCCATTGATGGCAAGAATGCCCGCTACAAGAAGCACCGTAACCTGCATAACCTTTGGAAGCGTATTGATAATCGGCTCCATCTTAGCCATGTATCTTGCCTGCTCAACATTAAGGTCGTTATACTTTCCATTCTTTTCATCGAACTTGCTGATTTCAAATTCTTCTGCAGCAAAAGCTTTGACTGTTCGTACTCCTGATATATTTTCCTCAATAACCCTGTTGAGTGATGCGTTCTCTTCACTGATTTCGCCATACAGGCCATTCAGCTTCTTATTCATACGCATAACAATGAATCCCAGTATGGGAAGAAAACATATCGGTATCAGTGACAGTTTCCAATTGAGCATAAGCATGCTTATTATCACAGCCACAAGATATATGCAGGCTTCAACGAAAAGCATTCCTACAAATCCTGCCATATCCCATATCTTTCCTGTATCATCCTTAACCCTTGCAAGCAGCTCACCGGTGTTATTGGCATCAAAATATGATTTTGACATTCTCCTTAGTCTTCCCATCATGTCTTTTCTCATATTCTCGGCAATATTACAGCCTGCCATATCACAGTTATATTCTTTGACATACTGGGTCACTGCACGACCGAAGGCAACAATAAGTATGCATCCAAGATCTGTCCATAACCTGGTCATATCCATTTGACCGATAACATTATCTACAAGAGACATTGTTATAAGCGGAAACCATATATCAAGAGCGATGCTGGCAAGAAGCGACAGAGCACCCACCAGGTATCGGAATTTTTGTTTATAAATATATTGTCTGAATTTTAATTTCACAATTCTCCCCCCTTAAAACCGGAATCTAAATGTTTCTTTAATCTGCACCTCACTAAACATAATGCAATGCTTCAGTCCATTTGGTTCATCAAGTAATAAAAAAGACCTGAAAACACGATTTCTCATATTTCCGGGTCTTTCATCCGTCGCCATAATCGAGTTGGATGACAATTTTCCTCGTCGGCATAATCGAGTTGGCTGACACCTACTCGATATACACTTTGTATATCATCTCAATTTCGCTATGCTCATTTCGATGATTAGCGGTCGTCAAATTTCCTTGCATGCAAGCATGCAGTCAATTTTCCTCGTCGCCATAACAAAAAATCGTGGTATGTATCATACCACGATAAGTTCATACTGAATAATTCTATTAAAAGTCGAATCAGATATTCCTCATTGAGGCAAATACATTATTAACAATATTAACTTTATTATTTTTTCTTCTGTTAATCATAATTTACCTCCTTTCATACTGATTATTCTGATTAACTGACAACCATATACAACAACGCTGTTCTCGCGAACAAAAGTTACAATAATACTATTTTGAATAATTGTCAACACTCTTTTTATCTGATTCCGTATTTTTTCTTGACATCATCACTCGGAATATAACCTGTAATAGCCTCTTTTGCTTCTTCCATAACTTCATCTATTGAATGCAGCTTATATTTATAATAATAACTTCCAAGGTGGCATATTGCATAACCATTTTGTATGTCCTTACAATATGGAATTTCCGCTCTTACTTCAAAATCCTCTGTCAGTATAAACATACCTGAATATCCTACCACTACATAACTACTCAGGTCCGGAATATATCTAAAATCCATCAGTTCAGTTCTCAAATCATAGATATTCCCTACATCTTCCCCTGTTTTTGCATCTACTATTTTAAAAGTTCTGTCGGAATACTCAACAAGCGTATATTTAGAATCATCTGAAGTAATCTGATTTTCAATAAGCTCACCACATTCACCCTTGGTTCCAAAGATTTTTTCATCCAGATCCGGGTCTACATCTTCTGAATTTAGCATCTCTCCGCGGAACCTGCCGGCATATCTTGTTATATTACCATTATTCTGCGCCTGAATATAAATATCATCATCATAAAAACTGATTCCACCAATAGTGTAATCCGGCTTTGTCACATAATATTGACTTGTTGTATCGTAATAAAGATCAATGCTAAAATTGACTCTGTAAACATTGCCTGAAACTGTAAATACATCAACTATATCGGGGCTCATCATCTTAATATCTATTATGCTCTCATCAATATCCGTGGAATTAATAATATCACCTGTCGCAGCATCAATTATTCTAACTTCTTTATAATCATTTACTGCCAATACTCCCTCACAATAATCAATTTTATCTATCAAAGAGAGGTCATATTTTTTATCAAATTTACTCTCATGTGTATCTATATTTATTGCTTCAAAGTGCTTATCATTATAGTCATTCTCATATGTTCCCGGATGATTAATGTAAATCATATTACCGGCAAGCAATATTTTTGTACCGGCATCATTAGATACCTCAAAAGATGTTTTTACACTTCCAGTTTCAATATTTATAACAAACAGGTACTCATTACTTATATCTTTTTGAATTAATATAGCAAGGGTACTTCCTGAATCCGATACTACACACTGATTTACCAAAAATGCACTATATATATCGTCTGCACCATCAGTGACTCTCATATCAATTGTATATGCAACCGCACCACTTTCTGTATATGCAGTCATAATTCCGTCGCATACCATTAACAGATATTTTGATTTGCCAACTGCAACAAAGCAGTCAGCATTGTCCGCTATAACAATATCACTCCAATTATCAACATTAACCATGTGCAGTTTAAAACCATCTATGTAAAAGAAGGTTTTCTCACCCAGAAAAGCCATAGTTTTACTATTCAGTCCGCTTACACCATTCGGAACTTCTATTATTTTTAACCTTTCCTGTGTATCTGTATTAAAAATATATATTCTGTCATGATTGCCCTTTATTGCAATCATTGGCCTTTGGTCTGCTACTACATACTCTCTCGGCTTTTCATTTATTTCAAACGTACTATATGGCACACGGCTTCCAAGAGGATTATATACATTAAGAAGTTCTACAAGTTCTCTTTCAACTGCCGGTTTTATTTCTCTTCCTTCATTAGCATTAACCAACGCATATAATGCATCTCTTCTGCGTCCATTTCTTGCAAGCTCCTCTGCCGCAATTACCATGGCATCTGTATATTTATCCTGAATCTCATCATACTGGTCAGAAATAACCTGCTTCTGATTTTCGATTGTATTAAGCTTCTCCTCAATTTCATCATACTGCGCTGATATGGTTTCTTTTTGAGAATTGATGGTGAGCATCATACCAAATGCAACCATTCCGAATGCGAACATTGCAGCTGCAATGCCACCGGCTGCCATCAGCCCTTTCTTCATCTTCTGTTCACGATGTCTTTGTTTTAAGTCATCATAGTTAAGCCCAAAAATAACAGCTGCAAGTCTCAATGTTGCATCATCAAGAAGTTTAGCGGTTTCACGCGCATTCTTTCCTCTTACATCAGCAGCTAGAGGCTCAACTTCTCTCATCTCATATCCTACTGAGCCATCTGGATACATCACCTGAACCTGTTCTCTCGTAAGAATAGGAGGAAACGAATCCCTTGGCTCACCTTCTGCAAGTATAAGCAGAATATGGTCTCTTCCGTGCAGCCTGGTAAAGGTTTCAATTTCCTTAAGACACCATCTTGATTCCGGAAGTCTTGGAGTGCATATTACTATCAGATAATCTGAATTGGAAAGCGCAATATCTATAGGTTCACTGAGATTTTCAGAAAGAGGTAACTCGTCCTGGTCCCGGAATACTCTTTCAATTTTTGTTTTTCCATTTGTGACCTTTGAAAGAACAGACTTGGGCACTTTGAAATTCTCAAGTCTCTTTTGTATAGATTTAGCTATAAACATATCATTTTTCGAATGTCTGTAACTTATAAACGCATCATAATGAAGGTTATCCATTTCTTAATCTCCAATCATAAAAAGGCTGAAAAAATGTTCTCATTTAACTACTGAAAAACAGCAATTACAAGTCGTTTTTTCATATGTAAAAATATTTCAAAGAAATCTGTTTTTATCCATTGACATTACTAAAATATATTATAATATGTGACATAGGGTGACATATAAACGCAATTATTTTCACCTAAAAACTCACTTTCAAAGTAATATATTTCAGCATCATTCATAATAATATCATATTTATTATTTAGGAGGAAAATATCTTTTATGAAATATCCTAAAACAAAGTTGCAATGGCTTTGGGAAAATATGGAAGGCAAACACCTGGTTTTCATACTCGGAATCATCGGTACCCTGATGTACGCAAGTATGCAGCTCATTGTCCCCTACTTCTCCGGCCAGATTGTTGATGAATTTTTAACAGGCGATGATGTAGCTACCAAAATTGCTACTGACCAGGCACATTTCTACACAATGATAGGACTGATGATTGGACTTACAGTTCTTCGTGTAGTGATAGTATACCTTGACTGTATGGCCTTTGAATATGTTTCTCAAAGTGTTCTTAACAGAGTCAGGAATTTCCTTTTCCGTAAGACAGAGCATCAGGACATGACCTTCTATTCAACATACAGAACAGGCGACCTTATGACCAGAATGACCGGTGACCTTGACGCCGTTCGTCACAATATTGCATGGGTAATGCGTGCCATTATTGAGTCAATCACTTTATATAGTGCAACTGCAATATTCTTCTTCGTAATGAACTGGAAGCTCGCAATCTGCATGCTTGTTATTACACCATTCATTCTTCTCATTATTATTGTATTTAAGAAGAAGGTAGCTCCTCTTCATGCCTTGCTTCGTGAAAAATTTGCAACCTTAAATACCGATGCGCAGGAAAACATTTCCGGAAATCGTGTTGTTAAGGCTTTTGCCCGCGAAGATTATGAAATTGAAAAATTCGACAAGGCAAATGTTGACTACAAAGAAACCAACCAGAAGACAGCAATGGAATGGCTTAAGTTCTTCCCTTATGTCGAAATTCTCTGTAACATACTTCCTGCCGTATTACTTATAGCAGGTGGTCTCTTTGTTATCTACGACGAGCTTACTGTCGGTGAGTATGTAGCTTTTTCCGGACTTATCTGGGCTATTTCAAACCCTATGAGACTTCTCGGAAACATCATGAATGAATTCCAGAGATTCTCGGCTGCTTCGGATAAAGTCATGGAAATATATTACGCTGAACCTACAATTAAGGATCCCGAGAACCCCGTGTCACATCCTGAACGTTTTGAAGGAAAAATCGAATTCAAAAATGTAACCTTCAAATATGCTGATGGTGTTGAAAATGTTCTTAATGACATATCATTCACCGCTAATCCCGGCGAAACAATAGCAATCATGGGTGAAACCGGTTGTGGTAAAACAAGTCTTATACAGATGATTCCAAGATTCTTTGAACCTACTGTTGGTGAAATACTTATTGATGGCGTAAATGTCAATCAGTACAAGCTTTCAGAGCTTCGAAAGAACATTGGTCTTGCCACTCAGGATGTTCTCCTCTATTCAGATACGATTGAAGGAAATATTTCTTATGGTGATTCGTCGCTTTCTTTGGAAAAAATTATCAAGTATGCTAAAGAATCGGCTGCGAACTCTTTTATTTCGAAGATGCCGGATGGTTACGAAACCATAATAGGTGAAAGAGGTGTCGGACTCTCAGGTGGTCAGAAACAGCGTATATCTTTGGCAAGAGCGCTTGCTATCGAGCCTTCAATATTGATACTTGACGACACAACCTCTGCCGTTGATATGGAAACCGAAAAAGAGATTCAGCACTCACTTGCCAATCTCGATTTCAATTGTACAAAGATAATCATTGCTCAGCGAATTTCAACTACTAAAACCGCTGACAGAATCATCGTATTAAAAGATGGTCGAATACTTGAAGAAGGAAATCACCAGGAATTAATAGCCAACAAAGGTTATTACTATGATCTTGTGTGCCTTCAGACAGGGGAGGTGATATAATGGCAGCTAAAAATACATTCCGTAAAGATGAACAGCTTGAAAAGCCTTTTGATATTAAGCACCTTCTCCGTGCTTCTTCATATATCAAAAAGTATCTTAAAAATATGATTGGTGCACTTATTTTGAGTGCAGTCGGTGGTTCCTGTGCTCTTATCGGTCCCATCATTACGCAGAAGGCTCTTGATGATGCCATCCCAGGCAAAGATATATCTTTCCTTCTTTTGCTGGCTGGATTATTCATTGGAGTATCCGCAATCTCTGTTATTTTCTTTACCATCAGATCAAAGATAATGGTCAAGGTAAGCCAAAATATCATCTATGATATCAGAAAGGATCTTTTTGCTCACATGCAAAAGCTCTCCTTCCAGTATTATGATGACAGACCGCACGGAAAAATCCTTATTCGTGTAGTTAACTACGTTAATTCCGTTTCTGATATGTTAAGTAACGGATTAATAAATATTATTCTTGAATGTATCAACCTTATCATTATTATCATCTTTATGTTCTCTGTAGATGTGCAGTTGGCGCTGGTGGTAATGTGTGGTGTTCCTGTACTTGCCGTATTTATGCTTTGGATGAAAAATAAACAGCGTAAAGCTTGGCAGGCTGTATCCAATAAGAGTTCAAATATGAATGCTTACCTTCAGGAAAACATAGTAGGTGTTAAAGTAACACAGATGTTTACACGAGAAGATGAAAATTCTGATATTTTCTATGACCTTACCGAGGACTTCCGTGGAACCTGGATGACTGCAGTAAGATATTCAAACCTTGTATGGCCCGGAATCGATACTATCGCAGTTCTCATACGTGCAGCGATATTCATCTTCGGCCTTGTGGTATTTGGCGCTGGTGCCAAGACAGTCGGTACTATTATTGCTATTTCCGGCTATGCAGCACGTTTCTGGCAGCCTATTATGAACCTTGGAAATATATTCAATAACTTCATTAACAATGTTGCATATCTCGAAAGAATATTTGAAACAATGGATGAGGAAGTTACGGTTGATGATGCTCCTGATGCTATTGAAATGCCTGAAATAAAAGGTTCCGTTGAATTTAAGAATGTGTCCTTCTCTTATGAAGAAGGAAAAGAAGTTCTTCATAATGTATCCTTCAAGGTTGAACCCGGTGAGAGTATTGCTCTTGTCGGACCTACTGGTGCAGGAAAGAGTACCATAGTTAATCTCGTATCAAGATTCTATAACCTTGACAGCGGTCAGGTTCTTATAGATGGACAGGACATTTCTAAGGTTACTCTTAAATCCCTTCGTTCACAGATGGGCATAATGCTTCAGGACAGCTTCATATTCTCCGGAACGATTGAGGATAATATACGATATGGTAAGCTTGATGCAACAAAAGAAGAAATAATCGAAGCCTCTAAGAAGGTTTGTGCAGATGACTTTATTTCAGGTTTCCAGGATGGATATGAAAGCGAAGTTCATGAGCGTGGTGCTCTCTTAAGTCAGGGACAGAAACAGCTTGTATCTTTTGCAAGAACACTGCTTTCAGATCCAGCGATACTTGTTCTTGATGAAGCAACCTCAAGTATTGACGTTCAAACTGAAACCGCTCTTCAAAAAGGCCTTGATACAATGCTTGTCGGAAGAACCTCATTTATCATTGCTCACAGGCTTTCAACAATTCGTAACTGTACAAGGATTATGTTCATCGACGATGGTGGCATAGTTGAAGCAGGCAGCCACGATGAGCTCATGGCCAAGAAGGGGGCTTATTACAAGCTCTATACGTCCCAATTGGACGATATAGCTTAGTTTATCGCTCAATTGCTAAATAGCTAAATAAGTTCAATTAAACCAATTAAAAGCTTACAGCAAATGATAGACGCTATCAGAGACATACTCCGCATGGCGCACTGCAATAAAAAGGCAACATTACATTCCGTAATGTTGCCTTTTTCGTATACTATATCATTTTCTTAAGATTTCACTGGTCAGATAATCTTTACGTATACTATATTCCTAAGATTGTCCTGATCAGGTAGTCTTTTCTTTCTTTTTCCAATACATACTGACTTCTTTTATAATTAAAATAATCTGATAAATGATAATCAATTATCCCCTCGCTTGCCACATATGATTTTGTGGATATAGCTGTAGTTTCTTCATCATTTTCACTTTCAGATGCTTTCTCATTTTTCAAAGTCTGCAAAAAAGCCAGACATACTTCCTTTTGCTTATAAACAACATCCTCAGATAATGATTTATACGTGTCTATTATCAGTTGATTTTCTCTGGACACATTCTGTATAAGCATATGCGCTATGAAGCATACTTCTTCAATTGTAAAAATAACTGTTTCTATTAAATAATTTGCCATTGTTTCACTATTTCATTAGGCCCCTGTATATTAACAAAATGACTGATTTATCTATTTTCATTCATTATCGCCATAACTATCAGTATCTCTATAACTATCATTATCGCTATATCTATCAGTATCTCTATAACTATCATTATCGCTATATCTATCAATATCTCTATAGCTATCATTATCGCTATATCTATCAATATCTCTATAGCTATAGTCTCATATTTTTCCAAACGAAACCCTCTTATTTATCGCCCTTATATATAGGTGAAACCCTCTTATTTATCGTTCTGATATATATACAGGCGAAATATGAATCAGGTTTTAAAAATAAAAACTATTTATAATTTCATTTAAGGCTATTCATTTTAATTGAGAATAATTCAATCTATATAAAGACATATTCCATGTGAAATTAGCTATTTTCTTTTTCACTGGTAATCGCACGACGTGAAATCGGATTTTTTACCAGTAGATTGAACGTTTCTCCTCTTCCACTGGTAATCGCACGACATGAAACCGGATTTTTTACCAATAAATTGAACTTTTCTCCTCTTTCACTGGTAATCGCACGACATGAAACTAGATTTTTTACCAGTAGATTGGGCTTTTCTCCTCTTCCACTGGTAATCGCACGACATGAAACTGGATTCTTTACCAGTAGATTGAGCTTTTCTCCTTTTTCACTGGTAATAGGTAATTCACAATTGAAATATAGATATTGTCATTGTAATTTTATCCAAAAAAATAACCTCGAAATCACTGATATTACAGTAAATTCAAGGCTTCATAATAGTGAGCCACGCGGGACTCGAACCCGCGACAACTTGATTAAAAGTCAAGTGCTCTACCACCTGAGCTAGTGGCCCTTATTCAGTTATCGACCAGACACAGTCAAACTGGGCTAGCTGGATTCGAACCAGCGAATGCAGCAGTCAAAGTGCTGTGCCTTACCGCTTGGCGATAGCCCAAAAACAATAAGCATGTCCCTGGGACAATGCCGGGTGTGATGAGGGTGGATAGAGGGACTCGAACCCTCGATCTCCAGAACCACAATCTGGCGCGCTAACCAACTACGCCATACCCACCATACGTATTCACTAAGGAATACCGCTATAGCAGTCCGTTATTACTGACAACTATATGAGCGTGCCCAAAGGGATTCGAACCCCCGACCCACGGCTTAGAAGGCCGTTGCTCTAT
>JAKSRY010000034.1 GCA_024403415.1 Lachnospiraceae bacterium
ACAACATTCTTGCTCAGGCAGGTCAGGCTATGCTTGCACAGGCTAACCAGTCTAATCAGGGTGTATTGTCATTACTTTAATCTAAAATTTGCTGCTACCTAGTTGAACTCGTTAATCGAGTTCAACGAAGGTGCTTAGCATGGAAAATGAATGCGAGATTACCTAAAAGAACCGGCTAGGGCCGGTTCTTTTGAATTTTAAACAATAATATTTCTTTAGTGGAATATTAAAAGCGTGTTCTGATATAGTCAGATTCACCTGTGAATAATTTGAAAATATCGATGTTCTTAAGTACAATAGATTTCTTGGAAAATATAATATTAGATAGTTCTGCCGGTGATTGATAGGTATTATAAAAATCAGTTTTGTCACAGGGGAAACATATAACACGTTCGTCCTTCCATTGGCTGAAAGAAAAAGCTATTTTTTTATCTGAGGGAATGCTTTGAAAAAGATTATAATCGGTGTCAGAGCATATAGACATCTCATAAAAGAGATTGTCATAATTTACACGGGTTATTCGGCGCTGCCATGCTTCGATAGCCTCAGTGGCTGAATCATAATGATTACAGTGCAGTTTTATATCATCCAAAAGCAATATAGGATATTCCCTGTCTTGTATGGAATCGTGTCCAATGCCAATATGAACAGGTTGCTGAGCAAAGTAATGTTCAATATTTAAATAAAGTTTTGGAATGGAGTCTGAATCAATAAACATATTTATAAGTGGGGAACAAAACTGAAGTCCTAATGCATTATAGAAAAAACCGCCAAGACAATGATGGGTAATAATACTGGGAGTGTTCTTTCGTATTTTTATATATCGATCCCAATTAAAACATGGAAGAGAAAGAACCATTCCGGGGATTATTTTGTCAGAAGGAATATTTAACATCTTAAATAATTGCGAAGGATAATCACCTAAATCCGGGGAACTAAGATTAATCAGATAATCATAATCCATTGATATTAAATCCATTACCGAAAAAATGGGAACATCATCGATGTAGCTGTATCCGATATTCTCAACAGTAACGAAACCAATAATTTGCGCATTTGTATTTGAAAAACCATATGTGAGATGGTGCAAATAAATATCATAGCTACTGGCATTTCCAAATAATATAATTTTGTCAACTATCATATTAAAACTCCTGTAATATATCATATTTCGTTGGACATATTGTGATGTATCAAACTAATATATAAATATATTATATATGCTATTTCGCAGTGCGAGTAGGGAAAATATTTAAGAAATTTGCAAAAAAATTAAAAAAGGGGTTAAGTTATTTCGAAATACTCCGATATAGTTAGTGTAAACAACAAAGAGCAAACGGAATTGCTTATTCTAATAAGGAAATTATAGATCGGTAGTTACAGGGACGTGACTTGGAATCAAGGAGGAAAATATTATGGTAGTTCAGCACAATCTTACAGCAATGAATTCAAACAGAATGTTGGGAATCACAACAAGTTCTCAGGCAAAGTCAACTGAGAAGTTGTCTTCAGGATACAAAGTTAACCGTGCAGCAGATGATGCAGCAGGTCTTGCTATTTCAGAAAAAATGAGACGTCAGATCAGAGGACTTACACAGGCTTCAGCAAACGCTCAGGACGGTATCTCTTGTGTGCAGACAGCAGAGGGTGCACTTGCAGAAGTACACGATATGCTTCAGAGAATGAATGAACTTGCAATCAAGGCAGCTAATGGAACAAACACAACAGTTGACCGTGGTTACATCGATAGCGAAGTTCAGGCTCTTAAGAGCGAAATTACAAGAGTTGCAACAACAACTACTTTCAACGAGCAGTGCTTATTGGATGGTACTTTCTCAGATAAGGAACTTCAGGTTGGCGCAGAAAACGATGATGCACAGAGAATTACTGTTTCAATCGCAGCTATGAGTGCTACAGGAATCGGTGTTGGTGATACTTCTGTTTCTACTGCAGATGTTGCTAAGACAGCTATTGAAGAAATTAAGACAGCACTTGCATCAGTATCTAAGCAGCGTTCAGACCTTGGTGCTATTCAGAACAGACTTGAGCATACAATTAAGAACTTAGATAATGTAGTTGAGAATACAACATCAGCTGAGTCATCAATTCGTGATACAGATATGGCTGCAGAAATGGTTAGATATTCTAATAACAATATTCTTGCACAGGCAGGTCAGTCAATGCTTGCTCAGGCAAACCAGTCTAATCAGGGTGTTCTCTCATTACTTGGCTAATCAATAAGTTATTAATGAATTTATTAAGGGTTGACGTTTAGTCAACCCTTTTTTTGGAAGAGAAAAATGAAAATAGCTAAACAGTATGAAGAACTGAATAAAATCAGAAGTATTGTGGACGAAAAACTTTTAAGAACAGATTTTGCAGCTGTTAGTGAATTGATTCGGTACATGAATAGGGATGATATGTTTGAAAAACTGAGACTGAAGGATACTCAGCTTGGTATTTTGCATACTATTTCAAGAATCTGGCTTGAGGAAAAAACAAGGCTTGCTCCTTATGGAATTGAACAGGATATTTTTAATGGTGTAAACAGTCTGGAGCTTGCTGAAAGTAAATACCGACTTATTCAATTTGGAATATTCAGAATAGAGAACGAGCTTTCTGGTGAAGTTATAGATGAATATATAGACTCTGTTATTGAACAGGGTGTTTCGGGTGTTGCTCTTGCAATGATAATTAGAGAAGAGTCGAAATTTCGCGCTGACAATGCAATTAAACTGTCAAGGTATTTGAAAAATAAGAATGCATATGTTGATGCACTTATTCTTTTGGAAACGGCTACATCATTATCATATGCCTGCGATGATATATATATGGAACTTGCAGATATGTATTTGGAGGCAAATTGTCTTGATAAGGCATATGGTATGCTGAATAGGATAGAACATAAAGATCAGAATATAGAGGATATTTTAGTTGAATTAGCTGGTATTTTGAATGGTGAAAACAATGGATAAGAATAAAATATGCTTTATTATATGCGCAAACAACAGGCAGTTTTTAGACGAATGCCTTTTATATATTAACAGCTTGATTATTCCTGAAGGTATCGAAGTTCAAATCCTAGTTAACGAAGGTGCCTCTTCGATGTGTCAGGGATATAATGAAGCCATGGACTCTTCTGATGCAAAGTACAAAGTATATTTGCACCAGGATACTTTTATTTTAAATAAAAATTTTATCTCAGATTTAATACATATATTTGAATCCGATATCCAAATCGGACTTGTAGGTATGATTGGAGCGCCAAAACTTTCTCATGACGCAGTTATGTGGCATGACAAGCGTGTTGGAGATTTTTACAGACTCGAAGAATTGGTTGCAAAAGGGGTCAATGAGATTGAAAGATTTAATGATTCTCCAAGAGAAGTCGAAGCTGTGGATGGCCTGCTGATTGCTACATCAGTAGATATAAGATGGCGTGAGGATATACTTAAGGGCTGGGATTTTTACGATGTATCACAATGTCTCGAGTTCAGAAGAAAGGGCTATAAGGTTGTTGTTGCACCTCAGGAAGTCAGTTGGACCAATCACGTCTGTGGAGCACCTGCTTTTTGGAATTATGAAAAAAACAGACAGATTATATTGAAAGAATATCCGGAAGTATCTGAGGATAAAAGACTTAATATATTATTTGTTGCAAGTGATATGATTGGCTGGAATGGAATTGCACTTGGGTTGTCAATTGCCGGTCATAACGTAGGTTTTTGGAAAACTCGTCCAGTTATTGGGGATATTGACTATAAAGTATCTGAAGAACTGGAAGAATTTCTTGAGGAAAACAAGGTTGATCTGGTTGTTACTTTTGATTTTGTTAATACAGTTTCAAATGCTTGCAATAAAGAAAAGGTCAGATATCTGGCCTGGGTTTTCGATTCGCCATTGTTCGAACTATATTCGGAAGAGGCAAGAAAAGAGTATAACCACATAATGGTATTTGATAAAAAACAGTATGATAAATTATCAAAATATCCATTTGCACACCTTCATTATGGTACTTTGGCTACAGATATCGAAAGATATGGTTCACTTAAGATTGTTGATGAAGATAAAAAGAAGTATGGTGCCGATGTGTCATTCGTTGGCAGACTATATAATATCAGAGAGTTTGATTCGCTTTTTGATAATGGAAATGAAAAGTATCTTGCTGAAGCAAATCAGATATTTGACAGCTGCTTCTGCAAATGGGATGGTAAAACAACAATTTATGATAAGGCTTCGCAGGAATTTGTAGACTTTTTTATGGAAAAGTATAAGCTTAGAGACTGGGAAAAGTATGATCTTGATGACAGAATATATGTTGAGGGATTCAGACTTGCAAGAAGACTAAATGAATTGGAAAGAGTGGCAGTGCTGAACAGAGTAGCCCAAAAACATAAAGTCGTATTATTTACAGATGATAAAAAGATAGATGGGCTTAAGAATGTAGATGTCAGAGGTAGTGTTACCTATGATATGGAGATGCCATTAGTATTTTATTTCAGCAAAATCAATTTAAATATTTCTTCAAGAAGCATTGAAACCGGAATTCCGCAGAGAGTGCTTGATATAATGGCGGTAGGAGGTTTTGTGTTAACCAACTATCAGGAAGAAATAGAAGAATACTTTAAGATTGGCGAAGAAATAGAGGTATTCCATGACCTTGATGAACTTGAGCGAAAGGTGGATTACTACTTAAAGCATGAAGATAAGAGGCTCAGAATTGCAATGAATGGGTATAAGAAGGTTAGTAAAGAATTTTCTTATACGGCTAAAGCATCGAAAATGGTGGATATTATTTTTGACAGATAAAGTTTGATGGGGGACAATTTGGAAAATAAAAACTATTCTGAAATGTCGGATGTTGAAAAACTTGAGAATAATGAACTTTTTTTTAGTGAATTAAAAGAAAGATATTCTGAATATGACAGACGAATAGATACGTTGATTGACCAAATAAGTCAAGCAATGAGCCGGCAGACTGATATATCTGAAATTAAAAACATATTGCTTGATTCTGCTAACAAGAAAATAGGTAACCTTGATGGCAGGTATGTCGAATGCTTAAAATTACTTGAAATTGCGGAACTTGAAATATACTTTGGATTGCCTTGCCTTTTTGCAGCTGTTAACGGTCTTGATGAGCTTCTTGAGCTTGTAACAGTACTGCGTTTTTACATAAGGCGGATAGAATACGGATTTAAGTATGATGAATGGAAAGGAATCACAGAACTGATTGATGGTTTTGGGGTTTCTTTCGTTTTTTTATGCAAACTGTGTTTGGAAAAAACTATCAGCAGAAAATCCTATGTAATTGAACAGTTGTCAAAACTATATGAAGATATTGGAAGAAAGAATGAAAGTATGCTGATACTTACCTTGTTTGAGAGTATTGGAAAAAAGAATGAAAAAGTTTAGTTTTATTATTTGCACAAACTCGGAATTATATTTTGATGAATGTGTCAGATACATTGAAAAACTTCATATACCGGAAGGATGGGATACGGAACTCATTGAAATAAATGGGGCAGCATCCATGACGAGTGGTTATAATGAAGGTCTGGGCGCAGCAACCGGTGATATTAAAATATATTTGCATCAGGATGTTTTTATTGTATATCCGTGGTTTCTTTATTCGATTAAAGAAATATTTGAATCGGATCCTAATATCGGAATTATCGGGATGGTTGGTGCGGAAAAACTCTCAGCTGATGGAGTTATGTGGCATAATTCAGAGGTTGGAAACCTGTGTGGTGACGAGTCTGTAGATGCTGATGACAAATTGCCTGATGATATTAATCCATATGATGAATACAGATACTCCATAAAGGATGGACTGTGGGATGTAATGGTAGCGGATGGCCTGTTGCTTGCAACGTCAAAAGATATACCCTGGAGAGAAGAAATATTTGATGGTTGGGATTTTTATGACGTGTCGCAATGCCTTGAATTCAGAAAGAGGAGTTTTAGAAATGTAGTGCCGCTTCAGAAATATCCATGGGTTATGCATGATGATGGTGTCTTAAACTTAAAGAACTATGATAAATACAGAAAAATCTGCATGGAAGAGTATAAAGAGTTCTTTGGTTTTTAGTTATAATTTTTGAATTGTTGGAGAACTGAATTGATGAGAGATATTAAAGAATATGACGCACTGATAGTGGTAACTCCGGCTGATTATCTTAGAGTTGAAAAGCAGTATGGAAGACTTCTTGACCTGCTTCCGGTAAGAAATCTGATATTTATAGGAAATTCGCAGGTTGGTGAACTGGTAAAAAGTTCCGAACTTGGAAGTCGCGCACGTTTTTTGAATGAAGATGATGTTGTTAAGTTCAGTGATGTTCACGCAGCGATGAAAAATGCTATAGGTGATATTATAAACGGTGAACTACCGAGAGGAATAACAGGCTGGTATTACCAGCAATTTCTTAAACTGTCATACTCTTCAATCTGTCAGGATGAATATTATATGGTATGGGACGGAGATACTGTACCAACAAAGGTTTTTTCGATGTTTAAGGAAGGCTGTGATATTCCGTACTTTGATATGAAGTCTGAATATCATAAGCCCTATTTTGATACAATCGAAAAACTATTTCCCGGAATGCATAAGTCCCTCGGAAAATCGTTTATTTCCGAGCATATGCTTTTTAAGAAATCGATTGTAAGGAATATGCTTTCGGATATTATGAATAATTCCGATCTGAATGGCATGACATATTATGAAAAAATAATTAATGCAATTAAGCCTGAAGATTTACTGGAAACAAGCTTTAGTGAGTTTGAAACTTATGGTACATATGTTTCGTTCAAGACTCCGACAGAATATTCTTTAAGAGAGTGGCACTCAATAAGATATGGGTCTGTATATTTTGAAAATTATTATCTTTCAGAAGCGGATTTTGAGTGGATAGGTCATGATTTTGACGCAGTTTCTTTCGAAAAAAATCAGGAATTCAATCCAGATATAGCACTTATATTCAAAACACCGGAATACAGGGAAAAACTTACTGCAAGACAGATAATTGAAGCTATACAGGATTCTTCGTCAGAAGGAATGAAAGAAGTATGGGATGACAGTCCGGATGAAGCTACCACTTCAAAAGAGAAAGCAGAAGGAGACTTGTCATGCGGAGATGGTGCGTTCAGTCAGGAAATGGTTGAATCTGATAAATCTACAGCAGATGAGTATCTGTTGTTTAACTATCTTGGCGACAATCTTCTGGATACTAATCCCAATCAGGCATATCTTTGTTATGAAAATGCAGAATTTTTATGTCCTGATGAAAATATTAGGGCAGCGCTTTCGAATAAAAAGAACGAACTTTTTCAAAGCGGAAAAGTCAATGTTAATAAGGTTTCTATAGTAATAGTTTCATATAACGCATGTTACCTTATGCAGCAATGTATAAGAAGCATCAAGAAGTATTGTGCTCCATCAGCGTATGAAATTGTTGTAGTAGATAATGCATCTGATGATTCTGTAAGAGATTATCTTGCTGCGCAACATGATATCAAGCTTGTGCTAAATGATGAGAACCTTGGATTCCCCAAGGGATGCAATGTTGGTATAAGTTATTCAGGACCGAAAAATGATATATATTTGCTGAATAATGACACGAGAATGACACATAATGCTCTTTTCTGGCTGAGAATGGGCCTGTATGAGGACAATTTTGTCGGAGCAACCGGAAGTGTATCCAATTATTGTAATATTGAACAAAGAGTGGATGTGTCCTTTGCGATGCCGGATCAGTATGTTGAATATGGTAGTAAGATTAATGTCTTAATGAAAAATCCATATGAAGAAAAGAACAGGCTCTGCGGTTTTTCTATGCTTATCAGAAGAGAAGCTCTTAATCGTGCGGGGGTGTTGGATGAGGTATTTTCACCGGGATACTATGAGGATGAGGAACTATGTCTCAGAATCCATTCTTTAGGATATAAACTTATTGTATGTCACAACAGTTTTATATATCATGCAGGAAGTCAGAGCTTCATCAAAAGAACAGATCTGGAGGAGATTTTTAAGAGAAATCACAAGATTATGACTGAAAAATGTGGTTATGATACTTATAAATATTCTGTTGTTACAGAAGAAGAACTTGCTTTGATTGATGAAATAAGCCATGATAAAGATGCTACATTCAGCCTGCTTGAAATAGGGGCCGGAAATGGAAATATGCTTGGAAGACTTAAGTATATGTACTCTAATGCAGCTATATATGGTGTGGAAGAAAATGAAACTGTTGTGAAAAACGGAATAAATTCAGTTCCGATACTTTGCATGAACTGGGAAACAGAAAAACTGCCATTTGTAAGAAACCAGTTCGATTATATTGTGATTACGGATAGAACAGGAAAATCAATAGATGGTTCCAGTGTTAGTGAAAAGGTTGCTCCTTTTCTTAAAGAAAGTGGCAAAATAATAAAAGTGGTAATAAACGATTGAGTAATGAGAGGAATAAACAGGTAATCGTATATTACAAGGAAATAAACCAATGATTTCAGATGCCTGCTGTCTCAAACATATCTTTGATTCGTGATTTGTAATTAAAATATTCAGCTACCTTTGCGTGAGCCAGGGTAGCTATTTTATTGCGTTCATCGTCATGCTTCAGATAGTAATCAGCTTTGGCTATTGCGTCTTCTATGCTGTCATACATGGCAACGTCTATTCCGTCTGTAAAAAACTCCGCGAGCTCCGGCTGATAATTTGACAGAAGGAAACCTCCGGAACCCATAATATCAATTGCTCGAAGAGGAATGCCGCTTTGCAATATTTTAAGAGTTATATTCAGATTGATTTTTGAAGCCTTGAATATACGTGGCATTTCGTTGATATACCCACATGACCCCATAAACTGCGCATTTTTAAGAATTTCATGCTCTTCTCTTGAATATAACTTTAGTTTATGATGACGTGACAGAATCCCCAGAATCATAAGCCTTTCATTGCGTGTAATATTAGCGCTCATGGCATAGGTTAAGGCAGACTTTGTTAATGCAAAAGTAGAATCAGGATTTGATTTTTTGATATATCCATTTATTTTTGATATAAAATCATCTGTTATTATATCGTCGAGAAGATAACTTCCGTACAGATTTTGCTGTACGTTTACCAGTCCCTCGATAAATCCACGCTGATAATCGTTCATAATCTTTAGGAGGAAGCCATAGTCTGAATCATATAATTTGCCGACGAAAGAAATATCAGTATCGTACTTTGCGTGATCGGATGCTGACAGTTGAATTTGGTTAAGACGATTTATGTTTGCAGCAAGCGGAAGATGATATATATGTTCAAAACCTAACCCTGCATAATGATTTGCCTGAATCTTATCAAAGAAAAAGATATAATTTGTAGGATACGACAATGTTTCTTCAATCTTATTAACATTTAATGGATTGTCATAACTCCAGGATATGTATTTAAGATTGTTCTGATAAGCGCATTCTGCAATTAATGGGAAATAGTTGACGCTGAAGACAGCATCATATTTATCATCATTGATAGTCTTTGAGAAGCGATGGATAAAGAAATCATCGTCATTTTTATTTTCAAAATAGTAAGAAAATATGCGATATGTTATCCCAAGCTGCTTGAATGAATCCAGTATGTCACTTATTGTATATCCAAAATCATAAACAAGTATTTTCACTTTTTCGTCTTTCTGCAAAAGACTTTAAAGAGTCTTTGCTCGTAAGTTCATATTCACCTTTATTTATATTATTATATTAGTTCTGCCTCTTTTAGTAACAAATCTATTATATCAGTATAGGTATTTGGGTTTGGAATGCCACTTATTGTACGGATGAAGTGAGCAAGGTTGTTTTCAACGTCAGAAAGCGCAGGGTATTCATCTTTTTCCATAGTGATAAAATGAAAAAATCGACCGTAAATTATGTTGAATGAAGATTTGTCAGCTTCTGTTCTTAGCTCAAATCCAGCTGTTTCAAGTGTAATGTGTAAATCTGCATGATGGTGCTGAATTGCAAAAAAACATTCATGGAGTAGCTTAAAGGATGAAATGTCGATTAAATTGACATTTCCATATGCAGTCATTTTTTCGCTTAATACATTTACTGAAGTATTAAGCATGTCGTGTTTTTTTGAATCATAAATAATAACGATTTTAAGCATTTTTGCTCCATTAATATGACTATAATTCAGAAGTATTAATCATTGCATGTTACCGGACATTTATATCAAATGATTTCAGCATACTTATTAATTAGAAATATTTGATAGGTGAAGTTCCAAAAGTCTGGATACGGGATCCAATATATTTCTGTTTGAGGCCTTTGTAAACAGATCTTCTACTACTTGATTGAATAGACCACTTGAAATGAGTTCCCGACTGTTGTTTGCAATGATGCGAATTCGTGCATCGTACCACCCAAATATATCAGATGAAACGCCACCAGAGAGCATAGTGGCTTCCAGAAGCGGCTCGTCTACAAAACCTATGAGATTTTTTTTAGATATCCTAAGTGCAAAATCCCAATCTTCTAAATGTCTAAATGATGTGTCAAAACCGCCACATTCAATCCAAGCCTCCCGCTTTATAAACATTGAAGGCGCTCCTATAAAATTTTTAATAAGCAAAGGATAATAAATACGTTCGCTTAAATAGGTTCTGTCTTCTATGTCGTGTGGAACATATGTCGTTTCGCCATCATATTTTACGATTTTCATTTTATGATAAATCATTTGGTATTCCGGATGGGATTTAGCTAATGCTGTTACTCTTTGAAGCTTGTTTTTGTACCAAATGTCATCACTATCCAAAAGAGCAATCCATTCACCGGAAGTATACTTAAAGCCTTCATTTCTTGCACCGGCAGGACCAAGGTTACAGGGTGTTTTGCAATATATCACATCAGGATAGTCTTTGTGTATTGATTCGACCACTGATTTTGTATTATCAGTTGAACAATCATCAGAGATAACTATTTCACTAATTTTGAATGAATCATTGATTCCATATTGGGAATATATAGACTCTATAGCTTGACTAATAAGTTGTCCCCTATTATATGTTGGAATAATAATAGAAATATTCATGATAACCTCACACAAACTATTATATCAAATAACATTATGATTGTGATAGTAGATTGTGTGTATAGAAACTCAAAAATGAAAGATGGATTAAGCCATTTATTAAAAAAACATAATTTGACCGGAACGTAAACTATTTATAGTATTATGCCGAAAAATATATAGATAAGACGAAATGGCGATGTAGTGCAGCATAGTTTGGAAAAAGATATACCTTTTATGATGGTTCGTACTGCTTACTGAAAATGGAATGGAGATTACTATGAACATTCTTCTTGTTGATTGGAATGCAATGGGAAATGAATATCTGATTAAAAATCTCAGAATGCTGGGGCATGAGGTCACAACCATTCCGTTTGATGATGTTTCAATGGCTGAAAATGAAATAGAAAAAAATATTTCAAATGCATGTCAACATAAAGATATAGATGCAATCTTTTCATTTAACTATTTTCCATCTGTATCCAACTGCTGTCTTAAGTTAGGTATCAAATATATTTCATGGGTCTATGATTCTCCGTATATCAACATATATTCATATACTGTTATAAATCCCTGTAATTATATATTTATATTTGATTATGGTGTCTATGATGAACTGGTGAGCAATGGAATTAAAACTGTATATTATCAGCCTTTAGCGGCTGATATGAGCAGGTTTGCGAATTTTGAGTCAGATAGAGAAGCTGCTGCTAAATATTCATCAGATATATCCTTTGTTGGTTCGCTCTATAATGAGGATAAGCATAATCTTTATCAAAAATTTGATAAAGTAAATCAATTCAGCAAAGGCTATTTGGATGCGCTTATTGAGATGCAGGTAAATATATATGGCGAATCAATAATTGAAAAGGCTATAACACAGGAAGTTTTTGAGGAAATGTCAAAAGCATATCCTGTTAATCCGGATTCGCCATATGTCATGACACCTAAGCAGATTTATACAGAATATGTTCTTCTTAGAAAAACGACATCGGTTGAAAGAAACAGAATTTTTGAAAATCTATCAAAATATAATGCTGTAGAAACAAAAAAAGATATACGAATATACACACATGAAAATAAAATCGCACTTCCAAATATCAAAGTATGCGGGCCTGTGGATTATTATGATGAAATGCCGCATGTGTTTAAAAATTCAAAAATAAACCTGAATATATCTCTTAGAAGCATACGGACAGGAATTCCACTGAGAGTTCTGGATATTATGGCGACAGGTGGTTTTGTTATCACAAATTATCAGGCCGAAATCCCGGAGTATTTTAGACCGGATGAAGATATTGTTATTTATTCGGATATTGATGATCTTATTCATAAAGTTGATTATTATCTGGAGCATGAAGAGGAAAGACAAATTATAGCAGAAAATGGAAAACGAAAAGTTTCTGAAGAATTCGATATGCTGAAGGTTCTGCCTAAGATTATATCAAGAGCATTCCAATAGCACAGGAACTGATTTAAGAACAGATGATATCAAAAATAAAGCAGTAAAATCAAGGCCTTGCGACCTGACAATATATAATGAAAGCGATTGGAGATTAAAGAGTGAAAGCGTTATTTTACAGATATGGAAGTATATGCGAACCGGATATGCTGGATGCCCTAAAAAGAGCCGGTCTTGAAATGATTGAGATAACGGATGAAATTCTAAATAAGAAAATTACCGATTCTGATCGAATTTCACTAGTCGAAACTGAACTTAAGGCACAAGATATAGTTTTTGTGTTTACTATCAATTTTTATCCCGCAATTTCGGAGATATGTAAGCTATATAACACTTTATATCTGTTCTGGACAGTAGATTCGCCTGTCCCTGAATTATTTTCAAAATCAATAATGAACCCTACCAATAGGGCTTTCCTTTTTGACAGAGCACAATATGATGCGATTAAAAAATATAATCATGATTTAGTCAAATATTTACCACTTGCCGCCGCAACAGACAGGTTTGACGAATGCATAGCAGGGGTTACCGAAGCAGAACGGGTGAAATTTTCATCAGACATATCCTTTGTGGGATCACTATATATAGAAAAAGATCCAATTTCAAGGCTTGATGGTCTTTCGGACTATTCTAAAGGGTATATTAGTGCTCTGACGGAGGCTACATTGGGCATTTATGGCTATTACCCGGTTAAAGAAGCCTTAAATGAGACTATTATTTCAGATGTTATGAAAACTGCAGGTGACACCTTTTATAAAAATGTAGCATCTGTTACCGATACCAATTCCTACGTGGTTTCTCATAGTTATATGGCGTATCATATTGCGGCTGAAGAACGTGTGAGAACTTTGAATAAGCTCGCTGAATTCTTTGACGTAAAGCTGTTCACAAGAAGCGATACAAGCCTGCTTAGAGGGGTTCAGGTTATGGGGGGAGTGAAAACCCTTGACGAAATGCCTAAAGTCTTTAATTTAAGCAAAATAAACCTTAATATGACAATGCGTGCGATAGAAACAGGTTTGCCGCTTCGCATATTTGATATAATGGGATCGGGCGGATTTCTTATGACAAACTATCAGAGCGAGCTTGAGGAATATTTTGTTATTGGGCAGGATCTTGAGGCATATTCTTCGCTTGATGAGCTTGTGGATAAATGTGCATATTATCTTGAACACGATGATGAGCGTAAGGCGATAGCAATAAACGGATACGAAAAGGTTAAAAATAATCACACTTATTTTCACAGATTACGCAGCATGCTTGCGGCTATATAAGTGTTTAGAGTGATAAATTATTTATTTTTCATTGTCTTTAGCATTGCGGCTTGCCCGTATAATGGAGATTTTTATGAGTTTTGATTATGACTTCCTGAAAGATGAAGTGCGTGAAGAATTTTATATCCCGGGAATGGTTAAAAGGTCGTGGGCAACACAACTTGATGTACTTGATCAGATTGTACGTATATGTGACAAATATAACCTGAAATGGTATGCAGAATATGGCACGATGATTGGAGCAGCCAGGCATAACGGCTTTATTCCCTGGGATGATGATGTTGATATCAGCATGTTTAGGGAGGATTATATTAAGTTTAACAGTGTATGCGCGAAAGAACTCCCGGAAGACTATGTTGTTCTAAATTTTGATACAGAGCCGGAATATAACAATTTCCTTACAAGGGTTACCTGTGGTAATGCTATTGATACCTCAGGTGAGTATCTTAGGAATCATAATGGTTTTCCGTATGTTGCAGGAGTTGACATTTTTGTTATTGATTATATTTATCCTGATGAAGAAGATGAGAACAGAAGAAAAGAGAAGGCTGCTTTGACATATAAATACGCAGATTATGTTGCTTCAAATCCTGATATCATTAATAATTCGGCTGAAGTAGAGAATATTATAGCTGATGTATATAAGGCTACAGGATTTAATATAAACAGAGAAAAACCATTAAAAAACGAATTATTAAAAATTACAGATCACCTGTTTTCAGAGTGTGATGGGGCCGGATCAGAGGAAGTAGCTCTGATGTACTTTTGGATTAGAAATAATTCCCATAAATATTCCATCGATTTTTATAAAAATATCGTGCGTTTGCCTTTTGAAGACAGATTTGTACAGGTTCCGGCAGGATTTGGAGAAATATTACGAAAAAATTATGGTGACTGGTGGCGGTGCATTAGAAAGGGTGGAATACATGAATATCCCTTCTATTCGGAGCAGGAAAAGACACTCGAAAAAATATCGAGTGATAGGTTATGCTACAGATGGGCTCTGGATGGTATAAAAGCAATGCAGTTAATTACCTCTAAAGAGAGTGAGAGGAATAAAAATAAAGAAATACTTGATATTATTTCAAAAGCCTATAATTTGGCGCAAAACCTAATTTCGACCAATCAAGTCAACGAGGCAAAGGCACTACTTGAACAGGCGGAAAGCATAGCTGGAAATTTAGACAACCGCATGCTTTCGAATGAGGCACTGTTTGTCATCAGCACTGAGGATGATATTAACTTATACATGCCTGAAATGCTAAAAATAGCGGACGATACCAATATGTATACTGGTGTTATTCTTGTACCTTTAGCAAAAAAAGAAGCCGATTGGACAAATGGTGAGTATGAGATTCCACAAATATCTGATAAATTATCGGATATTTTTGAGTCATATAAACTGGATGTGAATATTTATAAATATGATCAGTATGATTTTGAAACAATAAAACCCAAAAGAATCTATATTCAGATTCCATTTGACGAATATTCGGCATCTTCGTCTTATTTTCCCTTCTTTTATGCTTCAAATCTTTTTAAGCATACGGAAGAACTCGTGCTTGTTCCGAAGTTTCAGATTGCGAATGCAGATTATGAGGATGAACGACTTATAAAAAACATGGAGAATATAGTTTTATCCCCGGGCTTTTTATATTCAGACATAATTGTTGTGTGTTCTGAAATGCAAAAGCAATTGTATCTTGAAGTAATACAAAGAAAACTTGGGTATGACTTCTTTCATATTTTTGATAACAAAATAGAGGTTATGGATGCCGTAAATTCGGAAATGGGCCCGAATGTCAAAAAAACCGATGATATATACTTAAAAAGTAATAAGGAGAACACGAACGGTAAGAAAACTGTTCTTTTTTACACATCCATAACGGATTATTACAGGAATCCAATAGCTATGGAGCGAAAACTGAAGGATATTTTCAGTATATTTGAAAGTAACAACGAACGTGTTGATGTTATTTGGTATGTAGATGAAGGATTTATGAGTAATATTCAGACTATATGTAATGAAATTGCCTGTAATATAGAAGCCTTAATGAAATTATTTAATGAAAAAATTGGCAAAATCAGAACAGGAAAGGTCCTTAAAGACACATTTAAGAATGAAAAAATAGATGCATTTTATGGATCTCCGGGCTATGTGATGAACCGGTGTGTTTCGCTTGGAATACCGGTTATGGTAATGGATCCCGAATGTCGATAAGTGTTAGGAACAATCTGGCAATATTTGAACTGACATTGATAATTTGTAAATCATAAAATAGATCATTATGAACTGTGAAAAGAGATAGATATGAAAAGGGTACCTGATAATTTTTTGAAAGAAGAAGTCAGAAATGGTTTCTTTATACCTGCAGCAATCAAACAGGCCTGGGCAGCGGAACTTGAAGTATTGCTTGAAATAGACAGAGTATGTAAAAAACACGATATAGAGTATTATGCGGACTGGGGAACACTGCTTGGTGCTGTGAGGCACGGGGGATACATTCCGTGGGATGATGATATAGATATCGTGATGAAAAGGGATGACTATCTTAAATTTCTCAGTGTAGCCAATGAACTGGAGGATGGTTTCTATGTTCAAACATACGAGACACAGCCGGATTACTGGCTTTTTATGGCTAAGGTTGTAGGCAAAAATAACATATGTTTTGAACCGGAACACCTTAGAAGATTCCATAATTTTCCATTTATTGCGTGTATTGATATATTTGTTCTTGACTATGTTTATGCTGATGAAGATAAAGAGGAAAAGAGGAAGAAGAACTGCCTTTATGCCCTTGCGGTTGCTGACAGTATCATAAATGGGGAATTGAGTGAAAGTGAGATTGCAAGCAATATTAAAAAAATAGAAAACTCATTTGGTATTTCCATAAAGTATTCATTTGAAGATATGAAGAACGGCATGAGAATGGGAAGAATCCTGTATAGAGTAATAGAGAATGAGTTTGTCAAAAGCTTAGGTGAACCCTCGAAGGGGCTTGTGCAGCTGTTCCCATGGGGATTGAAGGGCGTTGGAAAGATATACCCACTTGATTACTATTCAAATCCAATCAGGCTGCCGTTTGAATTTACTACAATTCAGGTTCCGGCAGCATATGACAGAATGCTGTCAGACAGATATGGGGACTATCTTAAAGTAAATAAGAATGCAGGTGCTCATGATTATCCTTTTTTTGAAGGACAAAAAGCAGAACTTGAAAAGACAATGGGCTTTTCGATGCCCAAGTATGACTTTGCATATGCTTACAAAAATAAAGACATGAATCTGCGTAATGAAGCAAGAACTAATTCCTTAAAATCCATTGTCAAAGACTGCATTGCTGAAATTATGTATTCAGGTGACAATATTATAAGAAGCAGTGTTGATATAATAAGCTCTCAACAGCATGGGTTAGAAAAATTAGGAGATAACACGTTGACTGAATTGGTCGAAGAGATTCAGAACCTTCAGACCTTTGTTATTGATCTCGGAAACCTGATAGAGTCAGTTAAAGGTGAAAATCATCCTGTTATACAAGATTTGGAGATGGTCTGCGAAAGGTTATACGACATCTATGTTGATTTGAATAAAGAAACAATTGATATTGAATCGATGACTAATGTAGTTAACGCTTTTCAGCAGGTCACCCTACAGATAAGTGAAGCGATTGAAAAGAAACTGCTTTCGAGAAAATCTGTACTCTTTTTACCAACTTTTTACGAGAACTGGAAGTCGATGGAGCATGCTTTTGAAACTTCCTTAAGAAATTGTGATTTTGATGTGTATGTTATGCCTCTGCCTTATTATTATAAGGACTATGATGGCCAGCCAGTGGAATTGTTGTGTGATGCAGACCTATTTCCGGGGAAACTTATGCCGATAGACTACAAAACTGTTTCCGAAGAAAAATTACAGCTGCTTTGGCCGGATTATATTTTCATTGATAATCCTTATGATGAATGGAATCCTGCATTTTCGACGGTTCCTGCATTTTATTCCTCAAACATATGGAAATACACAGACAACTTGATTCTTTTGTCTCCACATAATGTCGGTAAGCATTCAGATGAGGAGCAACGTTCAATAAAGAACGCACGCTACTATGTCGGAAGCCCTGGATTTGTCTATGCCGACAAGATTCTGCTGTATAATGATTCACATGTAAAAATGTGCAAAAAATCAATTCACGATTTGATTTTTTGCGACAAATCAAAGAATACGGGCGATTTTGAATCAGATATAAATATAGAAATAGCAGATGGATGGATTGAAAATCTCTTTTTAAATGACGGAAAACTTGCAAAATCAGAATCGGATGTTGATAATATGTGTGCTCCTTTGAAGCAGTGTTTTTCAAATAGAAAATCACTTCTTTATTGTGTAAGCCTTGGCAGATATTATGAATATAAGGAGAAATTCACTTATAAACTTGAGAATGTTCTTTCTTTATTTAATAATAGTAATGAGCATGAAAAACTTTCTGTTTCAATATGTACATATCCCGATGGAGTGGATGGGAGAATTTGGGAAGATTTTCTGGAAGAGGTTAAAAGAATAACAGAGAAGAACTCTTTTGACATGGATTCTGTTATGCTGGTTAATGTACTTAACGATGAAGATGTTGAGAATTATGATGCATATTACGGAGATGCAAGCCCGTATGTGCTTTGGTTTTCGGAAAGAAATAAGCCTGTTATGATACAGGATTATGATATTTAGGAGGCAAAATGGCTTTTGAACTTATGGCATCAATGATGTGTGCAGATTTTGGATGTTTACAGCAGGAAGTTAAGAAATTGGACGAGGCCGGAATAGATTCTTTTCATATAGATATTATGGATGGCCGGTATGTGCCCAATTATGCGATGTCCTTGAATGATTTAAGATATATTGCTCGATCTACTTCTAAACCACTTGATGTTCATCTTATGATTGAACATCCGAACAATACTATTAATCTGTTTCTGGATAGTCTTAGAAAAGGAGATACGGTATATATTCATCCTGAGGCAGAATATCATCCGTCGACTACACTTCAAAAAATTATTGATAAAGGAATGGTTCCGGGGATAGCCATTAATCCGGGAACAAGTGTCGAAACAGTAATGGAGATGCTTCAGATCGTTGATAAAGTTCTTGTTATGTCTGTTAACCCTGGAAGCGCCGGACAGATGTTTATGCCTTATGTTCGTAAAAAATATGAGAAACTGACCAGGCTGCGCGAAGAGATGGGATTTGAAATATACTGGGATGGTGCCTGCTCTGCTGATAAAATCAAAGAATATGCTCCGATGGGAGTAAAAGGCTTTGTTCTTGGCACAACTCTTTTATTTGGTCATGATGAACCATATGACGAAATACTAAAGAAAATAAGAAATTTGGATATATAAAAATAGGATATGGAACAATATATTCCGAATATATAAAATATGGAATATTATATTAAGGAAGTAATATATGAACATAGCGCTGGTTCTGTCCGGTGGTAAGGGCACAAGAATATCTTCGGATATTCCCAAGCAATATATCAGACCTGATGGAATTAATACAATTTTATACTATTGTCTTGAAACTCTGTTTAGTGATAAAAATATCGATGCTGTTCAGATAGTTGCCGATGCGGAATATCATACACTTATATCAGAAGAATTGGAGCAAATAGAATTAAGTGATGTTAAATTCAAAGGTTTTTCTGTTCCCGGAAAGAATCGTCAGCTTTCTATATGGAATGGACTTGAAGATATTAAAGCCTATGCTGATGCCAACGACTACGTATTGATACATGATGGCGCAAGACCCTGCCTTTCAAATGTGATGCTGGATATATGCTTTAAGGAAATTGATGGCCATGACGGAGTTATGCCTGTTATACCAATGAAGGACACTGTATATTTGTCAGAGGATGGAAAAAGCGTGACATCACTTCTTGACAGAAAAAGTATTTTTGCAGGACAGGCACCTGAATTATTTGTTTTTGGAAAATATTACGACTCTATAGAAAAACTGCTTCCGGATAGAGTAATGACAATAAATGGTTCTACTGAACCGGCTATTCTTAATGGAATGGATGTTGTCATGATACCGGGAGATGAAAATAATTTTAAGATAACTACAGATGCTGATCTTGAAAGGTTTAAAGAGATATTAAGATTGAAAAATGAAAGCATACGTACTTGAAGAACTGAGAAAATTTAATTTAAAAGAAACGGATACTCCTAAATTATCTAAAGGAGAGGTGCTATTAAAGGTTAAGGCTGCCGGAATATGCGGTTCTGATATTCCAAGAATTTATACGGCAGGAACTTATCACTATCCTTTGATTCCCGGGCATGAATTTTCGGGGGAGGCTATCGATGCAGCTGATGATCTTGATAAAGATAGATACATAGGAAAAAGATATGGAGTGTTTCCTCTTATACCGTGTATGGAGTGCCCTCAGTGCCAAAATGCAAAATATGAGATGTGTGAGAAATACAGCTATCTTGGATCAAGGCGTGATGGAGGATTTGCAGAATTCGTTTCGGTGCCGGTTGGGAATCTTGTTGCTTTACCGGAGAAGGTTTCGTTTGAAGCGGCAGCCATGCTGGAGCCAATGGCAGTTGCGGTTCATGCAATCAGAAGAATTAATCCTAAAAAAGAGGATACTGTGGCAGTATGTGGACTTGGGACGATTGGACTTTTGATAATAATGTTCCTCAGGGAAATGGGAATAGAGAACATAATTGCTATTGGAAATAAAGAATATCAGAGACAAAAAGCCATAGAACTTGGTGTGAAGGCTGAAAATCTCGGATTGAAAAAAAGACGGATAGATGTATTTTTCGAATGTGTCGGCAGTAATGAAACCATTAACTGGGCATTAAACTTTACATCCCCGGGCGGAAAAGTGATGCTGGTTGGCAATCCTAAGGGCGACATGGAGTTTGACAAGAACACTTACTGGAAAATACTCAGAAACCAGCTGACTCTTATGGGAACCTGGAATTCTTCTTTTGCGATGGATGGATTTCAGTCACTGGCTAGTCCTGATGATTGGAAATATGTAATTGACAGACTGGAGAGCAAAAAAGTAAATCCGGAAGTGCTCATTACGCATAAATATGGAATGAGGGATTTCATACAGGGTTTTGAAGTTATGAAGGATAAAAGCAGAGATTACATCAAGGAAATGATGGTGATTTAGCGCTTTGTGCATTTTGACGAACTGTGTGAACAAATTAGCAGTAAAACGACACATAAGTGCAAAGTAACAATACGATAATTGCGTGAAAAGCCCGTTAAAAAGTGCCTAAAACACTCATTTGTGCATTACGACGAAAATAATTGGATGAGGGATTTTGTTAGCCACAAAATCCCTCATTTATTGTATAATTATTGATGGTTGTAATAACCAAAGTTATTGTTTTGAAAAATAAAAATATAAAAGGAGACAGTATTTTCTATGGAAAAGACAAAAAAAGTATCTTTCTTCCATTCAATCGGAATGAAGATCGCAGCAGTCATAGTTGCTGCAGTATTATGTTCGTGCCTGTTATGTGTATTAATTATTGTTCCCCATTTTTCAGATGAGATTGGTGGAATTGTTAAAGATTATATGCATGATACAACCTATGCCTACGGCGATATGATGAATAAGGAAATTGAAGCAGGAGTAGAATTTGACTATGACACCTATTCAAAATTGTTAGGTGACATTAAAATTTCGGAAATGGAAAGCTCATATGCTTATCTTGTTGCTTCAGATGGAACAATGTTATTCCATAAAACAAAGGATAAGGTTGGCAAACCGGTTGAGAACGAAGTTGTTACAGGACTTGTTAAAGAAATTCAGGCAGGAAAGAAGCCGCAGCCCGGTGTAACCGAATATCTTTTCAATGGAGTTATGAAATATGCATCATACGATGTACTTGAAGATTTAAGCATTCTTGTTATCACAGCAGATGAATCTGATGCTCTCGCAGCTGTAGATGATGCAAAAAATTATGCTGTAATCGCGATTGTAATCGCAGTTGCAGTATTTGGTGTTATCGGTGTAATCTTCGGAATCGTACTTACAAAGCCTATCGTTAAGATTACAGATATTGTTGAAGAAACAGCCGAATTTAATTTCAAGAGTAATCCTGCTTCAGCAGCTATAGTTAAGCGTAAGGATGAATGCGGTGAAATGGGACGCGCTGTTGCTGCAATGAGAAAGAACCTTCGTGCAATGGTTGGAGATATTTCTTCAGTTAATGAATCAATTAACGGTTCGGTTTCTGAACTTGAAAATATTTCTAATCAGATTAATTCAATGTGTACTGATAACTCAGCTACAACTCAGCAGTTGGCAGCTGGTATGCAGGAGACTTCAGCAACAACAGAAACAATTACAACTGATATAGCTGTTATGAAGAGTGGAGCCGGCGAAATCCAGAAGCTTGCTAATGATGGTGTTAGTATTTCATCAGAAGTTATGGAAAGAGCTAATAATCTTAGAGAATCTACTCAGACAGCTACAAATAAAACAACAGCAATGTACAGCTCAGTTAAGGAAAAGACAGCTAAGGCAATTGAAGATTCAAAGGCTGTTGATCGTATTAATGAACTTACAGATGCTATCATGTCTATTTCATCACAGACTTCACTCCTTGCTTTGAATGCTTCTATTGAGGCAGCAAGAGCCGGAGATGCAGGACGTGGATTTGCTGTAGTTGCTACAGAAATCGGAAATCTTGCAAATCAGACTTCACAGACTGTAGGTGATATCAACACAATCGTTAAGGAAGTTAACGAAGCCGTTTCAGAGATGGCTGATTCACTTAAGGAAACAGTTGATTTCCTTGAAAACGTTGTTCTTAAGGATTATGCAGACTTCGAAAAGGTATCTGAACAGTACGAAAACGACGCAGATCAGTTTGAGAGAAGTATGACAGATATCGGAGAGGGAATTGCAACTCTTGCCAATAATATTGAAGATATTGTTTCAGCTCTCGAAGGAATTAATTCTATCGTTGGTGAGTCTACAATTGGTGTAACAGATATCGCTGAAAAGACTACAGATGTTGTTACTCAGACATCAAAGAATACAGAAATTGTCGATGAATGTATCACAAATGTTGACAAACTCCGTGAAATTGCTAATATGTTTACATTGGAATAATTCGGAGGTGCAATTATGAATGGAGAATTTCTTCTTTTAGCAGGTGGTTTGCTTGTTATCATTATCGGAGTTGTTGCCACAGTAGTTTCAACAGTAGTTACTACAGTTGCTACAGTTACTGAGGAAGAGGACGAAGAAGAATAAACATATCTGGATGTTAGATTTATTTTATCATTATGTTGGAATGGTTTTAACGTTTCTATGATAATGGTGTATTAAAAAGGGAGATATTACCGTACTGAATGGTAATATCTCCCTTTTATATTAAATGAACATCAGAACTATACTTGTTTCAAAAGCCGCTGTTAATTTTCCAATTTGAAGGTTGCCATGGCAATATCCATTATATTTGCTATCTGCATCTGGGAAGAATTTCCGATTATAACAACACAGTATTTGATATTTTCCTGTTTAGCTTCATTGTAAAAATCTATATCATATATGCTGGCATTCAGACTGTCTGAGGTGCGAAGTCTAAGGTTTAGATCTCCGTACTCTATTGTGGATTCTGTCATATTGTCATCATATATTCCTGAAATATCATTGTCGGATTTGGTTTCCGGGGTTATTTTACAGGCTCTGTAGGTTATTTCAACATCCTCATCGTCAATACCTTTCATCTTATACTGAATTTCAGCCAATTCATTTGAAATGATGAAATATTCTGCATTAGCAGGTAACATGGAATCGTCCATATCAATCCCAAGCTGATTGCTGAAATCTTCGACACCCTTAACTGAAACCATAGGATTTGCTATTCCAACAGTATTGTTTGCTTCTTCTTTTGTGCTATCAGAACAGCCTATTATAGAGAAAGAGAAACCTACGGTTAATAACATCACTGTTATACAGCGAACTATGATTGTTTTCTTTAATTTATTCATATATGTGTTCTCCTTATAAATTGACAACCAATATTATATTAATAATATCATTATAATAATTAAGTGATAAGTGAAATTAAGAAGTAATAATCATTTATTAATCTGTAACAAGTAATTTTTTGCAATAAAAAAACTCGGAAACCTTCTATTAAAGATTTCCGGGTCCCAAGGGTTAACGTGCG
>JAKSRY010000035.1 GCA_024403415.1 Lachnospiraceae bacterium
GTTTTTAATAATTCATCATTAAATCCATATTCAGATATGAGTCTTTCATCATCCATATTCATTAGATCAAAATATTTTATAGTAGATAGAAGTTCTCCATCTCTGTTAAATATACTAAATAACTCATCATTGTTGTTTGCACGCCAGATATAATTGCCTGAGAAATAATCCTTATGGTTAATCTTGTTATATTGCGCTCCCAACATATCGCGCTTAAATTGTTCAATTCTCTCATCAATACGCTTAAGAGCCTCTTCATTACTTGGATCTACAAGCTTCTTTTGGTTCTCTCGTAATTGCTCTGCAATAATATCCGTGAACTCCTGAGGCGTATAAATTCTATCCTCTGGATTATTCATATAGTTACAATATTTTGCTGCATCCTTATCAATATATGTATTACCATCTCTTTCTATCAGATAATTCATTTTTCCTTTATCTGAGTATTGATTGAGATTATTTACAAAATCATCTTTGTCTATTCTTTCTGATAGATAATCCTTCCAGAACTTTTCATTCGGAGCGAACTTAAGATTCCAGTCATCAGGGAAACTATCCATTAGTTCCTTGACCTTTTCATAATTCTGTTCATCAGCGAAATCCATCTTCCACAGATACTCATTTTCGCCCATTCCTGTTCTCTTACAGACTATTCCTTCAGGTGTAAAACAAGTGATATATGATAATTCAGGCTTAGTATCTGTTGCCTCTCTGAAAACAGTTTTTCTAATATCAGATGATAATAATGTCGCATTATCTAAAGATTCATCCGTTTTTGATGTTTCATTGACGCGTTCAGCCTCTATCTGCTTCTTAATTTCGTCCTTAACGGCTTCTCGCATTTCTTCTTCCAAATCATCAAATTTATCGATAAGCTCATCCCACTCTTTTAACGTAAGCGAAATAGATCCTATCTGAAATTCTTGTTCAGTATCACCGTTCTTTATTTTTTCAATCATTTCAGCCATATACTCGACAAGCATCTGCCTAAATATACTGTCTTCAGAAGTTTCTGCTTCGCTTACTCCCATAGCCTCGTTCTTTGCTTCTCTCATCGCATCAATAGCCTGATTGTACAACCCTTTCAGTTCTTCAACCTGAGCTTTGACAGAATCCATATTTCCAAGCTTATCTCCGAAAAAGGTATCTAGCTGATCACTCAATGATTCAATGACTGATATAGCGGAATTCCACATTCCTTCAATATTACCCCTGGTTCCATCTTCATCAATCCGTTTTGCAATATCAAATTCAAGATTAATATGCAGTTCCCCTATAAAATCAGAACCGTATTTTTCTACAATGCTCTCGTCTTCATAAAAGAACTTTGTCAATGCAACAGCAATATCCTGTGGGATGTCTGGCATGCTAGCTGTCATCTTATGTTCCATAAGTATTCCATTTTTCCGAACATATTTAGGCAAATCATCACCAATTTCAGCTGCATATTTATTAACAAAATCCTTTTCTATAATGTCATGTATTTTCCACGCCTCTTTATAGACATCTTTTGTTAATCCAACTCTGTATAAATCACTTGGTACTTCCGCAGATATGTGTCTAAAATCATATCTCTTGCTAGTAAAATCATCATAGTTTTCATTGCCATCCCAATGCCCATGAAGTTTTCCTGTTTCCATATATGTCATAAACTTATCATATGTTCCTTCAGTTCCATTGATAGAATCATAATATGCAAACATCGCACACATTTCTGCCTGTGTTGCATTTGTAGGCTTAAAAGAATTTATATGAATCTTTTGTGTTACTTCTTCACCATTTACAGTTGTAGTGACTTCATACACTGGGTCTTCAGTGGTAGATTCAGCCGCCTCCTGACACTTCAAATTCTTCTCCCATTCATGATTACTAGCACCAGTCGTAGTATCTTTTACTACACTATCGCTTCTACTTTCATCATACATTTTGAAGAAAATATCCGCTGCTTCACTCTTAATGTCATCAACTATACTTACAACTCTGTTTGAGTATTCTCCAGAACTCCACATACTTTTTACTTCATCTTCTGTAGAATATGGATAATTAGTCTGTACTACTCCTCTCTGAGGTTTTCCATTATTATCTTCAATACTCACACTTACATACTGATAGCCATCCTGTAATGCGCCAGCTTCAAATTCAGAATATCTTCTTCTTGAATCTTCAATTAATCCCTTAACACTCTGTTCATACTGGGGATCAGATTGCATTCTTTTAATAACTGCTATATCTATGCTGATACTACAATTACCTTTTCCACCAAAATTATTACCAATCTGATTCATACTTCCGTTATATCCTAATGCCAATTTATCCGGATTCTTAGAAGCTTCTGTTATATCATCCAAGCGAAATGTAACATCTGAATATTCAACACATAGTTTTTTATAATATGCTAATGGATCTTGTTCATTATTTGACGATACGTCGCCAACAGATGTGCCTGTAGACGTATAGATATCATTTGATTTATTCTGTGTGACTGCACTATATCCATAGTAACTATTGTCACCACATATTGAGCCTATTCCCATATTTTTCTCCTTTCCGCAGCCAATCTGGAAGTCTAGCTGCACCGGTCTACGCTCCGCTTCGGTCCGCGCAAAGCAATCGTCCACTGGACGATTTGCACCTCCGGAAAGATCCGAGCGGTTCTTTCTTACATATCGTATTCATTCAACTTCTTCATTCTTAAATAAACAAAGCGACCCTCGAACCATCCAATCCTTTGATTCATAGCGTCGCTCTCCATAGCTTTTATATTCCTATAATATGTATCGGAACATACTCTTATAAAATTTGTCATATGTCAAAATTGGAACAATTATGTCAATTTTGGAAATCATCAAGCGTTAACCACAAACTTAGGTAAAGCATCATACACTTCCGTAAGCGGACTCCAATTCTTCAGATCAAATCCATCATTATCACTATCTTTTTCGTCTTCAGCATCGGAGAAAACATCTCCACTTTCCTTACTTTTGTTCTTATTTGCCTCTTCCGTTGTATTAGGTAATTTTTCGTATGCTCCAGACTTATGAAATTCATTAGAAATACGATTTATCGCAGCATAAATGTATTTTCTGTCTGGATCATTTTTTGATATTCCAGTCAATGAAGATGAAACAATACGGTCTGCTTCTTCTTTACTTCTTGCATGCTTAAGCTGTTCCTCTATTGCTTCAGCCATTCTCTGTACTCTTAGTACATGTGCATACATGATAGGATTGGTCTTCTGCAGATAATTCATTTCCTTTTGAGAAAGCTTTTTACCTAATTTAAGTTTTTCCGTAATCTGAGCATCAAGCTTAGCCCTATCTTCATCAGACATCTTTTCAATGTCGTCTCCACTTCCTAGCATGTACTCAGCTAATTCTTTTGTATTTGTAATCTTTTTAGGTTCTTCCTGCTTTAAGTTAAAACAAATATTCATGCTTATATCTCCCAAATAAAAAAGACGCATCTTCCGATGAATTTCAGTCCATTGAAAAATGCGCCTTCCATTGCTACTTTATATATCGTCAGACTGTATGAGTCTCTTAACCTTTTCGTCCTACTTTATCCTACTTTTTGATTAATATCACAGTTTCAGTAATCATTAATGCGATTCCCATATATGATGTTCCTAATTCTTTACTTCATACTGTTATTTATTCTATCAAATATATCAAGCCAAAGCTTTTCCTGTTTATCAGCATCTTTAGGGTTCTTAGACTGCAATAATTTCATTTCGTCTGTACTTATGACAAGTCGCTTAGAATTATTTATAAAATGATAATCATGATCTTTGGTTGTTGATGCAGATTTAATATAAATATCTACATCTGGCTCCTTTTCATGAATCTTATCAAAGATATCACCATAAGCCCACTTATACGCTCCAGCATACTCTCTGAATACACCACTTGTATCTCCATTAGCCCTAGCTTCTTCAAGTGCAGTCTTATGATTTGCATATATTTCAGGAGCATCCTTCTTCATGCGCTCTATAATGCTAGAGTATTCCTCTGGTTCAAAACTCATCATAATATTACGTTCATCTCTGGTAATATTAATCTTGAATGGGCTTTCCTCATAATATACTATGCTCTCCTGAAAAGCTTTTATCTTTGCTTCTCTTTCGGCTTTTTGCTCTTCCGTCATTTCAGGCACTGCTATCTTGCCATTTGCACCTACTAAACTTTTCATCTTAGCCTTCAAGCCTTCGGCCTCTTCGTCAGAAAGCGCTTCTAGCTTATATTCCTTTGTTTCACGGCCAAGTGATTTCTTAAGTTCCTGAAGTGCATCCAATGATTCCTTAATTTTTGCATCTTCAGCTGCTCTCTCTTTTCCAAAACGGCTATCCACAAAGTCATCAAACTCCTGCTGAAGAATATCAAGTTCCTCTTCTCTTGTAAGTTTTCTGAATCCATCTTCAGATGTAGGATCTTCTACAAAACGCACTCTGGTTCCTTCATCATAACCCTTATTAATCTCATCAACCAAAGATTTGAAACCTTCGCTTAATGCAGCAATCTTTTCCTCATTTGTATGATGAACATACACAGCTTCACCACGCTCATTCATTTCATAACTGCTTGGAATCATCTGTGAAAACTTACTCTCATATGATTCTATAGGCTGATGCTCAGACATATATGCAATTTTAGCTGCTGTCTCAAATGGATCAGCGCTTCCAGGAAGTTTGCTACCATGAAGAGCCTTTAATTCTTCCTCTGATATATTCACTTCTACTGCAGGCATATCAGGATATGCACTCGACACAGTAGTTGGATTACTATTCTGACTCTTTGCGGAATCCATAAGATTTAATTGCGGTGGTCTGTATGTATAACCATTTATATTTCCGTATAATGCTATACCCATAAAGCAATCTCCTTTTAAAGTTTTATACTGAAAAATTGAATCTATCTCCGGATTTGCTGTCTGCTATATTAGCCCAATCCACTTTTTCCAATTTATCAAGAAATTCATTTATCGAATCAGCTTCAATCGTGGTTCTCTTAACAGAATCCTTTGTATCCTTCTCATAAGGATTCTTCTTATGCGCATGTCTCTCTTCGGCCTTCTTATCTTCAGCTTTCTTTTCTCTTGATTTTTCAAGACGCTCTTTCTGCTTACTAGATGTCTTTTCAAGTTCTGCAAAGAATTTCATGTTGCCATTATCGTCAGATGTAATAGTAATCTTATTTATAATACCATTACCAGACTTATCGGCATCAAAAGCTGAAACATATCCCTGCTGTTCACAGATTTTACGGCACATATTAACAGAATTCTCTACTGCATACATCTTTTCAGCTGCATATTTCTCGTCATTAGCCATTTTTTCAATTTCAGCACTAGAAAAGATGACAGAAAACTCCTTACTTCCACTTTTAGAAAGTGACCTAATTTCGTCACTGCCATTACCAATCATGAAATCATAATCACCATATTTGGAGCGAAGATTCTTAAGGAAATCCTGAGCTTTCTTTGAAAGTTTTTCTTCATTATTTGAGCTTATACTATTTGTACTAGTACCACTGGATTTTACTGCAGAATCACTTTCCTTAATAAATCCATTTTTTACAGCATTAACCCATTTATTTAAAAATTGCACTCCGCCAGGATTAAATTCTCCACCAGGTGTAGTTGCGATAGAACTATAAGTTTTATATGCATCTGGGTCATATTTTTTCATAAGATTTGCAATATCTTCTGTCATATATGACGTTCCCTTAGCATTTCTCAAATCGGCTAGTGTATCAACTCTGGCAACATCACTTCTGCTTCTGTCATCGGAAATATCATACTTCTTCCAAAGCTTGTTATCGTATAAATTTTCAATAATATTACCTTTCTTAACATCACTAACCCACTTATCTAAAAATTTTATTCCCTCTTTGCTGTAAGCTCCATCCTGTGTTTTACCGATTTTGCTAAAAGTCGCATAACTGTCGGAATCATATTTTTTCATGAGGCTCTCAATATCTTCGGTTCTCATCAATTTGTCCCCGGAAGCTCTCAAATCAGCAAGTGTATCCAACTTGGCAAACCCACCATTTTTCTCTACCTCAGAAACATCATGTTTTACTAAATCATAAAAACTTGGATCATATGATCCGGCACCATAATTTGTACTAATACTCATAACTCTTGCCCTCCTTGGCTATTTATTTTTTGTTCAACTAAATCCATTTATTGAACATATTGCTCAATGAATTTGATAATGTACCGTCACTTCTATTTTTATGGACGCATATTCACTGAAATTAAATGGACGGATGTATTTCCCGAACCAAGATTACTGAATAAAGATAAAATATCAAAAATGAATCCTTTCAGTTATTCTGCTGCCTGAGTCTCCTTAGTGTTCTTTGATGCATAATAATCATCAAACAATTTATTTGCTGCATTCATGGTATCATGGCAAATGTCGGGAAGTTCTCCACCCCATGCTTTTGTTGCTTTTTTGAAACCCTTTTCCATAGCTACTTGCATCTCTTTCATCTTCTCAACATCATCACCTGCAAGTGCCGAAGCAAAGTCAAATAATCTCTGTGAGGTCTGTTTCACTCCCCAGTATCCGTCTTCGGATACATCTTCCTTTGCTTGCGCGATGTCGGCAGCGCTGATATTTTTCAAATTTTCTGGTGAAAACAAATCAGAAAGCTTAGCAACTCCTGCCTGTCCGCCGAACATCTTCTGTACAAGACTAGTCAATTGATTCTTTCTATTGACCGCTTCCTGTTTAAGTTGCTGAACAAGTGCCGTCCTTTCTTCCGCACTCATCTTGTTAATAGTATATGTTGCCTTCTTTTCAGGCTCCTTTGTCTTTTCATATACTACTCCGCTTTCCTCTTTCTTTTGTGTATCAGTTGTTTTTACTTTATCTTCGGCTTTCTCAACATCCTGATAACTGGTATACGTACTTGATACACTAGTCGAACTTGTTACATTCATTTCGCTCATTTTTCTACCTCCTTTACTTCCTCCTTGAAATGTTTCGCAAATCCATTTGCTTTTTAAGTGCTCAAATTGGTTGAACGCCTAAATAATTCATCACAAATTTATAGACTTTATTGTTTTATCGCTTTCTCATATCTATGTTATCGCACATTGCTGTTCATGAAATAACCTGCATATCAAAAATGGAACTAATATGACAAAATTGGTAATAACCATATACCTTTTTTATCACACTCATGCCATTCCATTCACAATCTCAGATTTACTCCTCTTGTAAATGTTTCACCATACTGCCCTTGCGTTTTCACAAGTGCTCTTTCTATACTCTCTCGAGAAATTCCTTCCAGCGCATTGGCAGGTATTTCTTTCCCAGGTTTCCATGTAGGGTCAGCGGCCTTTACAGCATCCACAAAAGCTTGATTATATTGTCTTTCATATTGTTCCAAAGTCCAAGTTCCTTTTAGTCTATCTTGTTTTTTGGCACCTTTTTGATAATGATAAAAAACGTCCGAACGTTTAGTTGTGTCCCCATTTGCAACTCCGTTTTCCTGTAAAAACTCCCTTTTGGCATTATCAAACATTTCCTGCCTATTCTTCTCAGGAATATTTATTATCACATGTCTTTGTGACAGTGGAATATTGGTTGCATCAAGCCCTGCCAGACCTGACGCCGGAGATATATAATCACCATCAGCATCATAGCTCTTCATAAGGTTTTTAATTCCTTGAATATTGGTGTAGCCCATACCACCACCTGCGGACATCATTTGTCCTATAACCTTCTGATACGCTTTTGAATTAGTATTGATCCCCGCTGATTTCAACTGTCTCTGAACTGATTTACTATTTATATTGGACATCTTAAAACGTCCAAAAGAATCCACTCCCGAAGATCCCATCATACTCGATATGAGATTTCTGTAATCCGTTATTTTTGACACAAGGACGCCCTCCTTTTATCTTAATAATATTCGTTAATTAAAGCAGTGAATTCCAGTATCCAGACATTTTGCTTATTGCATCATAATTCCTTGACTTAAGCATTGTTACAACAGCACTGTTTTTAATACCACCAGAAGCATAATTAACTAATGTAGCCTGTAGCTTATCGAACAAATCATCCTTATTTATTTTTCCATTCATCAAACCTTCAAAGACGCTCTGCATCTCTTGTTTGTTTTTTTGTTCTTCCTCAGTGCTGTGTGCTACTTTTCCAATTGATTGGTTTACATACATATCCTCTTGAGACTTTTGCATCATCTCACCTACCCTGATTGCATTAGGTGCCGCAATATAGTTTAGACTCTCATTTCTCATATCAAATATGTTTTTATGAATAGCTACCTTAGCACCATTAAATTCTTCATAATCATTTATCAGTTTTTCAAAAGATTCCTTCATATTTTCTGCCACATACTTATCAGCAAAATATTTTAAGGCATTAACAGATGATACCAAATCCATACGTGCTGCTTCATGCGACATTACTCCTTGATAATTATTGCTCAAATTAACACAATTTATGCTATCCATTCCTGCAGTTATTTGGTGAAGCAATCCCTCCATCTGATTTACTTCATCATCACTCATATTGTCATAAAAGCCATTATTATACAGATTTTCGCTAAATACTAAGTACTGATGTTTCATATCACCTGTATTAGCAAACGCATTATCCGGCATTTCAGCGCTAATAGCTTCCCTTGCTGCTCTTTGTGCCGCCTTTCTATCTGCTATTCCAGACATAAATTCTTTTGATTCTTCAGAAATTGATACAGTTGCACCTAAATACTCATATGCAGTTGGTTTATTTACCTTTTCTCTATGATAAAGTTCAGCCGCATCACGATTTCTATTTTGTTCTATTCTTTTGTTATATGCGCCTGTGAAGCTGTCTGTAGTTCCCATTCCACTAATATTAACCATAAAACTTATCCTCCTTGACTAACAGTCGCATTTCTGCTAAGGAATAACCCTTCACATATTTTTTATTTAAGCTACTGGTATGGAAATCTTTAACGAAAAGAAGATATTTTTATAAAAGAATATAGTTAGACTGTTATACCTAATCCTCAATCCGTTGAGCAGTAACCACGAAATCCATTTCGTTTAAACTAAAACTAATATTTCAGTTTATCTATGTTTTATATCGGCATTAAATAATAAAAGATTTATAGTTTTATCTTATTTTATCCTACTTTATCATACTAGTAAATACTATTACGACTCTAATTCTTTTTCAAACTAAATGCCTATTATGCTATCTATCTGCAGTCGCATATTTAGCTTTCGACCACTTAGATAGTTTTGTGCAAAATAAAAAATCGTTTCAAAATGAAACGACTTTTTGTCTTTCTCTATGTGCAGTCAGATGAGCTAGCAATTTTTTCCTCAAGTGGTCATCGTTTTCGCAGTGGAAAATGAGCCACTAACCCCGTCCCCAAGTGGTCAAAACATACACCACAGCATATATGGAGGTATCTTTATTACATCCTTATCAAGTGCGAAATTCTTAGGATGAATAATAATCTGCGTTTCAATTTTCTTTCCAAATACTTCTTTGAATTTTCCCAAAGATGTTGTTGTATAGTTTTTCGAAGACTTAACTTCTATTGGATTAATTCTATATTTTACCTTACTATCATTTGATATCAAAAAATCTATTTCAACATCATTTCTATGTTTATCTTCATTGTATCTTGTATAAAAATATAATTTTTTATCCATTGCAGTTATCATCTGGGCAATCACATTCTCATACAACATGCCTTCATTCAAAGCAAGTTTTCCATCCATAATCTGCTTATATAATCGCTGATCCATCAGTTCATTTTCATTAAAGGAATGACTGACCAGTAAACCTGTATCTCCCATATAACACTTAACAAAAGTCTCATTTTTATTAAGTGACAGCCCTACATTAGGATCATTACATTTATAGCATAGGTTACATATCATAGAATCATCCAACCAGAATAAAGGATCTTCATACTGATCAAATATTGCGCCCGGCTCAATTTGACTAAGCACGATTTTTTTCTCATGCGTTGAAAGATATGCTGGAATATTTTCAAAAATAGCTGAAACTCTTGAATTATACTTTTTAGCAGCCTTCTTTATATCATCTTTATACAATCCAAGAATATCTCTTTTCTCTACGTCGGCTACGGCGAAGTCTCTTCCATTTCTCTTAAATGCCACAAGCGCCTGCGGCATTCCTCCCACAAGCAGATACTCCTTAAACAAATGCATGGCTTTTGCATGCATTTTCTGGTCAAGAGGTACCCTTTTTTGATAGCACTCAGCAATATATTCCATAAGTATCTGCTCGCCCATGTAATCCATAAACTCTTCAAAGTCTACTGGATACATTCTCATTTTGCGTTCTTCCGAAGGAATTGTAATTCCTTCTACATTTTCTTTAATTGAAATTAGTGAACCAGTTTCAATATAGTCGTATCTTCCATCTGCAACCAGATACTTAATAGCCTCACGCGCTTTAGGAAATTTCTGAATTTCATCAAAAATAACCAATGACTTCCGAGGGTGAAGACGTGTATTATACTCTAGCGATAACGTTTGAAAAAAAATATCCAAATTATTCAATTCGTCAAATGCATCTTTAACTTTTTTGCTTGCCTTATTAAAATCTATCAATATATATGTTTCATATTCATTTTTTCCAAATTCCTCTGCAATGGTAGATTTACCAATACGTCTTGCACCTTCAATAAGCAAAGCCTTTCTTCCACCAGCCGTCTCCTTCCAGTTCTTCATTCGTTCATATATTTTTCTTTTTATTTCCATAATTATAGGTCCTTTCAATAATACGCAAACTATTTCTCGGATATATTTGTTATAGTACGCAAGGTAAATATATCATAATTTATCGATATTACGCAATGTATTTGTGCTGCTTTGTAGCAGTCAAGAAAAGTATACATTGCCCGTAGCTATGGTTTTTTACATTCCACCCCCGTCGCCCGAGGACATGGCTGATATTATTATTAAATGATTTTGGTTCAAAACAAAAAGTCGTTTCATAATGAAACGACTTTTTATCTTTATCTATGTAAGGTCAGAAGCGCTAACAATTTTGTCCTCAAGTGGTCATCGTTTTCGCAGTGGAAAACGAGCCACTAACCCCGTCCCTAGGTGTCCTTTGTTTTCGCTATGCAAAATGAGCCACTAACCCCGTCCCCAAGTAGCCCACCTATTTCGACCCAATATTCTCCACATCATATGGGGTTGACTGATAGACATAATAATTAAGCCAATTAGTGTACAAAAGCTGACCTGCAGAACGCCAATTAACTATAGGCTTATTTTCCGGATTATTATCCGGGAAGTAATTTTCAGGAATTGCAGGGTTCATTCCTTTATTAAGATCTCTAAAATATTCATCAGAAAGCGTATTTCTGTCATATTCCAAATGACACAATACATATATCTGTCTTGAATCTTCAGTCTTCATGATAGTTACACCGGCCTTGTCAGAAATAGCCATTATTTCAAGCTCAGGTATCGCTTCAATATCTTCCTGTTTAACATATATTTCTCTTGAATGAGGCGCCATAAATACATCATCGAATCCTCTGAACAAGGGAGATGTAGGCTTCATAATCTTGTGTTCATACACACCTGAAAGCTTCTCCTCATAGTATTCATGATTAATTCCATAATGATAATGAAGTCCCGCAAACGCTCCCCAACATAAATAATATGTACAGTGAACATGAGTCTTTGACCACTCCATAATCTGACAAAGTTCATCCCAGTATGCAACCTTCTCATACTGAACAAATGCCAAAGGAGCACCTGTAATAATCATTCCATCAAATTTTCTGTCTTTGATCTGATCAAAAGTTATATAAAACGACTCAAGATGGTTAGTATCAACGTGAGTAGGTGTATAACTGGCGGTCTGAAGAAGCTCAACATTAACCTGCAATGGTGAATTTGACAACTTTCTTAATATCTGAGTCTCCGTAACCTCTTTATTTGGCATAAGATTCAATATAAGTACATTCAATGGTCTTATATCCTGATGCATTGCACGCAACTCTGTCATAACAAAGATATTCTCATTCTCAAGAATACTCTGTGCAGGCAATGAATCTTTAATTTTAATAGGCATAATTAACTACTTCCTTTCAACAAATCTTTCAACAAATTCATCTTCTGAAATAATAGGAATTCCAAGACTCTTTGCTTTTGTATTTTTACTCGAATTTGATTCTATATCATTATTAACGAGGAATGCCGTTTTATTGGAAACAGAACCTGCAACCTTTCCTCCGTTTGCTTCGACATAAGCCTTAAATTCATCACGATTCTTATAATAATGAACATCTCCGGTTATAACAAAAGTCAAACCTGTCAGACTTCCATCAGCATTATTTTTAGCCTCTCCCGACGTAATATTAACTTCTTGAAGAAGATTCTCTAATTCAGATGCATTTTTTGAATTATTATACCACTCAAGAATTGAATTGGATCTTTCCGGACCAATCCCTTCAACATCTTCAAATCCTTCATTCGCCTTTAGCTTGTCAATAAAACCTTGGAAGCTAAGCTGTCCAACCAGTTTTTTTGCAGCATCAAGACCAATTTGCGGAATGCATAAAGAAAAAATAAAATTAACTGCTTTAACATTCTTACTCTTCTCAACAGCTTTAAGCATATTGCTGACAGATTTTTCTCCGAATCCTTCAAGAGCCATTATCTCGCCGGAATGGGCATTCAGTCTGAATATGTCACTGAATCCCCTTAAGTAACCCAAGTTTATGAATTTTAACATAGTTTGTCCTGATAGTCCATCTATGTCCATCCCCTGCTTTGAAACAAAACGGGAAAATTTCTGCACTGATTTCGCCGTACATTCAGGATTTTGACAATGAAGAGTCTTAGTTCCCGAAGGAGAAATATTCACATTGGTTAAGGCTCCGCATACAGGACATTCCTTAGGTATTTGAAATACTCCGTTGCTGTCTTTAACAGAAATACATTTAGGTATTATTTTGTTGGCCTTAATCACCTCAACGGTACAATCATCCCCAATACCAAGTCTTTCCATCTCAGAAATATTACATAAGGAAGCTCTCTGAACAATGGTTCCCTCAAGAGATACAGGTTCAAAAACAGCAACCGGCGATATAGTTGATGCCGCACAAGACCATTCAACATAAAGCAACTTTGAAAAAGCTGAAACATCTGCCCACTTAAAAGCAAGACCTGCCCTTGTTGCGTGATGACCTGTAACCGAACCCGTTTGGGCATAATCATTATCTTCATAACAGATAACCAGGCCATCAACCGGTATATCCATCAGTCTTTTTTCGACTTTTTCCGTCAAATATTCTATTTTTTCTTCAACATTATCCTTATTACAAAGAATCCTTTCAACAACTACAAAGCCTTCCTTTTCGAGAAAATCCATTCTTTTCCCCCAGCTTTGTATGTTATCGTCTAAATATACCAGTGTAAAAGCGTTAAAACAGACATGCCTATCCTTAACTTTAAGCGGGTCATCCAGAGCCAGTGTACCGGATGCCAGATTTCTTGGATTTGCATATTTCTCATCATCTTCTACAAGTTCATTAATCAGATCAAAATCCGTGTAAGATATTGTAGCTTCACCTCTCACAACCATATGACCTTTATAACTTATTTCATGTGGAAATCCGGCAATAGAATCCCTAAGAAATGTAATATCAGAACCTGCAACGCCATTACCTCTGGTAACAATTGACTTTAGTTTTCCATTATCATAGGTCAGAACAAGTGTTAATCCATCAAGTTTATAACTAATCCATATATCTCTTTCACCGGCCCACGCCTTCAATTCATCAACTGACTTCGTTTTTGCAAGTGACAAAGCTGCAAATTCATGTTCAACACGATTATTTGTATTATCAGAAGCAGAATCACTTACATTCTGAGTTGGCGAATTGGGTAAAATTAATCCTGTTTCCTTTTCAAGCAAAACAAGTTCATCAAAAAATGAATCCCATTCATAATTTGAAATTATTTCATCTTTTCCACCATAATATGCATCAGATGCCCTATTTAATAGGCTTACAAGCTCCAAAACACGTTCTTTCTTATCCATTTCCACCCTCAAAAGCATGCAAATTATGCAAGTAATCTTGCAAAAATAACAAAATCTCTTTCAAAAACAGTTCTAAAAGCATTTAATAAAAGTTGTTTTTATCGATTATTACGAAATTGTATTTATTTGACCTACAATTCGAAAAATTCCATCAAATCACAATATCTTGTATTCCATATCCGCAGCCAATCTTTATCTTCGCGAAATTTCATATAACAGCTGTAATTCTTTACCTTCAATTGGCCTGAATTCCCCAATTTTCAAACTTGCAAGCGTAATATTTGCCACTCTCACACGTTTTAAGAAGGTAACAAAGCACTTTTGTTCCTTACACATACGCCTAATTTGTCTATTGACTCCCTGAGTCAAAACTATATTAAATGACTTTTTTCCTGTTTTTTTTACCTTACACGGCTTAGTTTTTATATTAAGTTCCTGGAGAAACACTCCTTCAGACATTTTTTGAACAAATTCAGGAGTTACTTCTTTATTAATATGAACTTCATACTCTTTTTCATGATTATTCGACCCTTTCATGAGTCGATTTATCAAATCGCCATCATTTGTCATAAGGATTAATCCCTCGGAATCCTTATCCAACCGCCCGGCATAAGTTACTCTTACATCACTTTTTATATAATCCGTAATTTTTTTGTCTGCAAAACGATCTTTTTCTGTGCAGGTAACTCCTTTCGGTTTATAAAAAGCGAAGACCACTTTATCATTTCTATTACTAATTGGTTTTCCATTAACCAAAATATCATCTTCATCCGAAACCATTTGTCCCATAACAGCCGTTTCAGAATTAACGGTTACTTTTCCTTCACTGATAATTCGATCAGCTTCTCTTCTTGAACAAACTCCACATTCAGCCAAAAATTTATTTAACCTAACCATAAACTATTCAATAACCCCTGTAATATTTTCTATCTCTATCTCGCACCTTCCAAAAACAAAAACGCAAAATTATTTCATCCTCGCCAATCAAGGATACGGTCTTCTGTTATGCTTTTTCTGTCCACGCATTAATAGTCTGCGTCAAAAGGACCTCATGACATAGTTTACATAACTCAATATGTACCAGTCCCAACATAGAGTGCAATCACATCCCAAAACCATTATCATATCGCACGAGATTTATTTCTTTTGCCTCAACTAATTTATTCGTGATTTAATTATTGCATAAGCAGCAATTTCTATTTGCAATTGCTATATTATGATTAAATTCTAATTATATTTATATCAAATCAGGTTATTTATCGGCTTTTTTAGAATATCGCATGTAATACTTGCTTTATTTTCAATATTTATGTCACTCAATGTTTTTGTTATTTTCAACCCGTTTTTTCTACTCACTACAATCTGCAACGCAAATAATCACATATGCAACTGCTTTTGTACAATGGTACGTAAACAAAAAATCCTGTTTCAAATCGCAAATACAGTCTTATGTCTCCACTCAAACTTGTTATATGGTTCTTATATATAAATAACACATTGTTGTTTATAATCAATTTACATAAATTCTTTATGTAAATTAAATATCTAAATTATATTTATATGGTTTGTTTTCGTGGTGTCAAAAAGTCTCTGTTGATAGTCGAAATTTAATTTTATATAAATCACAATATTTTTGCATTCATGCAAACAGATATTTCATTCTGTCAGCACGTCAACTCTAAAATATACTCTAAAAAACAGCAGTTACCTAATTCATCACAAATTAAGCTTTTAAGAGTGTAAACAACTTCTGTTCAAAGCCAAACTCTTCCATCAAATTAACAGCCTCTTCATAAGACTTCATTCGCTTTTTATTCGAAACATTTCCTTTAACAGCTCTTATAAGTATGTTTTTGGGAGAATGTTCAAAGTCCACGAACTCCATAACATCAGTTTTGTATCCCTTATATTCAAGCATGCTTCCCCTGACAGAGTCTGTCATGAGTGCAGCCATTCTTTCTTTTACAATTCCGTATTTAGTGAAAGCACTCAATCTGTCTGATTTAATCTGCTTGTTAACTTCATGCTGACAACATGGAACTGATAGTATTATTGAAGTATTCCAGCTGATTGCATTAAATAAGGCATAATCAGTCGCAGTATCGCAGGCATGAAGCGTTACGACCATATCAACATCAAAATCCGGCTTAAATCCATTAATATCTCCTATTTCAAATTTCAGATCTTTATATCCGTATTTTTCTGCAATCGAATTACATTTTCTAATAACATCAGCCTTCAGATCCAGGCCCAATATTCTGACATTCAGTTTTTTGATTTCAGTAAGGTAATAATACATTACGAACGTCAGATATGATTTGCCACAGCCAAAGTCAATTATATTAATAGAGTCTTTGCTATAACTGCTTAGTGCATCGTCCACAATCTCTGTAAAGCGATTAATCTGTCTGAATTTATCATACTTGGAATTTACTATTTTTCTTTCTTTTGTAAAGATTCCTAAATCTATGAAAGCGGGGATATCCATTCCCTCTTCAAGAATGTAATTTTTCTTTCGATTATTGTTTCCTGCATCCGCAAGAGTTTTAGGTCTCATCGACTGCTTCCTGTTAACAAAAGCTTCTCTGTTTCGATTTATTTTCACTTCAAATTCATTTTTTTCAGAAAAAGAATTAATCTGCTTGTATTCTGAAGATAAACGCTCCAAGGCTTCTCCCACTTCTTCACAAGAGATGTTTTCATGAAAAACCTGTGTTTTCGTATATTTAGCTACCTGATAGCACTTCGTGCCCTTCAATTCTTTAAGAATAATCTCTATCTTTTTATACTCAGCACTCTTTTCCAAGGGATTGGAAATCACTACTTTAACAGGATATTCTTCAACAATTCTTTTAATTGCTTCTTTCACTGAAACAAGACTCATTATGAGAACCTCATTATCTTTTTACTATATATTACAGAATTTAAATTTCATTATACTGCAATGTCATTTTTAGTGATTTACACACTATATAGCGCTCTGTATCGTACAAAACCACAAAATATATTATCTCATAAGGCATATTTTAAGTCAAATAAATAAGTGCCCAAGAAGTGACTTGGCTGCGCAAACACAGTTAAAAGTACTTTCTCAGGCACTATACTATCAAATACATTATTTATGCTAATGTTTATTACAATTTTAGGATAAGTAATTTTTTTAATATCCGACCCTCATCCATTTCTATTCTCTGTTATCCTTCAGGCTCTCAACCATATCAACCTTAGCCACTTTTCTCCTTACTAATAATAGTGATCCAAAATAACTAATACTTGTAAATATGGCTGTATAAACATAACTTTGAGGAGCAATATATGTTTGTACTAAAGTTCCAATCCATTCTGCCAGATAACTAAAGAAGAAATCCACAGTTACGAACACGCATGGAACGCTGAGTATTATACCTATTGGCAAAAGAATGTGGTTAACTCTTAAAACTATACGATTTATTTTTCTGTTATCATATCCCAAAACCTTCAACATAGATATACTTCCACGATTCTCTGTGACAAGCATATTTACAGCCACATAAATAGATGCAACGCATATGACACCACCAAGAATAATGACAAGATATATCATGATATCCATCTGACCGGTCATATTATTAAACTGTTCTTCTGAATCTGCAGCATAAATAGTTTCCAGCACAAGTTCCTTAGGGATATCCAGTTCTTTGTCGCTCAGAATCACATTATAAGCTACCTGATTCATTCCCAATATTTTGCACGCTTCATCTTCATTCAGATAGATTGCGCTCTGCATATCATTATTTACAATTCCGCTTACATTAAATTTAAACTCTTCCATTGAAAGCGGATTATATACTGTCATTTCGTCACCAACTTTTACATTCTTAAGTTGTGCAATAACACTTGTGATATAATATCCATTTTCCAGACTTACAGAATTTCCGCTCGTGTCTTTGAGGTTGAGATATGGATTATTATCAGTAGTTCCAATAATACTGTAATATTTCCCTTCTGCGTTCTCTACCTGTGCCATAAGCATACCTTGGCCGCCATATTCATTGTCTGTCAACAATTCCCCCAGAACATATTGGCGATCATAAGTACCCATCTCCTTTGCCATATGCTTTCCGGTATAGTTCATACCATCCAAGAAACTGAATCCAAGCAAAAAGATATAAGAACCCATAAAAATACCAAGTAGAACCACAAAGGATCTTGCAGGATTACCAATCAAAGATCTTAATGCATATTTAATCCTAAAAGATATCTTCTTTCCAACAAGCATTTTCTTAAGATTGGCATTTGACTTTGCTGCAGTCCCATTCAGCATCTCCACAGTATCTTTCTTAAGCAGCTTATTAACCGATAGTAATGCTGCAATGACATACATTATTGTCGGAACAATTATCCCCAAAACTGCCACAAATGGATCCATATGACATTCAATTCGCATAGGCTCATAATCCTGAAGACCTAATTCTCCAAATTTTTGTGCAAATACTGTTGAAATAATTATTCCTATAATTCCACCAAGCACCCCCGGAATCATTGCAAAACCTGCATAGTGGCGCATTAGCTGACCTTTTCTATAACCAAGTGCTGTCAGGGTGCCTATCATCTTTTGTTCAGACTTAACCTTACGACTAATAATAATACTTACCAGAACCACTGCAAATAGAGGCATTATGGCCAAAATAAGATATGACATTATAATAAATAAATCAGCCTGCATAGTAACCATGTAGATACGCATATTTTCACCTGATGCATGATAATCACGCATAAAGTAGGTGTCATTTACATATTTACGAAAATCTTTTTCATTATCTTTATTATATCTGACCAGATAATTAACATTTGCCGGACCTAATGAATCAAACTCCTCGTCAACAACATAAGCAAGGTAAAAGGTTGTTACATTCTTATATGCATCATCCTCATTTCTTATCATATATAAGTAATCCGGTCGCTGAAAGAAGCCTGTAACCTTATATTTTTTATCTCCCATAGTTATGAAGTCGCCTATCTGCACCTTGTTTTCTACGGCATAACCTTCTGAAATCACAACTTCATCCCGATTTTTCGCATCTTCACCTACCGTAACCTGATATAAATCAATTCGTTCTGGTTTCTTAAACAAACGTGCGGTTGTCCCTTCATGCTCCAAATGAATATATGACTGAATATCAAGTTCTATATCATATTTTTCTTCCAATTCCTTTGCTTCAGTTTCAGAAATCGGCATATATGTACTAAAATTTGCATCCTCTACATGCTGACTTTCAAAGAATCTGTTGCCAAAATCATCAACTCCAACCCCTGCCATATTCATAATAAAATATAAGCAAAGCGTCGTAATTGTAAGAATTGTTGCTGATACATAGAAGGAAAGATTCTCTCTGATGCTTCGACTATATCTCTTGTTAAGCTTCATCGTACTGCCTCCTATAAACTCAAATCGTCAACTGATATCTTTGCAGGATTTATTCTGTTTTCTTTGGCTTTACCATCACGAATATAAATGATACGATCTGCCATATTTGCAATAGCTTCATTATGCGTAATAATAACAATCGTCGTGTGAAACTGCTGATTGATTTTTTCTATGAATTTTAAGACCGAGCGCGAAGACTTCGTATCAAGTGCGCCAGTAAGCTCGTCACATAAAAGAATCTTTGGATTTTTAATCATTGCCCTGGCAATTGCAACACGCTGTTGCTGTCCTCCGGATAATTCTTTTGGAAAGCGATAGCGATATTTATCAATTTCGAGTGCTTCAAGAACTTCGTTAATATCTAAAGGATTTGGTGATATGTCAGAAACAACTTCAACATTTTCTTCAACAGTAAGGTCAGGAATCAGATTATAAAACTGGAAAACAAATCCAACGTCATCACGCCTGTATTCCGTGAGTTTTTCCTTACTATATCCTGCTATATTCCTGTCACCTATTATTATTTCTCCTTCATCCATTGAATCAAGGCCACCAAGCATATTTAAGAGTGTAGATTTTCCGGAACCTGATGGTCCAAGTATTACGCAAATCTCTCCTTCTTCAATTTCCACATTAGCATGGTCGAGAGCATACACTAAAGACTCTCCTTCTCCATACTTCTTTACGCCATTCTTAAGTGTTATATACATATATAAATCCTCCACGTCTCATTATCTGAACATATGAATATATTATCATATTTATCTAGACATACATATGATAACTTGTTCATATGTTTAAGTCAAGATATTTCTTTCATCTTCTTTTTATATTCTTTTATGTTCTTTTGTATATTTACACATTCTTATAATTTGTTTTTGTATACAAACCTTTTCGATATTCTTGTTTTCAAGTTCTAATAAATCAGGGCATGAATATGAATAAACTCTTCTATATTTACCATCATAATCCCATATCCTCTAAATAAACTGGTAATGATTACAAGCTCTTCTTCCATTTTTACCAGTATAATCCCAAAATTTCTGATTATACTGGTAATTTCTGAAAGCTCGTCGCTTATTTTTACCAGTGTAATTTTTCTCTCTTCGTTTACACGGGTAATAAGTGTAAATATCTTGCCCTTTTTTACCAGTACAATTCCTCGTTTTCTGTTTACACTGGTAACATCTTCAAGTATCTTGTCATTTTGTACCAGTAAAATCAGCTTTTACTATCATTCACTGGTAAAAAATATATAGCATGCTTTCATGATTAGCATCTATTTTTAGCGGTCGTCTAATTTCCTTGCACGAAGGCATGCAGTCAATTTTTCTCGTCGCCATAGCAAAAAGCCATCGAATGATACCATTACAGTACCTTCGATGGCAGAAAACCCCTGTTCTAACTATATCCTAATAATGCGGATAGCAGTCATCCCAATAATCTTCTATCTGATTTAGATTATTGTCAGAATGCTCAAGTTCTCTTGTGAATCTATAGGCAATATCCTCGTAGTCTTTGATGTTAAAATCTTCTTCACGTCCAATAAACTTATTTGCAAAAGTAAGTCTGTCTATCATTATTGTAAAATATACAGACATTGCAACCTTGGCAAATATCATATCATCATACACAGCACCTAGATAAAAAGTATAAAGATATGACATTAGAATATTCTCAAAAATGTCATCATGCACTGGTGGTAACGAATCCATTTTATCGTTAAACTCTTTTAACTTATCATCAAAATAGTTTTCACCGCCATCGATAAGTTTTTGCATGGATTCAACAACCTCAATCCAATCAGCCTTTAGCTGCTCAACATCTGTCATGGCATTAAAATGTTTATTTACATATTCAAATGTTCTTAAATAGTCTCCCGAACTGATTTTGTTCTTATAGTCGCTCCACTCTTCAATAAGATCATCCATCTTAAATGTTTCATCATCATCCAGTGCTCCCTGAAGATCAAGACTGAATTTAAGAATCATATCCATTCTGTCAAATATATTGATACTCTTATCTTGAACTATCTTATAAATAACCTCACGTGAGTCTTCAAGTTTAGTGAATAAGAGAACGTCAAAATCCTCAAATTCATCCTCAAGAGGATCCGGAAGATCATCCTCTTCCACTATGTATTCTGCCGGTCCGCCGTTAATAATTATTCTGGCAACCTCAGGACACGAAAGTGTAACCGACCATTCTCTTATGCCTTCATATTCTTCACAATGTCTCGGGAACATATGACAGGTATCGCAAAGAATAGGTTCCCCGTGTTCCTTTACAAGTTTGCAAAGTCCATCATCTCTTAACATGAAACATCTTTCGTTACCAAGAAGCTTAAATAATCTGGTATTATAATCAACTCCCGTTTCTAAGAGTTCCTTGCATGGACCTTCATAATCTTTATATTTTTGAAGTGTATCTTCATCAATTTCAATTTCCCATCCCTGACAGCAGGTTCCGGGGCAATCGCCTGCAATACATTCAAAAGTATCATAAAAAGACTGTTTAACAGTTATCATAAGAATTGTTCCATCCTATCCAAATTGATAATTTCGCAAATAAATAGCCTGATAAATAAATCAAACAATTCGATTTATTATATGTCAATTTATACCCATTTACAATAATACCAAATTAAATATAATATAACGACCGATATAATTAGTGGTCGCCATAACATAGATGCAACACGCTTTGCGAGTAGCATCTATGATTAGCGGTCGTCAAATCTCCTTGCATGCAAGCATACAGTCGATTTTCCTCGTCGCCATAACAAAAAGGCACCTTCTTCAGATTACTCTTTAGAAAGTGCCTTTATTGTTTCCTCAGTTCAATAATATCATTATCTCACTGATATTTTAAT
>JAKSRY010000036.1 GCA_024403415.1 Lachnospiraceae bacterium
AATCACTTATTTTTCTAATAATCTTTTCTGATAATCTCTGGATAATTCAAATATATGTCTATATAAGCGCTCTATATACTCAGAATTAATCTCATCTTCATTCTCAGTGAGTCTGTCAATAATATCCTGCTCTCTTGAGGAGTTGAGAACAGCTGTACTTGTCGCACGTTTGCTGTCTGCAACCTGTTTTGAAAGAGCCATTCTCTGCTTAAATAACTCAACAAACTTATCATCCAGCTCATCTATTTCTTTTCTGATTTCATCCAATGTTTTCATTTTCTTCTCCAACCAGGGCATCATATATAACCAAAGCACTCATAGCTTCAACACAGGGAACAACTCTTGGAACTATACAAGAATCATGTCTGCCCTCTATCTGAAGTGTTGTCTCTGTCATAGTGGTAAGGTCAACGGACTTCTGCGGCAAATATATAGACGGTGTAGGCTTAACTGCTACTCGGAATATAATGGGCATTCCGTTAGAAATACCACCCTGGATTCCTCCTGAATTATTTGTTATAGTTTTTACTTCTCCATCCTTGATGCAGAAGAAATCGTTACTCTTTGAACCCTTTGCGCGAGAAACACCGAATCCCTGACCAAATTCAATACCCTTAATTGCAGGTATACCGAACATGCCAAAAGATATAATTGACTCAAGACTGTCATAAATCGGATCTCCAAGTCCTATCGGAACTCCTGTGATCTTACATTCAATAATTCCACCTACGGAATCACCTTCGGCAGCAGTCTTTTGCATCAGTTCTTCCATCAAAGCAGCCTTCTCTTTATTAATCACAGGAAGACCTTCCATTGAGACGTTCTCAACATTATCATTTACCGGATCAAAATGATCATCCTCAATATCCATAACAGAATAGATATGTGCCTGAATCTTAATTCCCATCTTTTCAAGAAGCTGCATTACAACCGCACCTGAAAAACACATGGGAAGTGTCATTCTTCCGGAGAAGAATCCGCCGCCTGCCATATTAAGCTGTCCTTTATATTTAACATGCGCAACATAATCTGCATGTGAAGGACGGGGAACCTTTCTCTCTGTATGATAATCCTTTGAACGGGCATTCTGATTCAAAAACTTTGCAGTCAGCGGACCGCCTGTTAATGTATCGCCTTCCATTCCACACTGAATCAAGGGTTCGTCTGTTTCTTTTCTGGCTGTTGTATATGCAGCCTTTCCACCCTTTCTTCTGTCAAGGAACTGATTAACTTTTTCAAGATCGATTTTTTCGCCTGCAGGAAGATTTGTAAGAGTAACCTCTATTGCTTCTGAATGAGAAGCACCACTAACTTCCATGTTTACTTTTTTACCTAATGAAAATGACATATTTTATACCACCTGTATTTTAAATCCCAAACGGGTAAGTTCTTCAAAAAATCCCGGATATGACTTTCGAACTGCCTGAGCTCCTTCAATTGTAATCGGCGTCTTCGAACGCATAGAGCAAACTGCAGATGCCATAACAACTCTGTGGTCATTATATCCATCAAAGACAGGGTTGTCAGACTTCAAATCCTTAAAATCCCCACCCGTTACTATCATATCTTCATGTCCATCATGCTTAACTGTCTCAACACCGGCTCCTACAATACGGGCCATATTCTCAACAGCTTCAATTCTGTCGCTTTCTTTGATCCTTAATCTTTCCACATTTCTGAAAATGCTCTTATCGTTAACAAAGAAAGCTATCACTGCCATCAGTGGAATAATATCCGGTATTCCGGACCCATCAACATCTACACCATGTTTAAGACTTCCGCTAACTTCAACACAACCTTTATCTTTGTCACAGATAACTGAAAGACCAAACTGAGAAAGCACATTGACGATTTCCATATCTGACTGAACTGAATCAAAATCAACACCCGTTACCGTGAATGAACCTGACTTATTCAGCGCTCCTATTCCCAGTACGTATGCCGTATTTGACCAGTCGCCTTCTGATTTGATTACTGAAGGCCCATTATATATTTGTCCTCCCGGAATATGAAAACCATTGTCTGTATCTTCAATGACAATTCCAAATTTGGAAAGCACCTGTCTTGTCAGATCAACATATCCTTTTGATTCAAGCTTTCCTTCAACCAGTATTTCGCTGTCTCCTTCAAGTAAAGGAAGAACAAACATAAGTCCTGTAATATACTGAGAGGAAATATTGCCCGGAATGGTATATATTCCAGACTTAAGACTATTCTTAACCGTAATTGGCAAAAAATCGGAATCTATAACTGTTCCATGACTTCTTAATGCCTCATTTAAGGCTTCAAAAGGTCTTTCGGGGAGTCTTCCCGAACCGGTCAGCGTAGCTTCCTCACACAAATATGCCGCAAGAGGAAGAATAAATCTTGCTGTTGAACCACTTTCCCTGCAGTTCAAAGAAACTATAGAACCTTTTTTAACGCCGCTTTTAACAAGAATTCGGGTTGTCTTTCCTTCTTTTACGATTTCGATATCTGCTCCAAGAGCTGTAAGGACATCGATTGTTGCTTCCATATCATCCGACAAAATATTAGTTGTAACTTCTGTGGGATTAGCCGAAAGACCTGCCGCTATCAGTAGTCGGTGTACCGCTGATTTACTTGAAATCGCCTCTATGCAATTATCTGTTAACTGTTCGTATGCTATGCTTAAGTTCATTGTTCTTTTTTAATATCGTCTTCCTTTAACTGTCTTCCTTCTCCGAGAATACGAATTAAAGTTTCTTTATCTTCATTCTCCAGGGCCTCTTTATATTCTTCCATATGAGACATAAATATATTTATTTCATCCAAAAGAGCTTCCTTGTTCGCAAGGAAAAGATCAGTCCACATGTATTCATCAAGCTTGGCTACTCTGGTTAAATCCTTAAATGAACCGGCGCTGAATCCATATCTTAAATCACATGTTGGACTCTTAATAAACGCATTGGATACCACATGACACAACTGTGAGGTATATGCGATTACTTTATCATGTTCTACAGGAGTCGATTCCTTAATCATCTTAAATCCGACTTCACTAAAGAACTCTGCTGCCGTATTGAACGCTTCTTCCGAAGTATACTCATCTTGGGTAAGAATCATGGATGCTCTGTTAAATAAATCTGTATCTGCATTCGCATATCCAGCAACCTCTTTTCCTGCCATTGGATGTCCTCCGACAAAGCAAAGACCCATATCTGACAAATACTTAGATAGTTCATTTGAAACAAATTTCTTAACACCCGTACAATCAACAACAATTGCACCTTTTTTAAGATATGGTGCATATGTCTTAACCTTTTCAACAACATCTTTTGGGTACAGCGCTACTATCAGCATGTCGCATTTATCAGCATTTTCAAAAGTTAATTCTTCCTGAAGAACACCTTCCTCCAAAGCCCTTTCAACAACTCCATGACTTCTGTTTGCACCCAGAATATAACTGTCGGTATGAGCATGTATCGCCTTGGCCATCGACCCGCCGATAAGACCAAGACCTATAATACCTACATTCATCATAAATTAAGTACCTTTCATAGTCCAAAATGGGCATCCCTTTTTGCAAAAATACGGGATTTTATAAGTATACACAATCCATTTTATAATACCTTATTTTCCTTAAAATGTCGATATTTTCATTTACTCGGAGACGCATTAAAATCCTTCATATTCAGACGCTTTTTTCTGTTGTTCTTAAGACTTTCATTAATCATCCAATTAGTGTTATCTTTATGCCCAAAAGAAACTATCACAAGCTGTTTTCGAAGAACTCGAAGAAAAATAGACGTGAAGCAATAAAGATAACACTATTCTAAAACCGTCCGCTTTGAAATATATCATCCTTTTGGTCATATTGCACTATTTTTCGCGTTATCGCCTGTAGAATTTTCACACTTATTATAATACGATATTTGCCAATATTTAGCGGTTTTTCTCGTCAAAAAAGGGCTATGATAACTCATAGCCCCAACATCTTGTTTTGTGCAATTTAAACAACAGCAGATTCCTTATGGCATCCTGTAAGAAACATATTCATACTTAACCTGCTTATGCATAGCTTTTGCAAATGTTTTTTCCTCATCGGATGAATATTCATGCAGAGTAATCTCAATGTTGTCAGCACACTTATCCAAAGCCTCAAAATCATCTGCATCTGGTACAAATATATCAAACAATTCATGATTATCACTATTTTCAAGAGTAATAAATCTGTCCTCGCCTTTGACATATGTACTGATTACTTTTGCATTAATAACAATGTCTGTTTCTTTTTTCACGTTATTTGAAGCAGCACCGGCTTCATTGTTTCCTGCTGCGGCACCATTACTTTCCTCTGCTCTGTCTTCAGTGGCAGCTTCTTCCGCAATGTATTCTTCGGCAACAGCCTCTTCACATTCCGCTGCTTCTTCATATACTGATTCGTAGTCACTCGCAGGGGCCTCTGCCGGGGCTTCCGCTGCATCGTTTGTACTGTAGGCTTCATCTGCCATAAACATGTCAGATGAATCATAACTTGCTTCAGCATCATATGCGGCCTCCGATTTGGTTTCTCCTCTTGCGGCTGCAGCATTCATAGTTTTTTCACTTTTAACAGAAGAAATATTTATAACAACGGTTACCGCAACAACAAGACACGCTACCGCTCCCAATACTGAACTGATAACTGTTATATTTCTTCTTTTCCTGTTCTTTTTAACATTAACGTTATTGTTTGTATTGATATATACAACATTACTGTTTATATTGGTAACTTCCGGAGCCACATTATTCTGCATCGGAAGATTATTTATTCCTGCTTCTATTCTTGCCCAGAGATCGGGTACTTCGGACGCAATCTCTTTTTTGTATTCAGTTTCAAGATTCTTCATACCCACACCTCCTTAATTTTTTGATTGCCTCCCGGTACAGCCAGGTCACCGTACCCATTGGCATTTGTAACGCTTCCGATATTTCATTGAACGTCATTTCCGAAAGAATTTTCATATCAACTACTTTTCGTTCTTTTTCTTTAAGAGTATTTAACGCTTCGTTCAGTGATATATCTGATATAACCGTCTCCTCCGTATTGTCCGGAGCCACAATCTCGGTTTTGGGAGTGTCATCGTCAGCTTCTTCAGAAAAGCTGTCCAGCACTTCCCGTCTCATTTTTCTTAAATAATCAATTGCCATATTCCTGGCTATTGTTGCCAGATATCCTTTATGTCCGTGACCATCTCTAAAGGTATCTGCCTTCTGCCAAAGTTTGATGAAAAAATCACTCGTCACATCTTCGGCATCTTCCCGTCGACCTACAATACCCAGAACAATCTGATAAATATATGAAAGATACGCATCATATATTGCTCTGAGTCCTGACTGATCGTGGTTTATTATCTGTTTGATACAAACAGAAAATTGTTCCTCAGTCAAAAGATACTCCTTTCCGTCTTTTATAACTCAAACCGGTTATTTCGTATCCTTTCATAAATAGATACGAATCAGACTATTAAATTTATGGTATTTTTATCTGGAAATTATATATTTACAAATTGGATTTCCCATTGATGAAAATCTTTCTTCATATTCAGTCATGATATTTCCCTCATTCATGGCTTCATCATTATGAAGATCATAAGTAACGGCTTCCATTTTCCAACCGGCCTCTTTTACTTCTTCAACCGCAAAATCAAATAAATCCCTGTTATCTGTCTTAAACTCTATAACACCATCCTTCTTGAGAAAGGTATCATATCTTGAAAGAAACTGCCTCGAGGGAAGTCTTCTTTTTGCATGCCTGTCCTTTGGCCAGGGATCTGAAAAGTTTAGATAAATTCTGTCTATTTCCTCACTTGCAAATACATCTGCTATTTCTTCTGCCTCCATACGTATAAACAGCAGATTATTTAAGGGTGCCTCTTCCTGCTTCTGAATAGCCCTTAAAAGCACACTTGAGAATTTTTCTATTCCCACATAATTAATGTCAGGATTAAGCTCAGCCATTTTGTATAAAAATTTACCCTTACCCATCCCTATTTCTATTCTGACCGGATTATCATTACCGAATATTTCCTTCCACTTTCCTTTTGCCTCAAAAAATTCATGCACAACATACTTACTTTCGGCAATCACATCTCTGGCACCCGGAATATTTCTAAGTCTCATTTCAATTTTCTCCATTCTCTTGCATTACATAGTTTAAGTAAGTAAACTATAAACTATGAAAAAGATATTGGCATTCTTTTGTTTAACCTTAATAATATTATCACATATTAGTGTTACCGCATACTCTGAAACGGCTTTTGAGATTTCCGGAGATACAAACTCTATTCCTAACTGGCCAAAAGGTCCTTCATTAAATGCAGGTTCAGCCTTTTTATTTGAAGCAAATTCAGGTGTGGTTCTGTATGCAAAAAACGTTCATGAGCGTATGTACCCTGCAAGTACAACAAAGCTTATGACCGCTTTGCTTGCTGCAGAAAATTCCGACATGAATGATATTGTTAAATTTTCATATGATGCCGTATTCAGTCTTGAACCGGGCAGCTCCAACATAGGAATTGATCCCGGGCAGTCAATGCCGATGAAAGAATGCCTTTATGGCATTATGGTTGGCTCTGCAAATGAAGTAGCTAACGCTGTTGCGGAACATGTCGGCGGAAGTATGGATAATTTCATTCAGATGATGAATGATCGTGTAACTGAACTTGGTCTCAAGGATACACACTTTGTTAATGCCAACGGACTTCACGACGAGAACCATTACACAAGTGCCTATGATCTTGGTATGATAGCCAAAGAATTTTTTAACAACGAATCCCTGATTCAGATTGGAAACACCCCAAATCACCACTTTGAACCCACAGCTACTCAGCCGGATGATTTTTATATCCGAAACAAACATCAGCTGATCACGGGGGAAATTCCCTACGAAGGTATTAAAGGTGGAAAAACAGGCTATACCTCCGCTTCAAATGAAACCCTGGTTACCTGCTGCGAACAAAAGGGAATGAAGCTTATCTGCGTTATTATGAACGAAGATTCTCCTGAACAGTTCTATGACACTGTTAAACTGTTCGACTATGGTTTTAGTAATTTCTCAATTGCAAATATATCAGCAAATGAGGAAAAATATTCCATTAAGAGCACTAACCTGTTTCCTACTAATGTAGATGTTCTAGGAAATTCAAAACAGTTTCTGAGATTAAATGAAAAAAATACAATTATTCAACCGGCAAATGTTTCGTTCAAGGATTTGGAATCCAAAGTATCATACGATACTGATAACGATTCAGAGGTTGCTTATATAACCTACAGTTATCACGGGGCCTATTTAGGCTATGGAATTGTTGAAATAATAGATTCCACTCCTGTTGTATCTGTTTTTGATTCAAACCTTACCACCCAGAATGACAGTGGAGAAATAGAAAAAGAACAGCCTGTATTCATTAATGTAATACACATAGCTGTTCTGTTATCTGCGGTTGCTTTTATAATTATTATAATTACTTTAATCCATTCCGTTTTCACCAACTATAATATCTTTGATAATCTTCGTCATAAGAAAAAACGAAGAAGAAAACGCTGGTAATATCTGTATATTTATAAAATCATATATATCTTAATTACTATCTTCTTTAAGGAAAGTAACAGGATATACATTTCCTCCGGCTATTATGGAAGAAATATCATAATCAGCACTGAAGAATTCTTCATCAACAAATGACATCTTATCAGGAACCATTCCATTTTCAATTTTTTCAATAAGTGAAGCAACACGTGGACCATGCAGAGGATTACATTCTGCAATACAGGCTATCTTTTTATCTATTACGTCCTGTCTTGCTTCCCTGTTGACTCCATCAAAAGACATTACCATTATTTCGCCATTCATGATATCTGTTCCGGCTACTCTTCCAAGCGATTCTATTGCTTCAAGAGCACCTAAAGCCTCATTATCATTCTCACAATAAATTACATTTATCTCCGGATGCTTATTAAGCAGTGCTTCTGTTACCTCACGGCCCTTTGTCTGCGTAAATTCACCATTTTCAACTGCAACAAGGTTCCATCCGTTTGCTTTACATGCGTCCTTTAATCCTTTAGTTCTTCCAATCTGAGCAGATGCTCCAATTGTTCCCTGAATATCCACAATATTTATATTTTTAGCTTCAATCCCATTTTTAATTGTAAATGCATCAAGAAAAGCACAGGCTTTTTGAGCTTCAAGCTCAAAATTAGAACCTACCCAGCACACGTAAAGACTATCATCTTTAACATCAACCATTCTGTCAACAATAAGCACAGGGATTCCGGCATCTTTAGCTTCCTGAAGAACTGTGTCCCAGCCGGTTTCTGTTACAGGAGCAAGAACAATATAATCAACCTCCTGCTGAATGAAGCTTCGAATATGCATTATCTGATTAGTCTGCTTTTGCTGTGCATCCTCAAATATCAGCTGATAACCATTTTCTGCTGTAAATACTTCCCTCATGGATTCTGTGTTTGCACTTCTCCAGTCAGATTCTGCACCAACCTGCGAAAAGCCAACTTTAATAAGCTTCTTCTGACTATTTGTATTCAAGACCTCTGAATCATTTCCGGTTGAACTTTCAGAAGAACAGCCTGTTAACAAAAACACTAAAATCACTGATAAAAATAAACTTATAATTTTCTTTTTCATTATCTCTTTACCCTGTAAATAACTTATTAACCGAGTACATAATTTTTGGATTCACATACTTTATTCATCTATGTTTATCCTTCAAAAACATAAGCGTGAGATTTTATCAATCTCACGCTTATAATTTAATCATATATATCTGCATTGAGCAAATAAATATTATTATTTAGCTTTCTTTTCTTTTCTAGCCATAACAATTGACTGAATTACAAGGAATATGCAAAGCATTGCACCAACTGTTATTTCTGTCCACCATGCCTCATCAAGACCTATTGATCTAACGATGTTCTGAATAGTTCTTAATGAAAGAACACCCAGTAATGAACCAACAATATTACCTACACCACCTGTAAGCATTGTTCCACCGATAATTGCAGAAGCAATAGCCAACATCTCGAATCCTCCACCGTTTGATACAGCTCCGGATCCAAGGTTCAGAAGGAATACGAAACCACCTATTCCTCCAAGAAGTCCACAGAGAAGATGCGCCAAAAACTTTGATTTCTTAACGTTAATACCAAGCATCAAAGCACTCTGATTGTTTCCACCTACTGCATAGAATGATCTACCAAGACGAGTCCATCTTAATACACAGAACAAAATCAATACAATTAAAAGAGCAACAACAACTCCGATTGTTATATATGCAGGATTATAGATTCCATGCCTGTTAGTTGTTCCCAATCCGGGTATTTCTATTCTTAAATTTTTAACAGCCTTAAATGCCTCATTATTTTCAATATTGAAAGAATCTCTGTTTATTATTGTAGTAAGTCCTCTTGCCAGGAACATACCTGCCAGAGTAACAATAAATGGCTGTATTTCCAAATATGCTATAAGATATCCCTGGAAAGCTCCAAAAACCAAACCAATTCCTAATGCAATAAGAAGAGAAACAAAAACATTTCCATTTGCTTTTTCAAGATAAACGGCTCCGCTCATGCTTACAAGAGCTATAATACCACCTACGGAAATATCAATACTTCCGGTTATCATTACAAGGCTCAAGCCACAGGCAAGAATAATAAGTGCTGCATTTTCATTCAAAAGATCAAAGAAGGACTGTGGCTTTGTAAATCCACCTCCCAAACAGCATACTGCCAAAACATACATAAGTACGAAGGTAACAATAGTAATAAAGAGGAGCAGATTAGTATCACTCATATTCTTAAATTTCTGCTTCATTATGCCACCTCCTTTGCTTCACCGGATTTCTTATTGTTTTTAAGCTGCTTAAAAAGCTTTGATATCTTATCTCTAACTGTAGGAGCACTGAATACAACAAGAAGAATAACTACGCCTGCTTTATATGCAGGAAGTGCGTCTGGAGGAGCATTAAAGGTTAATAATGTAGTTGTAAGGAACTGATATGCATATGCTCCAAGAATCGAAGACATCATGCTGAATTTACCACCGCTTAATGCATTACCACCAAGAGCAACCGCAAGGATAGCATCCATTTCTATATCTTTACCAAATGATGAATAGTTAATGGTCTGATAACGGCTTACCTGAATCATAGCTGCAACAGCAACACAGATACCAAGAATAATAAATGCAAGCATCTTAATCATTTTAGGATTTAAACCGTTAAGCCTTGCTGATCTTTCATTAATACCAACAGTCTGTGTATATAACCCAAGATTAGTAAACTTAAGAACAAGCATAATAATTATTATACATACTATTGTGATAATAATTGGTGTGGCAACAGGGACACCCGGAAGGAACACTCCCGCATACTTAAATGAAGGATTTGAAACTACAACATTCTTTCCAAGGTTAATCCATCTTGCAATAGATCTACCTGCTGTAAATAAAATCAAGGTTGCAACCATAGGTTGAATTTTGAAGAAAGAAACCAACGCACCATTAAATGCTCCAAAAAGCATTGAAACCACAACTGCAATAAGAAATGCTATAATAAGTGGCATTGCATATTCCATAATATTGTTATCTTCTGCACCATAGGTTAAACCTATCATTCTTACTACAACTGATCCTGCAATCGCCATAGTTGCGCCAACAGAAATATCCTGTCCGCCTGATGCAGCTGTAACCAGTGTCATACCAATGGCCAAAATAGCAAGCTCTGATCCACTGTCAAGAATTGTAATAAGATGTCCCGAAAGAACCTTAAATCCATCCATATTGTCTGAAAGCTTAATCTTAAAGAAAGAAGGATCAACAATTAGATTGATTAATGCCAGAAGAATAATAGCTGCTAAAGGAATAAATATTTGCTTTTTGAATATATTCGTAAATTTAACTCCACTTTTCATTATTTATCACCTCCGGCTATTGTACTCATAACCTTGTTCTGGGTAAGATCTTCACCTTTCAGTTCTCCAACCACTTTACGATCTCTCATTACGATAAGTCTTGAACAGGTTCTAAGCATTTCATCTGTTTCAGAAGAAATGAAGGTTACTGCCATTCCTTTCGAAGCAAGTTTAACAACAAGTCGCTGGATTTCAACTTTTGTACCTATATCAATACCTCTTGTAGGTTCATCAAGGATCAGGTAATCAGGATTCGTAAGCAGCCATCTTGCAAGAATAACCTTCTGCTGATTACCACCGGACAAAGCCTTAATAGGTGTTTCTCTTGATGCTGTCTTAATTTCAAGAAGCTTGATATATTCATCAGCAAACTTTTCCTGTTCAGCCTTAGAAAATGGTCTGAAAAATCCTTTTAATACCTGAAGAGCAATAATGATATTTTCGCGAACGGACAAATCGGCTATAATACCATCCATCTTTCTGTCTTCCGGAAGATATGCCATCTTAAGCTTCATAGCATCTATAGGCTTTCTTATCTTAGCAGGCTTTTCATCCTTCATTACAGTTCCACCCAAAACTCTGTCTGCTCCAAAAATAGCTCTTACACATTCGCTTCGACCGGATCCGAGAAGTCCGGTAAATCCATTAACTTCTCCTTTTCTGATTACAAAGTCAAATGGAGAAATACCTGCATTTGAAACAAGGTCTTTTGCTTCAAATACTATAGGCGTAAGTTCCGTATCAACATTTGGAACATAGCCTCTTACAACATCACTTAAATCATCCATTTCTTTTCCAAGCATCTTGGAAACAAGCTGAACTCTTGGAAGTTCTTCTATATCATAAGCGCCAACTAATTTACCATCTCTTAAAACAGTAATTTTGTCACATACCTCATATACCTGTTCAAGGAAATGAGTTACGAAGATAATACCTACGCCCTTTTTCTTCAAATCTCTCATAAGAACAAAGAGCTTTTCAACTTCCTGTTCATCCAATGAAGACGTAGGCTCATCAAGAATCAGCACTTTACAATCCATATCTACAGCTCTTGCTATAGCAACCATCTGCTGTACAGCTATGGAACAGCTTCCAAGCTGCTGAGTTGCTTTAGCAGGAATATCCAGATCCTGAAGTATTTTGTTTGCAGCTGCATTCATTTTCTTCCAGTTCTGAATAACATTATTTCCGCGGCCAATATACATATTTTCTGCCACTGACAAATTAGGACATAATGTAATTTCCTGATATACAGTACTAATACCATTATTCTGAGCATCCTGAGGTGATTTAATCATAATTGGTTTATCTTTTCCTGAGATAAAGATATCACCACCATCTTTTTCATATACACCTGTGAGTACCTTAATCAAGGTTGATTTTCCGGCACCATTTTCGCCCATCAAAGCATGTATTTCACCTTTATTTAATGTAAAATCCACTCCCTGAAGAGCCTTTACACCGGGGAATTCCTTACAGATACCTCGCATTTCCAATACAGTGTTTTCTGTCACGGGAAACCTCCTATTACACTTCTCAAAAGAATCGCGGCGCAACGTAGATTCCTTACGCTCCGCCGCGACCCGGGTTTATTGTTTGTTAAAGATTATGTACTAATAATTAGATACCATATGTATCAACATCAGCCTGAGTAATTGTTGCTGCATCAAAGCCCTTTTCATCCATAATAATAACCTTCTGGCTAAGTGTCTGACCTGCTTCGAGCTGATTGATGATGTCTAAAAGGTATGAAGACTGGAAAGGATTACACTGTCCATCATAATTCCAGTTCTGCTTAAGTAACTCTTCAAGAGCCCACTTATTGCAGTCAAATCCCATAACGATTACGTCTTTACCAACACCATGTGCAATATTGTTCTTATCCAATGCTGCTACAGCACCCTGTGCCATGTTATCATTTTCAGCATAAATAACGTTGAAAGATTCACCAGAATCGATAACTGCCTGAACAATCTGCTGAGCCTTGTTAGCATCCCAGTCACCTGTCTGCTGAGTAACAATGTTCCATCCGTCAGAAGCTACTGCTGCGTCAACTGCACCAGAACGTCCCTTCTGAGCTGCTGTACCCATAGCACCCTGAATGTGGATGATGTTGTATTCTGAAAGTCCCTGAGCCTTTAACCAATCAACAGCTGTCTGTCCTTCTTTTTCCATATCAGATACAACAGAAGCAACATAGAGATCTTCAGGAGCATCAATTGTACGGTCAAAAAGGATAACCTTGATACCAGCGTTCTTAGCATCTGTAAGAACTGAATCCCAACCAGCTGTATCAGCTGCTGAAAGAAGTAAGTAATCAACTTCGTCCTGGATGAACTTCTTTGCTGATGCAATCTGCTCATCGTTCTTCATGCTGTAAGCAAATGAAGCATCAAATCCGTTTGCTTCTGTAAATGTGTTTTTAAGATCGTTAACGTTAGCTGTACGATATCCTGACTCGTTAGGGTCGTTGTTAATAATACCAACCTTGATTAATTTGCTACCACCATCGGCTGCTGCTGCTGTTTCTGTGTTTTCAGAAGAAGAACAAGCAGTAAGTCCGATAATCATGGCTACTGACATAAGTACTGCCAAGATTTTCTTTTTCATGATAAAAATCCTCCTATAAATAAAATCACTTCTCGCAGAAATCATTTTCTGCCTTACACTAGCAATTCTATTCTAAGGAGGATCTTTATTCCATAAAGAAAACTATTTTTTATTTTTGATTTTTTATGAATAATTAATATATAAGTTTGTTTTTTTATTATTTAGGTTGATTTTTTTCTTGTTCCAATGTGATGAGGGGAAGGATTATATCCACATCCGTTCCTTCATTGTATATGCTTGTAACCTCAATTCCATATTTATCCCCATATTTGAGTCGGATTCTTTCATTTACATTAAACAAACCATAGATTTCGTCATCTGAACCGGTTTTTTTACTTATCTTTTGTCGAATTTGGGATAATCTCTCTTCGTTCATGCCTGCGCCATTATCAGAAACACGAATAACAAAATCTTCTGCCTGTTTAAATCCGGTTATTTTAATCATTCCTTTTCTTCTTCGATTTTTAATACCATGGTATAAAGCATTTTCAACAAGAGGCTGAATGGTAATCTTCGGAATAGTATAATCATTTAATTCTTCCGGAACAACTATTTCATATTCCAGGATATCCTGATATCTTACCTGTTGAATTTTAAGGTAGCTGGAAACATGTACCAGTTCTTCTTTAATGGATATTATATCTTTACCCTGATTAAGAGATGTCCTGAAGAAGTCTGACAAACTTTCAACCATGCTGACAACAGCCTTCTGATCGGATCCTTCTGCCAGCCAGACAATTGTATCAAGGGTATTATACAAAAAGTGCGGATTGATTTGTGACTGCAGTAACTCAAGTTCAGCTTTTCTAAGATGTTCCTGCTCTCCCTTAACCTGAGTAAGAAGCTCATTTATCTTATCGATCATTATATTCATCGAATCACTAAGCACTCTGACTTCTGCACCACTGCTTGCCCTGGCTCGAACTGACAAATCTCCTTTAGACACCTTATCAGTTACATCACATAATTCCTGTATAGGTCTTGAAATTGTTTTAGGAATATAAATGGAAATAAATATAAGGATTATAAAGATTACCATAAATCCAATAATTGATATTGACATGACCCGATTATAAAAAACCTGATAATTTTCTCTTGTCTGTTCAATATCTCTTATTTCATAATATATATACTGAAAAATGGTTTCTCTTAAAAGGGCTGTAACAATCTGAACATCATTTTCCCAGATTAATATATTATCTTCGTATTTATTACCTTCTATAAGATTTTCTTCGATTCTGTTTTTATATGTAGCAAGGTTATTTAAGTATTTTTTTGCACTTTCAAGTCTTTCTTTATTGTCTGATGATTCAGATACATCCAGCAGATCATCAACAACAACGTTTGCAGAAGCTAAAAATTCATCCAGCTGTGATTCTTCCATATCTTTGTTTCCAACAATAAGCAGATATGTTTCATAGTCAAAATCTTTTTTGAAATCAAGCGAAAAATCTCCGGCCTTTGATGCGGACTTTATCATATTCTCATATGTCTGGTTCATGTTGTAGGTACTAAGAAAGTAAATAAACACAATCACAATTAAAGGAACCAGAACTATAAGAAACGAATATCTGATTTTGGAAGTTAAAGAGGAGTTATACAGTTTTTCTTTTAATCTTTGTTTAATATTTATTTTCATTAACTATCCCTAAATTGTGTAGGAGTCATTCCCTGTGTCTTCTTAAAAATATATGAGAAATAGTGAGGATCCTTATAACCAACCTCAAGCCCTATCTCGCTGCTTCGCTTTCCGGTACATTTCAAAAATTCTTTGGCCTTGTTCATTCTGTAATCTGTCAGATATTTAATAAAAGACTGACCTGTCTGCTGTGAAAAAATCATACTTAGATGGTTAGGAGACAAATTTACATATGAAGCAAGACTGTTAAGAGATAATTCATCATCAGCATAATTGTCTTCTATATATTTAATTGCATCATTAATCAATTCGGCATGAGTGCTGGTTGCCTTTGTGTCCCTAAGCTCCAATGCTTTTTTAACTGTTTCTTCTATATATTTTTTAATTCCTGAAACAGCATCCTGATCATCACTTCGAATATCCGGTGCCGAAACAAGATCTTTTTCATATTCCAGAGCCTGTAAAAATCCTAGAACACTAAAATAAACATCCATTGCAATATATTGCCTGAACATCAGGGAATTAAGCGCACCATTACCAAGTCCTTTAATAAACTCATCAACAAAAAAGGGAACCTCTTCAGGACTTCCTGAACGTAAAAACTCTAATATCTTTCGTTTATCAAACTGACTGACATTAACATTAGTTATATCAAAATCGTCATCCCTTATGATTTTGTCGTTAGCAATATCTTCATAACTTAAGAAAATATTTTCACTAACGAGGTATCTGTGGGCATAAGCTCTTGATGCCTTTTCAAAGGATTCCGGAAGCTGACTTAATCTGTTTACATTACTTCCGATTCCACCAAAATATGTAACATATTCATACTCTTTTAAAAGCTTTTCTGCATTTCCTATAAAACTGTTCTTTATGAGAGTCAATTCTTCTTCAGAGTCTGCTTTAAGAATAAAAGCTTCTCCTTCAAGATCTCTGTCAAATATAAGAACCTTAGAGCTGTCTATGATTTCAGATAATCTCTCAGCTATCTGTATTTGGCTTGATGAATATTCATCCTGCTGATTATGATGCATTGACCTCACTTTAAGAAGAATTATGCTGTACCACATGGCTGTCAGATCCATTTCAAGCTCCTCGGCTTCTTCCATAAGCTTCTGCATTCCATGTCCGCCCGAAACAAGATTATCAAACAAAGCTTTCTTATCTCGTAGATTATTTTCTTCCATCTCTTCCTGATATTTAAGAAGAACGCTTTCCTCTACCTGCTTTTCCTCAATCTTCTTAGCTATAAGGTCAACTTCTTTTAATAAATCGTCTCCCTTAATAGGCTTTGTGAGATATTGTGCAACTCCTATTTTTATACCTTCCTTGGCATATTCAAAATCCTGAAATCCCGACAGGATTATTATTTCAGTAGAAGGCATATCTTTTTTTATCATACGACTAAGCTCTAGACCATCCATAAACGGCATTTTAATATCCGTAATGACAATATCGGGCTTTAATTTCTGAATCATTGGGAATGCAAGTTCCCCATCCTGAGCCTCTCCGCAAAAATCATACCCATGCCCTGCCCAGTCTATATTCTTTTTAATACCTTCACGAACGACAAATTCATCTTCGACCAAAAATACTTTAAGCATTGTAAATCCTTTAATAACTCGATAGTTTTGTGACAAAAATATACACATTTACTTTATAACATTTTTAAGCCACATTCAATTAAATAGGGGTAGACTAAAAAATAATTTCTGATATAATGGTTTTTGTGTCACGGGGTGTGGCTCAGCTTGGTAGAGCGCGTCGTTCGGGACGACGAGGTCGCGTGTTCGAATCACGTCACCCCGACTAAAAAAGGTTCATCCAATGGATGAACCTTTTTGCATATAAATATTATATTTATCTGAAAATAACTCTTGCCAGATTATAGAATCCAAGATACCAGATATTGAAGTTATGAGCTCCATCCTTCTCCTGCCAACAGAAATTCTCACCTGCAGTAAGCTTGTCGGTAAGTGTGTCAACGGTTTTTGCTGCTGCCGCCGCGCTGTTATATGCTGTTGTATCCTGAAGACCACATATATTATAGAAGTAATCAATGTCATATTCACTATCATCTATCGCTTTTGCAAGCTGACTTGCAGGATATGAGGTTGGTGCTGCAGAAAACGCCCCAAACCAGCTGATTATATCGAGACATTCACAGATTCCTATATTTATCGTCTGCATTCCACCCATTGAAAGGCCTGCCATTGCTCTGTGATTACGGGCAGCAGTCATATCGTAAGAATCACTTGTTGGATCCCCGCCATATGTTGAGTAATGCGATTCGATATATGGAATTAAATCATATCGAAGTTCCTGTCCAAAATAATAGAAAGCCTGTACTCCATCTTCCTTTTCGCATGCCATGGCTCTACCGTTTGGACAGACAATGATAAATGGTTCTATCTCACCATTTCCAACCATATTATCCATAATCTTCTTTACTTTTGAAGTCTTTTCATCTTTAAGACCCCATTCCGCTTCATTTCCGCCTATACCATGCATCAGATAAAGAACATTATACTGCTTATCTTCACTATATCCTGCCGGAAGATAAACATATGCCTTTTTTTCAACCGAGTCAGTATTCTTAATATAATCTTTTGCTTCATATGTAATTAATTCAATGGTTCCTCTTTCTCCATCAAAATTAGGAGTATATCTTGGGGGAATCACATTTGCAGGGAACTCTTCTTCTTCGACTTTAGTTTCTGTTTCGGTTGTAGTCTCACCCTGCTCGACCAGTTCCTTTTCAAGTTCTTTTTCCAGTTCTTCCTCAGAGGTGGTTTCTTCTGCAATTGCCTTTGCAATGGCATCGGCATTCTGTTCACCTGCCGATTCTGTTGCTGAATTACATCCCGTTACCGAAATCATAACTGCTGCCAGAAGGCAAAAAATAATTTTCTTTTTCATAATTAATACTAAAACAATTAAAAAAATAATTGTTTTGAAGATTCCTTTCCTTATTTTTATTGAAATGCATAACTTGCATTATTCTGGTTTGCGTACCTTAATATATTCAATAACTTTCTTTGGTTTGTCAATAATCATTTGTTGTGATAACGAAGAAAAAACTAAAAGATATTCATGTCTTTACTCATTTTATATATTTACTGCTTGCACATTCGTACATATGTTCGTATAATGGTGTTGAGGGAGAACATATGTACGAAATCAGAACAGAATTAACATTGGATGAAAAACTGGAAATATTATCGGATGCTGCCAAATATGATGTTGCATGTACTTCAAGCGGTGTGGCTCGTCAAGGAAAGCAGGGCTATCTTGGCAATTCATGTCCATCCGGAGTCTGCCACACCTTTGCAGCTGACGGCAGATGTATTTCATTATTAAAAATACTTATGTCCAATCAGTGTGAATATGATTGCAAATATTGTAAAAGCAGAAAATCCAATGATATTCCGAGAGCAACCTTTACTCCGGATGAAATATGTACTCTGACAATTGAGTTTTATAAAAGAAATTATATAGAGGGTCTGTTTTTAAGTTCTGGAGTAATTAAGAATCCGGACTACACCATGGAAAAAATGTGCGAGACCGTCCGCCTGTTAAGAACCAGGTACAGATTTAACGGTTATATTCATCTGAAGGTTATTCCCGGTGCCTCTGAAGAATTATTGTATTCTGCCGGGCTTCTTGCCGACAGAATCAGTATAAATATGGAACTTCCGACTCAGGACTCACTTACTGCTCTTGCACCAAATAAGAATATGAAAACTATTCTTAATCCCATGAATAAGATAACCAATACCATTGCTAGACACCGTGTTTCACAGGGTGAAAACGCCCGTTTTGACAGAGCAGTTATTAATAAGCACTTGAATAACAGCATTTTTGGTCCTTCAAATAATAATATTCCCATAAGTGATAATCATAACGGTCAGATAGGAATCAGAGAAATAAACAATACCACCACTTCAAACGAAGGAATAATATTAAATGATCATTCCTTTGCTTTGCCCGCCGAAAGAAGTGACTCTTTACTGAAAAGGAATTTTGCCCCTGCAGGCCAGAGTACACAGATGATTATCGGAGCTGGTAACGAGACAGACTTTGAATTAATTAAAACTTCTCAGAGTCTTTACAGATGTTTTGATTTAAGAAGAGTATTCTATTCCGGTTATATTCCGATTAATGATGATCCGGTTCTTCCCTCTGTTGGAACTCCTGTTCCGCTACTCAGAGAGCACAGACTGTATCAGGCTGACTGGCTCCTTAGATACTATGGATTTCACGCAGAAGAATTGTTATCTGAGACGCGTCCTAATTTTGATAGCAGAATTGATCCAAAATGTGAATGGGCTTTAAGAAATTTAGGAGATTTTCCGGTTGAAATTAATAAAGCATCATATGATGCCCTGTTAAGAGTACCCGGAATCGGACCGGTATCTGTTAAAAAGATTATGAGTGCAAGACGTTATTCAAAAATAACTTTTCCAATGCTCAAGAAAATGGGAGTTGTTCTTAAAAGAGCTCAATACTTTATTACCTGTAACGGACAGATGTTATATCGTATCCCCATGAATGAACAGTTTATTCTGGACCAGTTAACAGATATGGAAAGGCCTGCCAATCTTAAAATTTCGGGACCTGATAATTCATTTCGGCAAATGAATCTGTTTGATGACTTTAATTTGTCTTCAACTACTTCCGTATCATAAATGTTTAAATTATCGCATATCAATAAACAATATAGGGTTTATATAATATGCTTTTATATAGAAAGAGAATTATATGACAGTTTATACCTGTATGCCGGACTTTGAATCTATGATGACCTGTATATATACCGCATGGGCATCAGGCCTCGGACATAAAAATATACGACTTGAATTAGAACCTGTTGGTCAGTACACATTAATGGAACAGTACATTCATGTTGACGCCGATTCTGTTATCGTTGATAAAGTTTCAAACTCCATTATTACGAAAATATCCAATCATTTTTATAATGAAATAACCTATTGTCTACTGGGGTTTGAACAGGACAGACTTGACACTGTCTTCAGGGTACTTATTCTTGGTTTTGCGTATGGTGCGCAAGCTCTTAAAATGTTACATTTCAAAGATGTTTTTCGTTTACTTGAGATTAATAAACGAGTTAAAAACGAATCCTGTCTTTTTAGAGAAAGGCTGCATTTTTATGAAATGGAAAAAGGACTATATGTTTCACATATTGAACCTAAAAGTCAGATTTTAATTACTTTGGGTCCGGCGTTTGAAGACCGAATGCCTTCCGAAAACTGGATGATAGTTGATGATGTTCATTCCGAAGCTATTATTCATCCCAAGGATAGACATTTCTATATTCAAAAGCTTACGGAAGACGAATTGAACTTCCTTATTGAAACAGAAAAAAACAATGATAATTATACCGATTTATGGAAACTCTTCTTTAATACCATAGCTATTAAAGAAAGAACTAATAAAAAATGTCAGGATAATCATTTTCCCATTTGGGCAAGAAAGCATATTGTTGAATTTCAGTAATAAACTGTTTTTTCCATACGTTTAGTTTCACATTATACATATTTCTATAAAAAAAGAATGAATAATATTCTGTTTACTGAATATTATTCATTCTTTTTTATGATTTCTTTTTTTCTGTTAACTGTTTTCTTTTTTCAACATATTCTTCAGCAATTTCTGAAGAAACGAATTTAGTTGTTTTAATTACAAATATTCCATCGTTTTCTGTCTTCTTCATCCTGTTCTTATACTTAATATATCCATGAACAGGACATTCGCCAATGGCATATAAATGTTTTCCGCCATTGGGACTAAACCACTTAACTTTCTTTTTAACATTCTTATGACATAAGTAACATTTAGTTGAAGACACTTCTTTATCTTCCATCGCTGTATGTCGATCTTCAAATTCCCTTGTTATATACTTTAAGTAATCAGGAAATTGTATTTTAATTTCTTCTTCTTTTGATTTTGGAATACTGAAAGTGTCATATGAATATCTGTCCAGTATTTCTTTTGGAAGAATTGCAAGAACTTTAGCAGTATAATATGCATCTGAAAAAGCTCTGTGAAAAGGAATGTCCTTTTCCATCTTAAGTTCATCAATTGCATTTTCAAGAGCAAGTCTTGTTTTGCCATTGGAATATACAAGACTATACAGTTTCTGCACATCTAAAAACTTTAGCGGTCCATCAGATAAAGGCTTTATACCATAAAACTTCATATTTCTCTGAAGTTCAAATAAATCAAGAGGACCCCAGCTGCAGAAAATACTATCTTCTCCGCTAAAATCTAAAAAGTCTTTGATTACTTCCGGAAATTCTTTCCCTCTTTTTAAGTCCTGCATATGAAGATGTATAATTTTTGATGTAATATGATGCATTTGATCATAAACCTGTGGTTTAACCAATTGATTAAACTCACCAATCATCTTCATATCTTCATTCATTCGGATTGCTCCAATATCAATGATTTCAAAGGGAATATCTCTGATTTCAGGCTCTCTTCCAGTATTCGATTGATTCCATTCAAGATCTAATACTATATAATTCAATAATTTCTCCAAATACT
>JAKSRY010000037.1 GCA_024403415.1 Lachnospiraceae bacterium
CCTGCTTCACTTCCTTATCCTACAGAGAATCCTTTCGCATAAGTTGATGGCTTATTAGGATAAATATTTATTTAGGGGGATACATGTATAATGTATCCCCTTTTTTGTGTTATAATTATATGGAATAAAAATAAGTTTAGAGATGGAAATTATATGCCTGAAATATCAATGGAATTGTTTTGCCTGGCAGTAATGGTGCTGGTGGCATTTCTTTTCTTTTCACAGAAGCATAATCAAAATAGAGGCAGTGTGCATTCGATGTTTGCACGCTTGATGGTTGTTGCTATTGTTCTAATCGTTACAGAACTGGCAGCTTCTTATTTTATCGTTCATATGGATATCATTAACAGAGGAATTTTGATTGGTATCATGTCTATGTATATGTTTTCAATTGTATCTTTTCTGTATGTTTCTTATATTTATATCAAACGTCTTATAAATACAGATGTTCCCTCATTAAGAAAAATTGGAAACTGGGCTAATTATCTGGTCGGAGGATTGTTTGCCGTTATGTTGGTGGTTCCGTTTATGACTATGGAGAACGGAAGTGAAACGGTTCTTTTTGGATCCGATATTATGTGGGTATTTGCGATATTTGCAATACAGGAACTGTTTGTAATCTGCCTTCTTATATATAACAGACAGTATGTAAATGTCAAAAGAAGAAAAATTATTGTTTTGGCATCTGTTTTACAAAGTTTGTGTATATTTTTTCAGTTGTATATACAGAATCTTTTCCTCACAGGTATCGGCGTTACAATAGTCACCATTTCATTCTATATGACCCTCGAAGATGAGGATGTTAAGCTGATAGATCAGCTGGAACTTGAAAAAGAAAATGCGGATAAGGCTAATAACGCAAAAAGTGGATTTATTGCAAATGTTTCTCATGAAATAAGAACACCTATTAATGCCATTCTTGGAATGGATGAAATAATACTCCGCGAAAGTAAGGAAGCCAATATCAGACGATATGCATCTGATATTAAGTCTGCGGCCCAGACTCTTCATGGAATCATGAATGAAATTCTGGATATTTCCAAGATAGAATCAGGAAAAATGGAACTTGAGGAAGCTCCTTATGAAATAAGAACGCTGATTAATGATACATCCAATTTTATTCAGTTAAAGGTTAAAGATAAGGGACTTGATTTTAAGATAGAGGTGGATAAAGAACTTCCGAGTGCATATTGGGGAGACGGAATACGACTTAAGCAGATTTTGACAAACATATTAACCAATGCCGTTAAGTATACTGAAGAAGGTGAGATTACCTTATTGGTATCGGATCTTGGAAAAGAAAGCGGTATGCAAAAACTTCACTTTGAAGTCAGAGACACGGGAATTGGAATGAGACAGGAAGACCTGGACAAAATAACCCAGGAATACCAGCGTTTTGATACCGGTCGAAACAGAAATGTTGAAGGAACCGGTCTTGGTATGTCAATCACCATGCAGTTCATTAAACTGTTTGGCTCTGAATTAAAGATTGAGTCTGAATACGGTGTTGGTTCGGTGTTTGAATTTGATATTGAACAAAGAATATGCGATGAGAATCCGGTTGGAGATATAAGAATAGCAGTTGCGAAAGCAGAAGAAACATATTCATACAGTAATATGCTTGAGATACCTTCAAGCCGTGTATTGGTTGTAGACGATAATGCAATCAACAGAAAAGTGTTTATGAATCTTCTGAAGAATACAGGTCTTGAAATTGATGATGCCGATTCGGGCTTTGCATGTCTTGATCTTGTTAAGAAGAATGAATATAAGATTATTTTTATGGACCATATGATGCCGGATATGGATGGTATTGAGACCTTCCACGCATTAAGAGAAATGGATGACAACTTGAGTAAGGATGCCAAGGTCATTATGCTTACTGCCAATGCTGTTTCCGGAGCAAAAGAACAATACCTTGCTGAAGGATTTGATGACTTTATTCCAAAGCCGATTATTCCGGCAGACCTGGAAGCAATGATTAAAAAATATTCATAAAGAACAGATAAATGAAAGAAAAGTAAATCAGGATGACAAATGCGTTAAGGTTGCAAATAGCAGGTCTGATCATTCTTACATATATAATGATCAACTACTATTCTGCAAACAGAAGAAAAACACATACCCATATATTGTTCTCAATATTGATTGGGATTTCTATGGTCAATGTTATATTTGACTTTTTATTTGTGTGGTTATTTACACAATTTAATATTTTGTCTGACCTTTTCAACCGTTTATATCTCGGAACACTGGGGTGTGTATTTTTCATGACGGCTGTTTACTGGACTGCAATGATCAGAAAAGACCAGGAAAGAACAATGAATAAATGGGAGATTTTATATGTTCTTCCCGTCGCAACAGTTATTATAATGCTGTTTATTTTCCCAATAGAGTATGAAGACATAGGTAATTGGTATTATGCCAAGGGGCCTGCTCTTATAATGCTTTATATTGCTATTTCAATATATCTTTTGATATGTCTTTTTGAATTGATTAGATTCTGGAAGAATATTTCAAGGAAAAATATAATCGAGTATATGTTTCTGTGGATATTTGCCACGGTAGTTATTTTGCTCCAGCTTTTTGACAGAAAAGATGTCGTGACCAGTGCGGCAGTGGTTCTTCTTGTTCTGGGTATATACATGATGGCTGAAAATCCTGACCTTCTGTTAATAGAGAGATTGAATTATGAGAAGGAGAGAGCTAATATTGCAAACAATTCAAAGTCGTCATTTATTGCCCATATATCGCATGAAATAAGAACACCAATCAATGCTATCATCGGAATGAATGAGATGATATCCAGAGAGACCAAGGATGATAATACTCTTTCGTATTCGAGGGATATTTCAGCAGCATCCCATACTCTTTATGGAATTATTAATTCGGTGCTTGATATGTCAAAAATGGAATCAGGCAAGATGGAGATATATCCGGTTAAATATAGTATTGACCAGATGATTCATGACACTGTCTCTGTATATGGACCGAGAGCAAAGGCCAAGGATATAGACTTTATTATTAACGTGAATCCTTCTATCCCACGACTGCTGATTGGTGATGATGTAAGAATCAGCCAGATTCTTGCAAACCTTATTTCAAATGCAATTAAATATACGCATGAAGGTTTTGTTCAATTGGATGTGGATTGTGAATTTCAGAATAATTATGTGGATTTAACCTTTTCTGTCAAAGATACCGGTATTGGTATTAAAGAAGAGGATGTCTCAAAGTTATTTGTTGCTTTTGAAAGAATAGAAGAATCAAGAAACAGAAATATTGAAGGAACAGGTATTGGAATGAATATTACCAATAACCTGCTTAGAATGATGGGTTCAAGACTTGAAGTCGATTCTGTCTACGGAGAAGGTTCTATATTCTTCTTTACTATAAGGCAGGTTATTGAGGATATTGAGCCTGTAGGTGATTTTGTCAATGCCTTAAAAGATGAGATAGAAGATAGTGGTATCGATTTTGTGGCACCGCAGGCATCTATTCTTGTAGTAGATGATAATGAACTTAACAGAAAGGTATTCACTTCTCTTCTCAGGGAAACCGGAATAAGAATAGATGAGGCCGAAAATGGTCGGGAATGCCTTAAGAAAATAATAAAGAACAAATATGACATTATTTTCATGGATCATATGATGCCTGAGATGGATGGTATCGAAACCATGCATAAGATGAACGAAATGAAGGGTAATATCAATGAAAATACCCCTGTTGTTATGCTGACGGCAAATGCAATAAGTTCTATACAGGATATTTATCGCCAGGCAGGTTTTGCTGCATATCTTTCCAAGCCTATATTTGTATCGGGTCTTATGAGAACAATTAAGTCTCTCCTGGATTCAGATAAGGTTATCAGCAGAGATAACCGTATTAAGATTGCAGAAAATCTTGGTAAGAACTGGAAGGATGAGTTGCCTGTTATCAGAGGAATTGATTGGAATGATGCGGTGAAGCATCTACCTACAGAGGATGTGCTTAAAGCAACTGTAAAAGAATTCCATAAGTCAATCAAACAGGAAGCAGAAATACTCGACAGATGTTACGTTGATCTGAATTCCGGAAATAACCTTGAACTTTTCAGAATTAAGCTTCATGCACTGAAAAGTTCGGCTGCGGTCATTGGTGCTGAAATGTTGTCATTTGGTGCAAGCGAAATAGAAGAGGCGGCTAAAGTCGGAGATATAGAAGTAATCAGGGAAAAGTATCCTTTTATGATTAATTACTACAGAACATTTGAGGAGAGACTTCATATGTTCGACGATGGTGAAAAGTCAAAGAGTGAGAATATAGACTTCCCGCAGGTTATTGCACTTGTACAGATTGTATTCCTTGAAATGGAGGAGATGAATCGACCTGCTGCGAATGATGCCTTGGATGAAATAGAAAATTATAAATATCCGGATCAGATTCAGCAGTCTATAGGTGAGATGCGTAAGGCTGTGGAAGAATATGACATGGATAAAATATCAGCAGTCAAGAATATACTGTTAGATGAATTGAGGACATACAGACAAATGGTGGAAGGATAGCATGGATACAATGTCAATGCTATTCATTCACTATATTATTCAGCCAGTTTGGTAGAAATATATTCACGCATTTCGTTACGTGGAATATTGAGGGCAACAGACAATTCTCCATAGAGAAAATCCTCTGCCTGCTTAAAATATCTTGAATCAAGGGCGGTAATCTTAAAGCCCTTAAGAAGTCTTTTTTCTTTACGAAGCAAAATGGTTTTGATTAAGGAAACCAATGCTTTAGGATCGCAGGAATGCAGCAAATCCCTATAAGTCTTTTCGAGAGTTTTCTCATCGATAATATTTATAATGTCAATATTGGGAATTTCATTAATAAGGTTTTCGGCTTCGCTCTTGCTGAGAGCAGGACGGATCGACGAATCCTCCTGGTCCGCAGGTCTGTAGACAACACTGCCGTTAGAGAATACAGGCTTCATAAGATAATATTCGCGATCTTTATCAACACCGCTTAAATTAAGGGTGGTAATACCATCGACCTGACAAATACCGTTGATTCCGCAAATGACATATTCGCCTTTTTGGTACATAAAAACCTCACTTTGAAAAAGAAAAAGAAAAGAGTGCTATGATTATATTATGTTAATTATATCACGGCATTTTTTAAAATGTAAGAAATAAAAAGGCTTATAACATATTTTTATTTAAAAACATATTAAAGCCCCGAAATTAAACCTAACTTAGTATATAGTTTCGCAGTTTATTATCTCATTATCTTCTATGTCAAAACGCCAGATGGAATGTTCCGGCAGTCTGTGCTCACATAAATAATAATGATTATCTATTTTTGAAATACAATATGGGGTACCACCGCCTATGAAGTTGGAATATAAATCTTCATAGTTTCCGGCGGCAAGGTCCTCTAAATCTTTCACTCTTATAATTGTTGCAGCATCCTGTGAACCATAACCATCCGTGGAGATTGTAATATAATAGTAGTCATCGATAAGTGTAATCTGGACCATTCCGACAAGCTCAAGGGGCACCGGATATTTCTTTTTAACTTCAAATGTATCTATATCAAGAATCGTGACAGAAGCATCTCCGGATACAAGATATATTTCATTATCAATTATTGAAAAAGAACGTACATAATAACCATTAAGTTCGGGAATGGACTTTATATTTGAAAGATAGATACTGTCTTTTTCATCAGAATACTTAAATAAGTACATTTCTCCGGTCATCGAACTCCATACATAGAAGGTTTCATTGGCGGAGTTGTATATGATGAAATGAGGACGGGTTCCTATTTCACCAAATTCCTGTGTTCTTACAAACACGGTATCTCCGTTTGAATTGATCCCCTTTTTCATGACAAGAATACGATTGTTTTCGGTATCGTCTATGAGATAGACTTTCCCATTTGAAGCAATTGTATGACCGCGATAAATATCTGAGGTCATTACCTTCCAGGAAGTGAGTGGGTCTGATAGGTTATCGTTGTAAATGACCTGGTTGTTGTAACAATCCACGATGAAATACAGCCCGTCAATCTGAGTAATCCATGTAGGTACGCAGAGTGCCGGGAATGTATTAGCAGTTACCTGAAGATCAGATATGTTCTCTTCTATAACAGTACCTTCAGATATGACTGTTGATTCGTTCTGACCGGATGAAGAGGAATTATTAGTCTGTGAACTGCTTTCCTGAACGGCATCGCTATCCGGATTGTCCGAGGAAGATTCGCCGGAGCAGGCAACAAATGTCATGGTCATAAAAAGTGTTAATAAAATCAGGTATATTAAGTTTTTTGTTATGGAATGTTCTTTTTTCATAATGATTATTATATCAAAAAAGCTTTTGAGAGTAAGTATTTATAGTGGATGTTTTGAAAAATATAAATAGAGTTTTCGATTTATAAAACGAATGAGTTTTTAAGAGGCGCTGATCGCTAAATTGGCAGAATATTAAGTTGATATAAGGAGGGAAAATGGAATTAAAAATTCTTGAGGCATTATTACTTGTATGTTTATATTTTTTGGTGGTTTGGCTTGGAAGAAGAACTGTCAGAATATATGGGCATAATCAGGATGGAAAGTGTATATTTATCGGGGTATCCATGATTAAAGCAAAAGAGGATTGTTTCGAAATCATGATTAAGGACTCGGTTATAAGAAGAAACTACACAGATGTATATGATCTTCTTATTGGTGATTTCAGAGTAGGACGTTATGATGAAACTGTTGTGGTTGTGAGAACAGGCAGGCATAAGACTGCAGTCGGAGCATATCTTCTGGAGGAAGTTTTAACAATTGATATATGAGAGGGGAATGGCGGACGAAAAGTTGCAAAATACGGGGTATAATGATACACTCCATAGTGTCTGAATATGTTGTTATTTGCTCTTTTTCAGTTGTAGGATGGGGATTAATATGATAAGTATTTCTCTTTGTATGATCGTTAAAAATGAGGCCAGAGTTTTGGCAAGATGTCTTGACAGTGTTTCGGATCTTGTTGATGAGATAATAATAGTGGATACAGGATCTACTGATGAAACCAAAAACATTGCCGCTGCGTTCTCATGTCAGGTATATGACTTTAAATGGGTGGATGATTTCAGCGCCGCAAGAAATTTTGCGTTTTCCAAATGTAATTGTGATTATATATATTCTGCGGATGCTGACGAAGTTCTTTCAGAAGAGAACAGAGAGAAATTTCGCCTGCTGAAGGAGAATCTTGATCCGGAAATAGAGATAGTTCAGATGTATTATGGCAATCAGCTTGCAAATGGTACGGTTTATAATTTTGATAAGGAATTGAGACCTAAACTGTTTAAGCGTACGCGTAGCTTTGTATGGGTGGAAAGAGTACATGAAACTGTAAGACTGTTGCCGCTTGTATATGATTCGGATATAGAGATTACTCATCTTCCTGAAAAGAATCATGCAGGAAGAGATTACGGAATTTTTGAGAAGATAATTGCGGGAGGAGAACAGCTTTCACCAAGACTTTTTGATTTCTATGCCCGTGAACTGTTCGTGTCAGGCGAAAAGGAAGATTTTCATCGTGCCGAGGAATATTTTACGGAGGTTGCAGATTCTGAAGATAGTACAGCGGATATCATGAAAGCTGCTGTCTGTATTGTTGTTAAAGCTGCTTATTGGCGTAAGGATTATCTTAAAATGTACCGATATGCGATGAAGGACGTGGCTATGGAGCCGTGTTCCGAGGTATGTTTTCTCCTGGGGTCCTATTATGAAGACATGAGAGATTATAAGGAGGCAGCAATCTGGTATTACAATGCTGCTTTTGAATGCCAGAGCATATTAAATATCAGATATCAAAAAGAATATCCCATTCAGGGACTGATTGATGTATATTATAATTTAGGTCTTATGGACCAGGTTGCAGAATATGAAAAACTGCTTGCAGAAATTAATGAGGAATAGGATAAATAATTATGTCGTGGGAAAATAATGTAAGAAAAGTAGTTCCTTATGTTGCCGGAGAACAGCCGGAAGGAAAAGTAATAAAGTTAAATACTAATGAATTCCCGTATGCACCATCACCTATGGTTGCTACAAGAATATATGATCTTGCAGAAAATGAGATTAAAGATGAAACAAGTATGCTTAGGAAATATCCTAACACTAACTCCGATAATCTTGTGAATGCGCTATCTGAGGTTTATAACGTCGATCGTGACAAGATATTTGTCGGAGTCGGATCGGATGATGTTTTGGCATTGAGCTTCCTGACATTCTTTAACAGTGATAAACCGGTTCTGTTTCCGGATATAACATATTCATTTTATGATGTTTGGGCTTCTTTGTTCAAAATTCCATTTGAAATTCAGCCACTTAAAGATGATTTTACAATTAATAAAGAAGATTATTTCAAGACAAATGGAGGAATAATCATTCCGAATCCAAATGCACCGACAGGAATTATGGAATCAAGAGAAATGTTTGAGGAAATCCTCAAGAAGAATCCTGATTCTGTAGTTATTGTTGATGAAGCATATGTTGATTTTGGAGCCGACAGCATGCTTCCTTTGATAGATAAATATGACAATTTGCTTGTAGTACAGACTTTTTCGAAGTCAAGAGCGCTTGCAGGTTTGAGAATAGGTGTTGCTTTTGGTAATACAAAACTTATTTCTTTCCTCAAGGATGTCAAGTACTCGTTCAACTCATATACAATCAACTATCCGGCAATTGAGATTGCAACAGCAGCCTGCCGGGATACAGATTACTGGAAAGAAACCGTTGCGAAGGTTATTAAGACCAGAGAGTGGACAAAGACCAAATTGAAGGAACTTGGATTTGAATTTGCAGATTCAAAGGCAAACTTTATTTTTGCAAGTCACAAGACGGTTCCGGCAGAACATATCTTTACCGCTCTTAAGGAAAAAGATATATATGTAAGATTCTGGAACAAAGCCAGAATTTCAAATCATCTCAGAATTACAATCGGAACAGATGCTGAAATGGAAGAACTTATCAAATCACTGAAGGAGATTATCGAAAACTATGCTTAAATATTTATGGGTATTTTTTATATCAATGGTGCCAATTGTCGAGCTTCGAGGAGCTATTCCGATTGGTATAGGTATGGGACTTGATAAGATTCCGACATTCATCATTGCAATAATTGGAAATATGATACCGGTTCCCTTTATCTTTTTCTTTGCAAGAAAATTGCTTGAATGGGGACAGGACAAGAAAATTATTGGTAAGTTCTGTTCATGGTGTCTTCGAAAGGGACATAAGGGACAGGCTAAGCTTGAAGCTAAAAGTGACAACAGTGCCGAAACAGTTGCGAACGACGAAGACACTGAAGGTCAGGTAGTGGCTGCTGTTGAAAGTAATGAGGCTGAGGCTCCTAGAAAATCAAAGGGTCGTAAAGCTGCCTTTATTGCTTTGATGCTTTTCGTTGGAATCCCCCTTCCCGGAACCGGTGCATGGACAGGAACACTTGCGGCAACTTTCCTTGATATGAAATTCAAGGATGCAGTTATAGCAGTAGTATGTGGTGTTCTTATAGCAGGAGTTATAATGCTTCTTGCCAGTATGGGATTATTTGGTGCTTTGGATTCATTGTTCTTTAAAGGATAATTTATAGTGCTGATGTTTTGATGTATGGATTGCGGTGAAGACGCAATAGAATGGAAGATTATGGAAGCATATACTGATTTTGCATATCTGTATGATATTTTTATGGAGGATGTGCCCTATGAAAAATGGGCAGACCTCCTTTCTTCGCTTTTTAAGACTTATGGCGAAAATGTGGTTTCTGTACTGGATCTTGGCTGCGGAACGGGAACACTTACCGAGCTTCTTTCGGATAAGGGTTATGAAATGACAGGCGTGGATATTTCTGAGGATATGCTTTCGGTAGCCTCTGCTAAGGCATTTGAGGCGGACAAAGATATACTATATATCAATCAGGACATGAGAGAACTCGAACTTATCGAGAAGCAGGATGCCATAGTTTCTGTGTGTGATTCGATTAATTATATGATTACCGATGAAGATATCAGAGAGACTTTTAAGCATGTGCATGGAGCACTAAAAAAGGACGGCCTGTTTATATTTGATTTTAATACAATATATAAGTATGAAACAGTAATAGGCGATACGACAATTGCCGAAAACAGAGAGGATTGCAGTTTTATCTGGGAAAACTATTACAATCCGGAAGATAATATTAATGAATATGATGTTACTTTTTTCACTAGAATATCCGAAGATGATGAAATCTTTAGCAGATTCATGGAGACGCATGTTCAAAGAGGGTATAACCTTGAACAGATGAAAAAATTTGCACAGGAAGCAGGGTTTATCTTTGTAAGAGCCATAGACGAAGAAACTATGGATGTTCCACATGAGGAATCTGAGAGAATATATCTTGTTTTACGTAAGTAATGACGATGCAGGAATGTAAATTATACTGCCAAACTTAAATCATTTGTAAAGATATAGAATAGATATTTTAACATTAAAAATTAGAAAGAATTGAGAAGTGAAATGAAAGATTATTTGGTAAGAGCAACAGCGGCAGGAGCTCAGATAAGAGCATTTGCGGCAACAACAAGAGAACTGACAGAGTATGCGCGCTCCGCACACAATACATCTCCGGTTATGACAGCGGCACTGGGAAGACTTATGACAGGCGCTGTTATGATGGGTGCTATGATGAAAAATGATACAGATACGATTACTTTGCAGGTACGTGGAGTTGGTCCCGGTAAAGGAATTACTGCAACAGCAAAGGGAAACGGAGAAGTTAACGGCTACTGTATGGTGCCGGATGTGATGCTGCCACCAAACGCACTGGGAAAACTTGATGTTGGAGGTGCTTTTGGAACCGGATTCCTGCGAGTAATAAAGGATATGGGACTGAAAGAACCATATATAGGAACTTCAGAATTGCAGACGGGCGAAATTGCAGAAGACCTTACATATTATTTTGCAACTTCTGAGCAGATTCCGTCTTCTGTTGGTCTTGGTGTTCTTATGAATAAGGATAACACTGTAAAACAGGCAGGAGGATTCATTATCCAGGTAATGCCGTTTATTTCTGATGAGGTTTTGGAAGCACTGGAAGAAAAACTAAAGACAATAGATTCTGTTACGGCAATTCTTGACAGTGGTAAATCTCCGGAAGAGATGCTGGAGATTCTGCTTGGAGATCTTGACCTTGAAATTACGGATAAGATGGATGTGGCTTTTACCTGTAACTGTGACAAAGAAAGAGTTGAAAAAGCACTGATTAGTCTTGGAAGAAAAGAAATAAAGGATATGATTTCTGAGGGCAAAGATATAGAAATCAAATGCCAGATATGCAATAAGGCATATTATTTCAGCCCGGACGATCTTAAGAAAATCATAAGCAAGTGTATTTGAAGTTTTGCTTCATATGGAATATAATATAAGATACCGCTTTAGGTTAGGGAAACGAAAAACAGGGGCTTGAATGTCGTGTGATATGTATGATGTCAGGTCTGTGTTACAGATATAAGGAGAAATTAGAAATGAACATTAGTGAAAAATACGGAAAATCATATTTTCTGCCACCGGTTGACTGCTATGACTGGGTTAAAAAGGATACAATTACAAATCCTCCCGTTTGGTGTTCTGTTGACCTAAGAGACGGAAATCAGGCACTCATCGAGCCTATGAGTCTGGAGCAGAAACTGGTATTTTTCAAGATGCTTGTAGATATAGGCTTTAAGGAAATTGAAGTAGGTTTTCCTGCAGCTTCTGATACAGAATATCAGTTTATGAGAGCTTTGATTGAAAGAAATATGATTCCTGATGATGTTACTGTTCAGGTACTTACACAGGCTCGTGAACATATCATCAAGAAGACTTTCGAGGCAGTTAAGGGTGCACCCCATGCAATTATACATTTGTACAATTCTACTTCAGTTGCTCAGCGTGAGCAGGTATTTAAGAAGTCTAAAGAAGAAGTTAAGACTATAGCTGTGGAAGGTGCTAAGCTTTTACTTGATCTTGCAAACGAAACAGAAGGTAATTTCTCGTTTGAATATAGTCCTGAGAGCTTCCCGGGAACTGAGGTTGATTATGCACTTGATGTCTGCAATGCCGTTCTTGATGTATGGAAGCCTTCTAAGGAAAACAAGGCTATTATAAATATTCCTACAACTGTTCAGATTGCAATGCCTCATGTATTTGCTTCTCAGGTTGAATACTTCCATAAGAATCTCAAATACAGAGATGGTGTTCTTATTTCAATTCACCCGCACAATGACAGAGGCTGCGGTATTTCAGATGCAGAGCTTGGATGTCTTGCAGGAGCTGACAGAGTTGAAGGTACATTGTTTGGTAATGGTGAAAGAACCGGTAACGTTGATATTGTTACTTTGGCAGAGAACATGCTTACTCATGGTGTTGATCCAAAACTTGATTTTACCAATATTATGGAGATTCGCCATACATATGAAGAACTCACGGGAATGAAGGTTCATGAAAGAACTCCTTATGCCGGAGATTTGGTATTTACTGCATTCTCAGGTTCTCATCAGGATGCTATTTCTAAGGGAATGGCATGGAGACAGGAAGGAAAGTCAGGCGAAAGATGGACTGTTCCATATCTTCCTATTGACCCTAAGGATCTTGGAAGAGAATACGAATCTGATGTTATCAGAATCAATTCTCAGTCCGGTAAAGGTGGAGTTGCCTTTGTTTTAAGACAAAACTATGGACTTACAATTCCTATGCTCATGAGAGAAGAATTAGGATATCTTGTTAAGGGTGTTTCTGATGAAAGACATGCAGAACTCACACCACAGGATATTTTCGATATATTTGAAAGCAATTATATTAAGCCAAGAAAGCATTTTGATGTAGTGAGCTCATCATTCACTCCTGAAGGTGAAGAAGAAATGTTCGTTCGTATGGTTATCACACAGGACGGAAATGAAAAGAAAATTTCCGGAGAAGGAAACGGACGTCTTGACGCAGTTGCCAATGCTATTAAAGAGTACTTTAATGTTACATATACACTTAAGGTATATGAGGAGCATGCTGTTTCAATCGGATCCTCTTCAAAAGCAGCAACATATGTTGGAATAGAACATGAAGGAAAGATGTATTGGGGAGTTGGAATCAGACAGGATATTATTAAATCTTCTGTATCAGCCCTTGTGTCAGCAGTTAATAAAATAATGTAATATAAATACTAATTTAGAAACGGAGAGAAAAATGGCTAACGAGACAAAGAAAAAGGACCCTAACAAGAAGGGAATCGTAAAAGAGTTTAAGGAGTTCATTTCAAGAGGAAATGTAATGGATATGGCAGTTGGTATCATCATAGGTGGTGCCTTCACAGCAATCGTTACTTCACTTGTAAATGATGTTGCAATGCCTATCATTGGAAAACTTACAGGTGGTATTAACTTCGATACTCTTAATATTGTTTTAGGAGAAGGAGAAGAGGCTCCCGTAATAGCAATTGGTTCGTTTATATTGAGTGTTGTAAATTTCCTTCTCATCGCACTTGTTGTATTCTTCATGATTAAGGGTATCAATAAGTTAAAGAAAGAAAAGAAAGAGCCGGAAGCTGCTCCAACAACCAAGAAATGTCCTTTCTGTCAGGAAGAGATTTCTATCGATGCAACACGTTGTCCTCACTGTACTTCAGAATTGGAAAAATAATCAAAGCAGATTTTTGAAGAGTGTTGTGCTAAAAAGATTTTGGTATGTTAATCAGATTACTGCAGCTACCTGTACGTGGCTGCAGTGATTTTATTATTAGCAGATGTCAGGTGAAATGAAGACTTAATGGCAGGATTGCCTTTGACCAATATTTACATATGAAGAAATTCTTAAATACTGCCTCCAAATTAATATTTAGCCGTACCCTTGTTATCGTGCTGATGATAGTGGCACAGATTGCCATATTGGCATTTGGTGGGGCCTATCTGACCAGAATGTTCCCGGAATTTCTGGTTATTTTTGATGTGCTCGGAGCGATTTTTCTGGTAATTATCATAAACAGAGATGAACCGGCAGAGTTTAAGCTTACCTGGGCAGTTATTATTGCCGTCCTTCCGGTATTTGGCGTTTTGATGTATGCATTTACAATGAATAACTATGGAATGGTGCGCCTAAAGAAGAAGGTCGAGCGAGAGATAAAGTCGACAAGGGGCATATTGTCTACATCAGATGGAACTAAGGAAGCTCTGTTAAGACAGGATAAAGTACTTCAAAGATTTGCATATTTTATGGAGCAGGATCAGGGATTCCCAATATACCATAATACGAAACTCAGTTATTATCCTGAGGGTGTTGAAGCAATTGAAGCCCTTATAGAAGAATTGAAGAAGGCAAAGGAATATATCTTTATTGAATATTTCATTATAGCAGAAGGCAAGGTATGGGATTCTGTTCTTGAGATACTGAAAGAAAAGGTTAAAGAGGGTGTGGAAGTTAAGGTGATGTATGACGGGCTGTGCTCTATTTTTAAGCTGCCGTACAGATACCCTCAAAAACTGGCTGAATATGGAATTGATGCGAAAATGTTTGCACCAATTATCCCATTTCTGTCAACGACTCAGAATAACAGAGACCACAGGAAGATAGTTGTTATAGATGGTAATGTTGCTTTTACAGGTGGTGTGAATCTGGCAGATGAATATGCTAATTATATATCCCTGTACGGCTATTGGAAGGATGTGGCCATTAAGATTGAAGGACATGCCGTGATGAGTATGACACGTATGTTTCTTCAAAACTGGAATCTTTATGGTAAAGAAGATTTAAATTACGATAAATATTTACTGGATAAGCTTTCACGCAGTAAATTTGAACATGACGGATTTGTTATTCCTTATGCAGATTCACCCACAGATGAAGATGAACTTGGCAAAAATGTTTATTCAGCGGTATTTTCGCACGCAACGGATTATGTTCATATAATGACCCCGTATTTTATAGTTGACCGTGAATTTTTAAGTGTCATGAAATATGCAGCGCAGAGGGGAATAGAGGTTAAGATAATCCTTCCGCATATACCGGATAAGAAGGTGGCTTTCTGGGTTGCAAGATCTTATTATAAGATTCTGCTTCAGGCAGGAATCAAGGTGTACGAATACAGACCGGGATTCATTCATGCGAAGGTTGCTGTTGCTGATGATAAGGTGGCAACGGTTGGATCTGTTAATCTTGATTACAGGTCTTTCTATCATCATTTTGAAAATGGAATATATGTTTACGGAAATAAGGTTGTCGATGCTATTGAAAGAGATTTTCAAAATACGCTTGCGGACTGTATAGAGGTTGATAAAGCGCATTATGAGCATATAAATGTATTTACAAGAATAATCGGAAGAATAGTGCGATTTTTCGCACCGCTTATGTAGGAACAGTAGTATAAAATATATGATATAAAGGCATATTGCATATTAATTTGCAATTGTAGATTTGCGAACGGAGTAAATAATGAAAAATATATTTGAACTTACAATACCATGTCATTTCGGGCTTGAGGCTCCGCTTAAAAGAGAGATAACCGATTTGGGATATGATGTCAGCAAAGTAGAAGATGGCAGAGTATATTTAGAAGGAGATGCAGAGGCGATTGTAAGATCCAATATTTCACTCAGAACTGCTGAAAGAGTACTTATCAATATAGGTTCTTTTAAGGCGGAGAGCTTTGAAGAGCTGTTTACCAAAACCAAGGAACTTGAATGGGAGAACTTCATACCTAAAGATGCAAGATTTAATGTGGTTAAAGCATCATCTGTTAAGAGCAAGCTTTTTTCACCTTCAGATATTCAGTCAATAATGAAGAAGGCCATAGTTGAACGACTTAAGAAGGTATATCATGTAGACTGGTTTGAAGAAACCGGGTTAAACATACCTATCAGAGTATTTATTCACAAAGATGAGGTGAGCATTGGCCTTGATACAACAGGTGATTCGCTTCATAAGAGAGGATACAGAAAGCTGACAGCCAAGGCACCAATTGCCGAAAATCTTGCCGCAGCGTTGCTTATGCTGACACCCTGGAAGGGAGACAGAATACTTGTAGATCCATTCTGCGGATCAGGTACTTTTCCTATTGAAGCAGCTCTTATGGCGGCCAATATTGCGCCCGGAATGAACAGAGGCTTTAATGCAGAGAGCTGGACGCATATCATTGACAGGCGCGAATGGAAGGAAGTTCGTGAAGAAGCCAGGGAGATGGTGAATCTGGATATTGAGACAAATATACAGGGATATGATATAGATGAGGAAATGATTAAAATTGCAAGGGCAAATGCCAAGCTTGCAGGAGTGGATAAACTCATACATTTCCAAAGAAAGGGTGTAGAAGAATTGTCGAGCCCTAAAAAATACGGTTTCATAATAACAAATCCTCCATATGGCGAAAGACTTGAGGATAAAGAGAAACTTGCACCTTTATATAAGACGATAGCACAAAGATATAAGGAACTGGATTCCTGGTCGTTATATATGATTACCTCCTATGAGGATGCCGAAAAGGCAATGGCCATGAAAGCCGAAAAGAACCGAAAAATATACAACGGAATGCTGAAAACTTATTTTTATCAGTTCCCGGGACCAAAACCACCGAAGAAGAATAGTAATGCTGCAAAAGATATTTAAGCGAACAACTGTATATAGTCTGATTCTTGCAATTTTAAGCATTGTTGGAATAGTTATTCTTGCAGGCAGTGAATCTATGGAGGCTGACGCAGCTTCACTTGAAGAAAGAACCTTTGGTGAAGGAATTTCTGCTTCATATACTGAGGAAGCAGATGAACAGACCGCAGTAGTTCAGGAAGCTATAGAAGATATATTGGAGACCGATTCTGAAGCGGTACAGCTTGCCTATTCCGGAAAGGAAACTGTGGATGAAGTCAATGACACCGTAATGTTTGTTGAAGAATCAGGAATGTCCAATTACCTTGAAATTCCTCTGCCATCTGCTACCGAGGCAAAAGATATTCTCTTTGAAAATCATTATATGGAAAAGGAGCTGCGAATCATTATTTCCAAAGCAGAGGAATCCTTCTACAGGAATAATGTATTGTCAGGTAACAGCGCTCCAATTGTGAAGGCAAATTTTGAAGAGTATGCCGACCGGGTGGTGCTTATATTTGAAACGGATGACATATATGAATATAAATCGATAATGTCAAACGGAAGTCTGTATATTTCTTTCATGAAACCGCGCGAAATATATGACAGAATAATTGTTATTGATCCGGCGTGTGGGGGAATGGATTCAGGTAACACGAGTGATGGCCTTCTTGAAAAAGATATAAATCTAAAGGTAGTACAAAAGCTCAAAGAAAAATTAGACAAAGAAGATATTAAAGTATATTATACCCGACTCGAGGATGTTAATCCTACATTGGAAAGCAGGATGGGAATCGCAAATGATGTACGAGCAGATATGTTTATACAAATAAGGACTGACGGTAAAAAGGATAGTTCGATATATGGAGTTTCGGCCATATATAATGGCGAGTTTTTTATTCCGGGCTTTGGTAACGAGGACTTGGCCAATATTCTTGTAAATGAGGTTTCGGACGCTGTTAAGAGCAAGGCACTGGGAATTGAGAATGCCACAGAAGGCCATGATGAGATTAAGAACTTAACAGTGCCGGCTGCACTTATAAGTCTTGGCTGTATCAGTAATCCACAGGAAGCAATTCTTTTCACCAAGGATGATTATATAGAAAAGATATGTGACGGCCTTTATAATGCCATAATGAAAGCCTACGAGGCGATGCCGTAGGATAGGGATGATACACGATAATTAACATGGCTGAATATTCGGTGGTTAATGAGTATGAGGCAAAATTATTATATATTTATACAGAGGAGAAAATCAGATGGATATAGTATTTGCAACAGGCAACGCGAACAAGGTGCGTGAAATTCGTGAAATTCTTGAAGGCGTTAAGATAAATGGGGAACAGGTGGAAGTGTATTCCATGAAGGATAAAAATATAAATATTGATATTGAAGAGAATGGAAAGACATTTGCAGAGAATGCGATGATTAAAGCAAAAGCAGTTGCAGGTGTTCTTCCTGAGGCAATTGTTATGGCAGATGATTCAGGCCTTGAGGTTGACTATATTAATAAAGAGCCCGGAATCTATTCTGCAAGATATATGGGGGAAGATACATCTTATCATATTAAAAATAACAATATTATAGAGAGAATCAAGGATGCTGTTGGAGAAGAGAGAAGTGCAAGATTTGTGTGCGCTATGGCAGCAGTACTTCCTGATGGAAGGGAACTCCTTTCGGTTAAGAATATGGAGGGAAGAATTGCTTACGAGGAGAGAGGGGAAAATGGTTTTGGTTTTGATCCCATATTCCTTGTTCCGCCTTATGAACAGACCTCAGCTGAATTGTCACCGGAGGATAAAAATGCAATCTCTCATAGAGGTCAGGCCCTGAGAGATATGAAGAGATTACTGGAAGAGGCGTATAGATAAGGTCGCAGGAAGAAAACAAAAGTCGTATTGAGACATATTTGAGTGATTGCTTCTAAAGTGGGGAATATAATGAAAATACTTATCGTGAGTGATACACACAGAAAAGATGATAACTTTTGGACAGTATTTCGAAAAGAAGCGCCAATCGATATGCTTATTCATTGTGGAGATTCTTGTGGATCCGAAAAAAATTACAGATTCCGGGCAAATTGCGAGTGCCATTTCGTTAATGGCAACTGTGACAGCATTTTTGGCGGAAATACAGAGCAGATTTTTGAATTAGGCAGTCATAAGATTTTTTTGACACATGGACACAGATATGGAGTGAGATCAGGAGAAGAGGTACTGGTTTCGATGGCTAAAGCTGTTGGGGCAGATATAGTAATGTACGGCCATACGCATATACCCGTAATAAAAGTGATGGAAGGGATTAAGGTTGTTAATCCCGGATCTTTAGGTGAACCGAGGCAGGAGAACAGAACACCATCTTATATCGTTATGACTATTGATGATGAGCAGAATGTAAATTTTGAATTAAAATATATCTGAAATAATGTCTGTTTGACAGAGGTGGAATTTGGTTCCTATATTAGAAGTTTAAAAACTTGAAAAAAATTTAAAATAGTTATTGACATGGCGGAGCCTTTCTCGTATAATTCATATTGCGTCGTGAAAAAGACGCATCGATAGGAAGACGAGGTGTGGCTCAGCTTGGCTAGAGCACCTGGTTTGGGACCAGGGGGTCGCAGGTTCGAATCCTGTCACCTCGATTGAATGCAGGTGTGGTTCAATGGTAGAACATCAGCCTTCCAAGCTGAATACGAGGGTTCGATTCCCTTCACCTGCTCTAAATAAGCCATGAGCTCTAATCAGTTCATGGCTTTTATTTTCTATAATTAATTTTTAGATATTTTATTATGAAATCCCATTAAATTCATTTACTGAACGATGTTTTGATTTCAGTTTAGCAAGGAATAGGTGTATGAGATTATCAGATCGAAAAAATAAAAAGATTATATTTATTATTCTGGCGATATTGTCTATCGTGACAACAGTTTTGTGTTATTTTAATTCTGCTCATTTTGGTGCAAGTGGAGTCTTAAAAATCTTCGGTATTAATCTTCATGTGCAGACGCTTAATGGTATACTTCAGGCACTTCAGTTTGCATTCCTCATTGTAATTATAATTGTCGACTATAAAAAGGGACTTAAATTCGGGCATTTACTTCTTGCTTTCCAGTTTTTGGGAAGTTTAGTTCCAATGATTACCAGTGGTGTGTATTCGTCATTACCTGGAACGATTAACTGTATTATAGTAGCGATTGTTCTTGTTATAGCACATAGACAATTCAGGGAAAGTGAAAAAGCCGAGAAGACGGACAGAGTTACAGGCTTATTTAACAGATATAGTTTTGAGGATTCGGTTCGTAATGATATAAAGGCATGGACTGATGGTTTTGTTGCGTATATTCATATTGATGGATTCCTTAATGTTAATGCTACTCTTGGAAGAACATATGGTGACCAGGTTCTTCAGATTGTAGCTAAAAGAATTACAGATGTTGTTGGTTCTAAAGCTACAGTGTTTAAGATTGAAGGTGCTGAATATGCACTTATTGTCAAGAATATCGATGACTGTGAAGCCTTTGTGCAAACAATAATTGATTCAATAGAAGAGAAGATAATTCTTTACAGAAATGATAATCCTATTAACGTATATGTTTCTGCTCATGTGGGAATTGCAGATTGCAAATATGGCGAGCTTAATGGAACAATACTTATGAAGTATGCTGATATAGCATTAAATCACGCACTTCGTTCAAAGGATAATAAAATATGTGTGTTTGATGAAGAGATTCATGCTACAGCCGACAAGCAGCTTAAACTTGAGTCACTCATTAAGGAGGCACTTGACAACAATTATTTTTACCTTGTGTACCAGCCACAGTTTGTTATCCAGGACCATAGTCTGAGAGGTTTTGAAACACTTATAAGAATGAAGCTGCCGGATGGCACAATGATAAGCCCGGGAGATTTCATAGAGGTTGCAGAGCAGTCTGATCTTATTGTTGCGATAGATGAATATGTTATCAGAAAAGCAATGGAAGAATACAGGGATGTAGTTATTGCAGCCGGAAAGTCCTTTATTATTTCTGTAAATGTATCTGCTAAAGAAATCGGTTCGGCAGGTTTTGCAGAAAAGATTATAGAGCTTGTTGAAGAATATGATTTCCCTGCATCATGTCTTGAAATTGAAATAACCGAGTATTCAATCTCAAGATCAATTATTCACACAGAGAAGAATATCAATATACTTAGAGAGAATGGTATTCATGTTGCTCTTGATGATTTTGGAACAGGTTATACATCGCTTTCACAGCTCCTTAAGTTGCCTGTAGATTTACTTAAGATTGATAAGAGCCTTGTTGATAATATTAAAGACAGTGAACTTAACCAGGACTTCGTTAAAGCTATTATTTACATGGGTCACCTTATGGGGTGCGATGTTATTGCAGAAGGTATCGAAGACGAGATACAGCTTGAAATTATGAACGAACTTAAATGTGATTTCGTTCAGGGATTCGTCTGGGGTAAACCTGATAAGTTTGAAAAATCACTTACATATTGTGATATCTGATGGAAAGAAGAATCATAATAAAGAAGCTGCAAAGTTAATTGTTTCTTCGTTTTTGAAAATACTTTTTTCGTTTGATGAACTGTTTTATTTATTTTTTGAAAATACTTTTTTATTTTACGAAAAAGTGTTGATATTTTTCTTTCTTTATGATATATATATTATTGCTGTCTGAACAAGACAGATAAGTGTCCATAGCTCAGCTGGATAGAGCAACGGCCTTCTAAGCCGTGGGTCGGGG